>CAMHKW010000062.1 GCA_946185835.1 uncultured Bacteroidales bacterium
CGGTCCCATATCCACGTCGAAGCCGCAGTCGGCATAACCCGTTGCCACAACTTTGGCGCCACGGTCATGGCCGTCCTGACCCATCTTGGCAATCATAATACGAGGCTGACGACCCTCCTTCTTGGCAAACTCTGCCGTCAGACGCTGAGCCTCCTGGAAGTCAGCATCGTTCTTTGTTCCTGCTGCGTACACTCCTGAAATAGTTCTAATGGTTGCTTTATAACGACCTACGACTTTCTCGCAGGCATCTGATATCTCGCCTAAGGTAGCACGGAGACCGGCTGCCTTGACTGCAAGTGCCAAGAGGTTCTCGCCCTTGCCGCCGTCAGCCCATGCCTGAACAGAAGCGGTGATCTCCTTCAAGGCTTCCTGAACGGCAGCCTCGTCGCGATGAGCGCGGAGGTCTTTCAAGCGAGCCACCTGTTGCTCACGAACGGCAGTGTTGTCAATCTCGAGGATGTCAATCGGGTCTTCGTGGTCAAGACGATACTCGTTGATACCGATAATCTTCTGTGTGCCTGAGTCGATACGTGCCTGTGTGCGGGCAGCGGCTTCCTCGATACGCATCTTAGGAATACCTGTCTCGATAGCGGCAGCCATACCTCCGAGTTTCTCAACCTCCTGGATATGCTCCCATGCACGCTCGGCAATCTGCTTAGTCAGACTCTCAACATAATACGAGCCGCCCCATGGGTCAATCTCCTTGCAGACCTTGGTCTCCTCTTGGATGTAAATCTGCGTGTTACGTGCGATACGTGCCGAGAAGTCGGTAGGCAGTGCGATAGCCTCGTCGAGAGCGTTGGTGTGGAGCGACTGTGTATGACCGAGTGCGGCACCCATAGCTTCGATACATGTACGGCCTACGTTGTTGAACGGGTCTTGCTCGGTGAGCGACCAGCCTGAGGTCTGCGAGTGGGTACGGAGTGCAAGCGATTTCGGGTTCTTGGCGCCGAACGACTTGACAATCTTAGCCCACAACATACGACCTGCACGCATCTTGGCAATCTCCATGAAGTGGTTCATACCGATAGCCCAGAAGAACGACAGACGCGGTGCGAAATCGTCCACGTTCATGCCGGCATTAACACCGGCGCGGAGGTACTCAAGACCGTCAGCGAGGGTGTATGCCAACTCGATGTCGTCGGTGGCACCTGCTTCCTGCATGTGGTAGCCGGAAATAGAGATAGAGTTGAACTTAGGCATGTTCTTCGAGGTGTATTCGAATATGTCGGCGATGATCTTCATCGAGAACTTAGGCGGGTAGATATAGGTATTGCGCACCATGAACTCTTTGAGAATGTCGTTCTGGATAGTACCTGCCATCTCTTCGAGTTTGGCACCCTGCTCAAGTCCGGCATTGATATAGAACGCCATGATAGGCAGCACGCCGCCGTTCATGGTCATTGAGACGGACATCTTATTGAGTGGAATACCGTCGAACAGCACTTTCATATCCTCCACCGAGCAAATCGACACACCTGCTTTACCTACGTCACCAACGACGCGTGGGTTGTCGGCATCATAGCCGCGGTGTGTAGCGAGGTCGAAGGCCACTGACAGACCTTTCTGACCTGAAGCGAGGTTACGGCGATAGAAAGCGTTAGACTCCTGTGCTGTGGAGAAACCGGCATACTGACGGATAGTCCACGGACGGAGCGGGTACATGGCGCTGTACGGACCACGCAGGAATGGTGCGATACCTGAGACATAATTCAGGTGCTCCATGCCTTCGAGGTCTTCTTTGGTGTAAACGGGCTTGACAGGAATCTGTTCCGGTGTCAGCCAGTTAGCTTCGTTAGCTCCTTCAACTTTAGAAGCAGCTACTTCACGAATGTTGATATTCTTAAAATCTGGTTTCATAGATGCTTTATTTTTATTTCTTCAACTGAGAGAACTGAGATGGTTGAATATTTATCTGCTTTCTCCTTACCTTTGTTGACATTAATTATTTCTTCGACTGAGAGAACTGAGATGGCTGAGTTTTTCTCTGCTTCCTCCTTTTCTCTGCTGACAAAGAAATCAGTTCCAATGTTCAGGGCGTAAAATACGTTTTTTACCCAAAATGGGAGTACCAAAATTGAGTAATAAGCCTAATTGTAGCCCACTTGCTTTAAGATAATTAAAGACTTGTGAAGTATGCTCTTTAGTAAAACTATCTACTGCTTTTAGCTCTACAATTATTTTATCATAGCAAACGAAATCAGCACGAAATTGTTTATCCAAGAGTATTCCTTTATAATGAACTTGATATATTTTCTCTCTTTCATAAGGAATACCTCGCAATTGAAATTCTTTTTCTAAAGCTTCTTGATATATAGGTTCTGTAAAACCACAACCAATGACTCTTTGAACTTCAATCGCTGCACCAATTATTTCGTTAGTCTCACTACTATATAAATACTCACTGTAATTCATTGAAATCTAACTTTGGTCAACTGAGGAAACTGAGTTAACTGAAATATTTCTCTTTAGTTAATTCTCTGCTTTCTCCATTTCTCTGTTGATAATTATTTTAGGAGCTTTTGGTTAAACGATTTCAGTGTTTCGAGGACGTTGACGCGGACGTGGATAAAGTTCTCGATGCCGAGTTTCTGCAGGTCTTCCATGCAAGCAGGTGCACCGGCAACGACGAACAGCTCTTTGGCATCTTTGAGTATCTCCCAAGCCTGAGGTGCAAACTCGGCGTACTCATCGTCAGACGAGCAGAGCACGATGATGTCGGCACCTGCCTTGCGGGCAGCTTCGATACCTTCAGCGACGGTCTTGAAGCCGTTGTTGTCGATAACCTTATAACCGGCACATGCGAAGAAGTTACATGAGAACTGCGAGCGTGCTAAACGCATAGCGAGGTTGCCGATGGTGAGCATGAATGCCACGGGTTGATGCTCGGCAGCCTCGGTCTGAAGACGGAGCTCTTCGAACTGCTCGGCAGCACGCAGACGAGGCAAAGTAGCAAGACGCTCGCCCTCTTCGTTAGCGCAACCGCACTTGCAGCCACATGCCTCTTTCACAATCTTACCCTCGGTCTTCTCGTTGAAGTTAGGGAATTGGTTGGTGCCAAGCAGTGTCTCTTTGCGTTTTGCTACGTCGGCAAGACGCTTGGTGAGGTTCTCCTGCATAGCAGCCTGAACAGCACCGCTCTTTACCATCTCGAACATACCACCTTTGTCCTGAATGTCGAGGAAGAGTTTCCAAGCCTCAGCGGCGATGTTGTTGGTCAGTGTCTCGATATAATACGAACCGGCAGCCGGGTCAACCACCTTGTCGAAGTGCGACTCCTCGCGCAGCAGCAGTTGCTGGTTGCGTGCGATACGCTCTGAGAAGTCGTCCGGCTCTTTGTAGGTGATGTCGAACGGAGTAACTACAATCTCGTCAACACCTGCAATGGCAGCCGACATAGCCTCGGTCTGCGAGCGGAGCAGGTTAACGTATGCATCGAAGATGGTCATGTTGAACTCCGAAGTCTCGGCGCACACGTGCATCTTCATAGCGCAGGGGCAATATTTGCCGTCCACCTTCTCGCAGTTGCATGAGTCGCCGCAGTTGCAGATTGGCTCATATTGACGGACAATCATTGCCCAGAGCATACGGGCGGCACGGAACTTGGCAATCTCCATGAAGTAGTTGCCACCGATACCCATGTTGAACTTGATACTTTTGCCTGCAGTAGCAGCGTCGATACCTGCCTCGGTGAGCATCTCCATGTACTGGTTGCCCCATGCAAGAGCGTAGCCGAGTTCTTGAGCACAGTAGGCACCTGCATTGTTGAGCGATACGGAGTTAACGCCGATGACGCGGTACTTGGGCAGATGACCTGCAGCGAAGCTAACCACTGATGCCACCTTCTGAGCCACCTGCTCGCGGGTGAGGTTCTTACCTTTCACAAGCATGCGGTTGATGGGGTCAACATTGATAGAGCCGCGAACAGCGTTGAGGTCGAAGCCCTGCTCTTTGAAATAGATGACGAGCAACTCGATAAGCTCTTCTGCCTTGCCTACGCAAACGGTGAAGTTGAGTTCGATGACATCAGCATAGATGCCCTTCAGCAGAGTAGCGATATACTCTTTTGAGAGCTGCTGCTTGTCGAGCTTGAAGCCGAGCGAGTCAACGCCTTTCATCAGCACGTCGAGGGCTTTCTTGTTAGCCTTGGCTGCATCTTTGGCGCAGATGTTCTGGCGCACATGCCACTGGTTGTCGGTTTTGATACCGCGCACAAACGGGTACTTGCCCGGTGCGCTTTCGGTGGTCTTGAGGTCTTGGATGTCCTCAAGACGGTAGAAGGGCTGGACATTGAAGCCCTCCGGGGTCCTCCAGACGAGCTTCTTGTCGAAGTCAGCGCCCTTGAGGTCTGTTATGATTTTGTCTTTCCATTCCTGAGTAGAAACGGGAGCAAAATCCTCTAACAGATGCAATTTGTTTTCTGCCATAGATAAAAAATTTAAGTTAGTAAAAATATGATATTGATACTTGTCGAAAGTTCCAATTTCTTAATGCGTGCTTCTTTGCGTGCTTCTTTATGAGTACGTGCGCGCGCATTGTAGCCTGCAAAGTTACACTTTTTTTTTCAAACAAAGAAATTTGTTGTGTGAAAATGAAAATATCTACGCCTGACTCTTGTGGGAGTAGAAAAAAAGTATTACTTTTGCAAGGTCGAAGAATGTGCGATGCTGATTTGGCTAATTTGGTTTGAAAATGCTGATTCGTCGGTGTCGTTTTTTTGACGATTGTTATTTGCTTTTAAGGATAATATATTCAATACTAACCATTAAAACTTTACGTTATGCCACTTTTTTCTTTGTCGCAAGAGATTGCGATAGATCTTGGCACAGCCAATACCATTATTATCAGTGATGGTGAGATAGTAGTTGATGAACCATCGGTGATAGCTCTTCGTCAGTCCGACAACACTGTGTTGGAAGTCGGAAAGGAGGCGAATAAGATGATAGGTCGAGGGTCTGAGGATAAGGTCCTCACTATCCGTCCGTTGAAGAACGGTGTGATAGCCAATTACAAGGCGTGCGAGCTTATGATTCGTGGTTTCATTAACATGATTCCTCATCGACGTCGTGTGTTCTCCCCATCTATCAAGATGGTGGTATGTGTGCCTTCGGGTGCTACGGAGGCAGAGAAACTCGTTATTCGTGATTCGTGTACACATGCCGGTGCTCGTGAGTTGCACCTGATCTACGAGCCGATGGCGGCAGCGATGGGCATGGGGTTTGATATCAACAGTCCTAATGGCTGCATGGTGGTAGACATCGGTGGCGGCACCACCGAGATTGCCGTTATGTCGCTCGGCGCATTGGTCGTTAACGAGTCGATACCGGTGGCAGGCGATGCTCTCAATCAGGATATCATGCAGCACATGGAGAAGAACCATGGTATAAAAATAGGTGAGCCGAAGGCTGAGATGATAAAGATGCAGGTTGGCTCTGCGTCGCTTGAACTTGCCAATCCGCCGCAAGACATCATTATCTCGGGCAAGAACAAAGCCAACGATTTGCCTCTTACTGTGCCGGTCAGCTACCAAGAGATAGCACATTGCATCGACAAGAACATCACTACCATCGAAAACGCTATCTTGTCGGCATTACGCAAGACCCCACCGGAGTTGTATTCCGACATCGTAGAAAACGGTGTGTACCTGACCGGGGGTGGAGCATTGCTTCGCGGGCTTGCCGAACGCTTGTCACGGAAGTTTATCATCGATTTCCACGTCTCCGAAGACCCGCTTCATTCGGTGGCGATAGGAACGGGTATAGCACTTAAAAACATGTCGGATTTTAATTTTCTTTTTTAATTTGAATGTCAGTTACAAGCTTGAAACAAAATTACCATAGTGGAATGATGAGTATCGCCATGTGTTTCATTTCTCTAAATGCTTTGGCGTGTCGGCAGTCAGTATGGTCGGCTTGTGACTTATGTTTTCTTAAGTCTGTATCACAGATATGATTATATAGTGCTAATCGTAGTCGGTTAGCACTATTTTTTTTTGTAAATGATAATAGAATAGATAGATAAAAATGAATGTCACGTTAGTTTTAGTAGCCGTTCTTACCTTGCTTGCAGGTATTGGCGTTTTTCTTGTTGCTTGTCAGATGATGAGTAGCAACCTCGAGAGTATCAGTAGTAAGCGTCTGAAGCACCTGTTTAAGAAGGCAGGTAGTTCGTCGTCGAGTAGCAGTTGGGGTCAGCGTTGGCTCGGAGTAGGTATCGGTACCGTCGGTACGGCAGCCATACAGAGCAGTGGTGCCGTGACGGTGATGGTGATCGGTTTCGTCAACGTAGGTATCATGAGTCTGGCGCAAGCCGCGACAGTCATCTATGGTGCCAACATCGGAACCACGGTCACGGCACAGTTGGTGGCGTTGGGAATGTTCGGCACTTCGAGTATCTCAACAACACTTATCTTTGCTGCTTTCGCAGGTATAGGCGCTTTTATGATGCTGTTTACCAAAGACGACCATCGTAAGCAGATAGGCGGCATTCTGACCGGTTTCGGACTCTTGTTTGTCGGTCTGAGTATGATGTCGAGTGCGATGAACGACTTCGCTGCTCTCGATTCCGTGAAAGTCTTTCTCGCCTCGATAAGCAATCCGTTGTTGCTGGTGCTGGTGGGAGCCGTGCTGACGGCTATCATACAATCCTCGTCGGTGATGACGAGTATCGCTATCACGATGGTCGTCACCGGTCTGGTCTCGCTCGACCAAGGTATCTATCTGACAATGGGTTCTAACATCGGTTCGTGTGTGGTTGCTATCTTGGCTGGTATGACGAGTGGCACCAATGCCAAGCGTACTGCTCTTATACACCTGCTGTTCAACACCATGGGTGTCGTCATCTTCTTGCTTATCGCTCTGGTACTGTGGATGGTAACGGGTGGTGCCGCCAGCTTCGGCTCGCTATTCGAACAGTTCTTCCCGAATGCCCCGCAGCTGCAGTTGGCTATGTTCCATACCGTCTTCAATGTCTGCACCATGCTTATTGCCATGCCTCTGACCGACGGATTGGTGAAGCTGGTATGCAATGTGATAAAGAGCGATGAGATAGCGTCAACCGACAAATCGAACGAGCCGCACCTCTATTTCCTCGACGAACAAATGTTGCGTACCCCTGTAGTGGCTGTCCGTCAGCTCAAAGCCGAGGTCGAGAATATGGCTAAGTTGGCAATGAGCAATTTCCACCTGTCCATACATGTCGTTACCACGCTCGATTATACCGATATCGAACATTTCCGACAAACAGAGAAAGAGCTTAACTTCCTCAATCGCGAGTTGGTGCGTTATGCAGTGACGCTTTCAGGTCGTTCGCTCAACGAGTTCGACCACCAGTATCTGGCATCTACCATCCGTTCCGTCAGTGACCTCGAACGTATCGGCGACTATGCCGAGAATATCATCGAGTATGCAGATAGCCTGAAAGCTCAGGATGCACGGTTCTCGGAATATGCACTCAACGAAATCCGACAGCTCGACGAACTGATAGAGTCGCTGTTCAAAGAGATAATGCAGGCTTATCACAAACTCGACCTTGCTGCCTTAGGACGTGCCAATCAGATAGAAGACGAAGTCGACCGACTGACTCAAGAGATGGAAACGAATCATATCCAGCGTCTGTCGCTCGACATTTGCCTGCCGCAGGTCGGCACCGAATATATATCGCTCGCGCAGAATGCCGAACGTGTGGCTGACCACCTCATCAACGTGGGAAAGACCATTCGCGAGTTGGTGTGAAGCTGACAAACTCTTAAAATAGTATCTATTATGCAGTTACCTTCTTCTTTTACTATCAGATATAGCATTACGGCGGCCGATATGGACAACCTGTATCGGATGACGCCGAATGCTATTCTGCTTTATTATCAAGATTGCTGGGCACGTTATATGGGGTGCCTTCATCTCGCAGCTTTCGACGTGGTGAAACAGAATGCGATGTGGGTCATCTCGCGGTTCAGTGCGTTTTTTCATACCGACAAGGTCTTTTGGTCCGACGACATCGAAGTCACGGTATGGAACAGCGAGATAGGTGCCGTGCGATTGTTTTCTGACTTTGAAGTGACAAAGGTCTCGACTGGTGAGACGATAGCACACGGCTTCGCGTGTTGGAGCCTGATTGATACCGTCAGACGCCGACCCGTAAGTCTCGACACCGTGCGTTCGCAGATGCCGGTGCTCGAGCAATTTACCGAAGAGGGGCACAAGAAATACTCACCCGAGGGCGAACTACAACCACTCACTAAAATCGAGCATAAGGTTAACACCATCAACCTCGATTTCAACGGGCATGTCAACAACCGCACTTATCTCAGTATCGCAATGCAAACGGCAACGCCCGATTTCGTGCATCATCATCGGATAAAGCAGCTCACTATTACCTGGCTGCACGAGACGTTCTTGGGCGACACTCTCACATGCCAACTTCTGGGGACAGCCGTTGCCAATAGTTTCATCCATAACATCACCAACAACGAAGGTAAAATCGTAGCACAGATTCTTACAAGTTGGGAAGAAGCGGAGGTGCCTGACGTAACACAATATGTGTCACGACATTAATAAGAACTTCTGTGACCCTATAGTATAAAGTAGCCTTATGTCAAGACTAATGGCACTCCTCGGTCGTTTTCTTTTCGAGACCAACGACGCCCTGCGAATGAGAAAACACAAATACGACACATCCGACTTGTCAGTCGAGGCAGATATACCATATATTGCTGATGGTACGCCCGAACATCTGTTGGATATATACCGACCCAAGGACGCTCCTGCTAACCTACCCGTCATCGTCAATGTGCACGGGGGAGGGCTTTTTGCTTCATTCAAAGAGGTGAATACCTGGTTCAACCACGAATGGGCTCGGATGGGGTATGTGGTGGTGAGCGTCAGCTATCGACGCATTCCCGATACCACGTTAGTGCATCAAGTAGAAGATGTCATGGCTGCATTGCGTTTTATCAGCGAACATAGGGTAGAGTATCATCTCAACCTCAAGAACTGCTATCTGACCGGCGACTCGGCAGGTGCACTGCTTTCTCTGTTCGCTCTTTCTATCGAAGCAAGTGATAAGCTGCAACATATTTTCGAAATAGCCCCCTGCCGTATATCTTTCCGTGCCGCAGCTTTCATCTCTATCATGCTCGATACCAACCGAAAAGGATTGTTATATTTTCTTGCCGATGTGGTGTGCAATGCCAACGACATCGACAAACCGTACCTGCCTTATATCCTCAACCCCTCGGCGCTGGTGAACGACACAAAGCTACCACCGATATACCTCGTTACCAGCGCTGAAGACCTGATTCAGAACGACACCCTTCGTTTCGAACAAGTGCTGACCGACAATAGGGTAGAGCATCGACTGTTGAATTTCCCCAAGGGCAGACAAAACAAACTGGTGCATGTCTTCGCAGTGCAATATCCGCTATGGGAAGAAAGTCGTGTGGTCTACACGGAAATACACAATTTCTTCCAAAAGTACTAATATACAAGAGATTAAAAATGAAGATGCACTGCTTGTCGCAAACCACTCCTGCAATCTATAAGAAATACAATAGCATGCAAACGCCAACAGAACAAATAATAGAGCAGCTCTTTGCGCTGCAAGACAAGACTTATGCCGACTTTCAGAGTAAGTTGTTACCCAACGTCGCGCGTGAGACGATTATAGGTGTGCGGACTCCCGACATGCGCAAAATGGCAAAGCAGGTCAGCAAGACATCGGCAGCGTATGATTTCATGCAGATCTTGCCGCACTATTATTTCGACGAGAACCAACTGCATGCTTTCCTTCTTTGCGGACAGACAGATTTCGAGAGATGTCTCACCGAGTTGGAACGTTTCTTGCCTTATGTCGACAACTGGGCAACATGTGACCAGCTGTCACCCGCATGTTTTAAGAAGCATGTCTCAGAACTGTTGCCGCATATCCGCCGGTGGATGGCATCCGAGCATGTTTATACCATCCGCTTCGGTATGGGCATGCTGATGCGGTATTTCTTGGATGATGACTTTGATGCTGAGTACTTAGAGTGGGTATCGGCTATCCATAGCGATGAGTATTACATCAGTATGATGCAGGCTTGGTTCTTCGCTACCGCGCTTGCCAAACAGTGGGACGCGACGTTGCCATATCTCCAACAGCGTCGCTTATCTGACCTGACGCATCATAAGACCATACAGAAAGCTATTGAGAGCTATCGTATTACCGACGAACAAAAAGAGTTGTTAAAAACATTTCGCAGAGGAGTAAAATCATTAAGAAATCCCTTTTAGAAATAGCAGGCAATAAATGTATTGTTTATGCCGACGGGCAGCCGCAAGCGTCGCTTATCTTGAACCAAGCGGATCTGATTGTCTGATCGACACCTGCCGAAGGGGCTCATGCCTCGCTCAAGCAGATTCGACCGTTTCATAAACACATGAACGATCTGATTGCAAAAGAGGTTGAGAACGATGTGTTGTTTGTTACGGAGAGGGATGAAAATATCTGGTGGTACGATGGAGAGCGGATTGCTTTCCGGACGCCCACTTAAGCCAAGATTCTTCGCGAATTGCGAACGGAGCCTGTCGTAACCTTTGCCTACTTGCAAGAGGAAATAGGAATCAACCGTTCAGCTATCCGGAAAATGCTGCAAAACCTGCAAAATAAAGAATATATCCAAAAAGACGAAAACGGTAAATGGCGAGTCTTCATCACCCCCTCCAGATAGATATGGGCATATAGATAGTTCGCTATTAGATACGTAGACGACATGTAATAGGAAGCCGACGACATCGGGAGAGTAAGAGAGCATAAAGAGATTAAGAGCCGCACTTTCGCACGGCTCTTGCTTATTGCTACGATATGACTACTTGATTTGCGGCAGTTATCCCTTGCCGTACGTTTCGCAAGTCATGTATTTCGTTTCCTCCTGAGGCACAGCGCATGGGAATCCCAAAGCCACGGTGAACATAGAATAGTAATCTAACAAGAGTTGCTCGGCAATATAGACTTGCATCTTGGCATCTAAGTACGCGAATGTTTCCGCATCGCCGCTACGTACCTGCTCCAACTGCTTATCCAGTACTTCCAAGCGCTCATACAATGCACGTAATTGTCCGTCATACTCAGCCACAGCAGTGAGCCATTTCTGTGCATTCTGCTTGTTCCAAGTAGCAATAACGGCATTCTCCTGTTTGCGTCCTTGTGTCCACCACGATGGAAAAGGAATGTCCTTCCCCATGTTAGATTCTACACATGGTTCCCATGAATTCAAGCGCTCCTGCAAACCTGTCTCAATCTGAATAACCTGTTTGCATTCTGACGATGATTTCCAGCCATCGGCAATCTGCGTGTATAGGTCTTCTAGTTTGTTTGTCGGCAAATCTGCTACGTGGAAGTTCCCCAGTGATGAGACATAGTTCACGTGCTTCATCATATCCATCATATTCTCTTTCAATACGCGTGCTTCTTCCGCTAAATCCGATATTTGTCCACCAAGTTTGCCGTACTCATTCTCTTTGGTATCTACATCCATGAACTCGCTTGAATTCGGCGCATTACCCGCCAGTTTCTTGTACAAATCAGGATGTTTTTGTGCGAGGAATGCTTCGGCTTTACGGTCGTCGCTTTGCACTAACGTAAGGAATTGCTTGACATCCGCCTCGGGGATGTTCCATTTCTTGGAGTACGCCCCTGCTATGACATTTATTGATTGTTCGGGAGTTATCTTCTCCAAATCATAGCCGGAAGCCACAAGTGCCTGCATGATTTCCTGCTGCGAAGGCATCAGTCCCTTGGCAGAAGCCTCATTGATGAAGTTCTGCTGACGAGTTTGTTGTTGGCGTTGCTTGTTACCTGCTGCTAAGATTTTGTTCTGCAACTCTATATACCGTGATTGCGAGGAAGCACGATAATTCATAGCTCCCTGTTCCCACGCCAAGGCACCTTTGTAGGCGTACGCTTTCTTGGCGTCAGGCGATAAGAGATCATTGACCGTAGGCAACGCCGGGCGTTTGTTCAGTACATCACTTATCGAACTAATGGTCATCGGCGTAGCAGAATCCTCTGTGTCATATTCCGGATTGACGATAGCCTGCAACTCTTCTGTGATATAATCCGTATTTTCCGAATTGTCAGCAGGTTCTACTGCCTGTTTCGGAGTAGTTTTCTCTTGCATTTTTTTCTCGATGGCTTTTTCTGCTAAGCCTCTGAGAAACTGTGCGTTCATTGGCATGGCGAGCACAATGCCCGCTAATACCGTAAACAATACTTTCTTCATAGTTTTATCTCCTTTTTGTTAATCTTTGCAACTTTTGGCAGCAAAGTTACAGTTTATTTATAACATTTGCAAACATCTTATCAAAAAAGCATTTTTTTTGTCACTTTTTTAGTATCAATTGTTCGTTAAAATTGTGACATTCTATAAAAATCTATGCGGTATCGTAAATGCTAAATAGTAAGAGTTCTTTGAAAATAGTGTTCTCATCGCCAAGAGT
>CAMHKW010000063.1 GCA_946185835.1 uncultured Bacteroidales bacterium
ATCTGCTCAAAAATAATATAAACTCTAAAATAAATTCTAATGACCGATTTGGGTTGAATAGCAGTGACTCCTGCGCCGACTGCTCTCTTGAGTTTTTTTTGAAATATATTGCGTACATAAAAATTATTTTGTACCTTTGCGGTCGAGAGTCATCTATAACTCTTCGAGAAAGACTAAAACGTAATTCGTCATTCTATTTTACCGATAATACATAATTAACTTAAATAACCAATCTTATGAAAAACAACTACTTCCTTGCTACTATTGTAGCTTTGTGCTTTATGCCGATGTTAGCCTTCTCACAGGCTCAGCAACCCACCGAAGCTCCGGCAGCTCCGACTCACGAGAGTGCCGATGTTCTTTCATTGTTCTGCAACGCCTACGAGGCTACACCGTTGCTCGTTCCTGCCAAGATGGGCTTCGAGAACTGGCAGATGCTGAACGTAGAAGGTACAGTCGTGGCTTATGCCGACGCCATGACATGGGGTGCTTTCACTCCTTCCGATGACAAACCTATTGACGCAAGTTCGTACGAGAAACTGCACTTCGACATCTGGGTGCCGGAAGCTTCGCACGTCAACATCAAGGTGGAAGGTGTATCGTACCAGAACAGCATACACTTCGGACTCAATGCCGGATGGAACACTATCGACGCTGACCCCGCATGGTGGGACAAAGACGCCGAGAATGTTCACAACTGGTCAGACATCAAGTTCTTCATCATCGAGAGCTACAAAAAAGCTGACAACCAGACCTCTGCCGAAGGCACACCTCTCGCTGTCGCCAACGTGTATTTCTGGAAGACGCCCGTTGCCAATATCCCCACCGATGCTCCGGCTGTTCCCGAGCGTTTGGCCACCGACGTACTCTCACTCAACTGCAAAGCCTATGAGACAGAGGCACCAATATTCGTTCCTGCCAACATGGGCTTCGACAACTGGCAGACACTCGAGCTCAACGGCGCTAATGTGCTATACGCCAATGCAATGACATGGGGCGCACTGGGCACCACCGACAACAGCACTATCGATGCCAGCGCATTCGAGAAACTGCACTTCGACATTTGGGTGCCGGAAGCTTCGCACGTCAACATCAAAGTGGAAGGTGTATCGTATCAGAACAGCATACACTTCGGACTCAATGCCGGATGGAACACTATCGACGCTGACCCCGCATGGTGGGACAAAGACGCCGAGAATGTTCACAACTGGTCAGACATCAAGTTCATCATCATCGAGAGCTACAAAAAAGCTGACAACGAGACTTCTGCCGAAGGCTCACCACTCGCAATTGCTAACATCTATTTCTGGAACACTCCCGCTCCCACATGGCCTGATAACGCTCCTGCCACCACACCCGCCGCTCCTACACACGCTGAAAGCGGAGTTCAGGCTCTCTTCTCAACGACATACGCAACCAATAACTTCCATTTTGCTCCTACAAGTTGGGGAGCTGCTTGGCAAGACCTCGAGTATGAAAACGGAGAACACATCTGGTATACCGATGCGTTCGGATGGGATGCATTCACCAACTGGGATGCCGACAAATACGCTATCAACATGAGCTACGACATGTTCCGATTCGACATCTACGTCACTGTTGACTCTAAAATCAAAGTCACATTCGAAGCTCTTAAAGCAGCTGAAGGCGGCAGCGATTGGAAAAACGGCGCCGTATTCGAAAACCTCAAAGCCAACCAATGGAATACCGTTGTTGTCGACCTGCTTGCTGCACCGTTCGACACCTACGACTTCCAAGACTTCCGTTACCTGATTCTCGAAGGCTTCCAGACTGCCCAAGGCGAAAGCGCTGAAGGCACACCGGTAGCTCTTGCCAACGCTTACTTCTACTCGTCAATGACCGACGCCCTGCACAACAACGAGGGAACACAAGCCAGACCGCAGAAACGAATCGTGAACGGACAACTCATCATTGAATTCAACGGCAAACAATACAACGTATTGGGAACACAATTATAATCTTACGTTTATAAGAAAATATCCAAGTCCTCTCAAGAGGGCTTGGATAATTTTTTCTAATCTCTTTTTTCCATTTCCGCCATGAAAAAACTCCTTTTTCTGCTTATCGTGCTTATACCCTCGCTCAGTGTCATCGCCAACAACGACTTGCGTGGTACCGTGACCGACGCTGCGGGCGAGCCGCTCATCGGAGCAGCCATACGTATTGTGGGCACCGAGCAAGGAACCATCACCGACTTCGATGGTAATTTCGTACTCAACTCTGTCAGCCCGGATGCCACTTTGGAAGTGAGCTATATGGGCTATCTGCCGGTTCGGCTAAAAGCCACCGACAACCTCTCTGCCATCCGACTCACAGAAGACGTTCAGAAACTCGAGGACGTTGTAGTGGTAGGCTATGGCGCTGCTAAAATCAAAGACCTGACCTCACCCATTGAGACCGTGAAAGGCGAAGAACTCGCCACCACTCCGACAGCATCGCCTATGGCTGCATTGCAAGGCAAGGTGGCGGGTATCAACATCGTCAACTCAGGAGTACCGGGAGCAGGACCTACCGTTTCT
Source organism: uncultured Bacteroidales bacterium (assembly GCA_946185835.1). Taxonomy (GTDB): domain Bacteria; phylum Bacteroidota; class Bacteroidia; order Bacteroidales; family Paludibacteraceae; genus Colicola. The sequence continues at coordinate 2,541 of CAMHKW010000063.1, forward strand.
ATACGAGGCATCGGTTCGTTCAGCAACAACACACCACTATATGTGGTAGACGGCATGTTCTATGACAACATCAACTTTCTGGGCAATGGCGATATCGAAGAGATATCTATCATGAAAGACGCCTCAGCTGCAGCCATCTATGGCGTACGAGCCGCCAACGGCGTCGTGATCATCACCACTAAAAGGGGCAAACAGAACCAACGTGCAGAAGTGACATACGACGGATATGTGGGAGTGCAAACGGCAAGTAACATACTCGCCATGTGCACGTCCAACCAATATGCACAGATGGTACTTGAAGCTAACAAACGAGCATACTCGCGCATGATACAGATGTCGATGAAGACATACGGAGGTACATACGACTCCGCCACCGACACCTATAATCTCGAGCAAAACACCAACTGGTATAAAGAACTGCTTCGACCCGCCATCATGACCAATCACAGCCTCAATATCAACGGAGGAAACGACAAAGCCACCTATGGTGTCGGCATCAGCTACCTCTACCAAAATGGTATCATGAACTCCGACAACAGCTTCAAACGTATGAACCTTAGAGGCAACGTTGAATATAAACCTTTCAAATGGCTCACCGTAGGCTTTAACGGTATCTTCACCAACAGCCAGCAACAGTTCCCTAACAACGCAGCATGGCAACAAGCATATAACATGCCGGGGCTATTCCCCGTCTATGACCCCACTACAGCAGAACTATATACCGACTCTTACGCCTCGCCTCTGACGCTCAAACTAACCAGCAACTTCTACAACCCCGTTGCCACTGCAAGGCTCTACGACAGCAGAAACCGGCAGAACCAAATGATGGTTAACGCCTACGCACAATTCAACATCTGGGACGACCGATTCACCATACGCACATCTTATAACTACGACTACACCTCCATGCTCGCCACTGTCTTCATCCCGGAATACTACATCAGCAACAACCAGAAGAACGAGACATCAACATTCACAAAAAGCAACACCTCGTTTGGCAACTGGATTTGGGATAACACCATAACCTATAGCGACCAATGGAACGAACACAGCCTCAAGGTGATGGTGGGAATGAGTATGCGACAGGAACAATACAACAACCTGTGGAGCGTTGCTCAAGACGTGCCCGCCGGGAAAGACAGCTACATGTATATCAACCTCGGCAGCAGCGAAGGACGTACCACAGGCGACGATGGCAGCCGCTACAGAGCACTCTCGTACTTCACACGTATCAACTATAACTACGACGACAGATACATGGCTATGTTCACTCTCAGACGCGACGGCTCAAGCAAATACAACGAGAAATGGGGAACATTCCCCTCGGTCGGACTGGCATGGGTGATGAGCAACGAGAGCTGGCTGAAAGATACTGAAGGACTCGACTACCTCAAGATAAGAGCCAGCTGGGGAATGCTCGGCAACGACAAGATAGGAGCCAGTTACGGAACCACAAGCAGCAATATCACACGTGCCGTTTTCGGTAGCAACACCGCACTTAGCGGATATATCAACTCGTCGAACTTCTCGTGGCTGAGCTGGGAAAAAGTCAATGAGACAAATGTGGGAGCCAACTTCGCAACACTTAAGAACCGACTCACAGGTGACATCGACTGGTACTACAGACTCACACAGAATGCAGTCATCTCTCCGACACTGCCGATGCAAAACGAGACAGTGGCAGGCAACTGGGCAGAGATACTGAACATGGGCGTCGACGTAAACCTCAACTGGGAACACAAAATCAACAAAGACTGGACATACTTTATTGGAGGAAACGTCGCTTGGCTTAGAAACAGAGTGCAATCACTGCGCGACAACCTGCAAATGGTAAAAGGCGGTAAGACGGTACAGAAAGTAGGAGAGAAGATGAACAGCTACTACGGCTTCAAAGTGGCTGGCATCTATCAGACCGACGAAGAATGTGCAGCAGACCCCATCGCCGTTGCTAACGGGCTGCAACCCGGTGACTTCAGATACGAAGACGTCAACCATGACAATGTGATTGACGAAAACGACAAACAGATTCTCGGCTCATACATACCTGATATAACCTACGGTTTCAACCTCGGATTCAGATACAAAGGACTTGACCTTGCCGTTACACTTACCGGACAGGCAGGAGGCGAAATATGGAACCGGAAACGTGCTCTGCGATACGCAAGCAACACCTACAACTTCGACCTCAAGCAATACCAAAACCGCTGGCATGGTGCAGGCACTTCACAAACCGACCCCTCAGCTGCGGCACTGATGAGAAGCTGGAACATAGGCAACAGCCAGAACGCAAGCTACTTCGTAGAGAGTGCCGACTACTTCCGCATACAAAACATAACTCTCGGATATACCTTCACCAACGTAGGAAACGGCAATTATAAGATGCCGAGCATCAGACTGAGCCTGAGCGCCGAAAAACCATTCACCGCCTTCAAAGCCAACTCCATGACACCGGAGATAAGCGACCCCGAAGGATGGGACACCGAAGTCTATCCGCTCACCTCTACTTGGTCACTCGCAGTACAACTAAAATTCTAAATCACAAAAACTCAATATCATGAAGAAGATATTTCTGTCCATCATCACTGCTTGCTGTGCCGTTTCGTGTACTTTTCTCGACATCGACACCGAAAACCGCATAGCCACATCCGAGGTCGACTACTCTAACACCTCCGAGATGTACCAACCTGTGATAGGAGCGTATGCCTCACTGCGCAACTCTGGCATGCACTGGGCTAATAACATGCTCTGGACCTGCCGTGACGACGACATGACCTCAGGACGCACCGACGACCAGGGGGATGCACTGCTCTTCAGCTACCGAGGCGGATACCAAAGACCCAACTCATATTGGGCACTCAACAATGCATGGGTTACTGCATACGAGATCATCCGAACTTGCAACTCCGCCCTTTCAGCACTCGACCAATACGCCAAATACCTCAATGCAGGCGATGCCGACTACGCCCTATACAAAAGCTACCAAGGCGAAGTAGTCACCATCGCGGCTTGGTCGTATTACATGATGGTCACCTCTTTCGGTCCATGCGTGCTGCTCACCGACAACAACCAAACACAGTTCGTACGCTCAACACGCGAACACGTATGCCAATATGCCATCGCCAAACTCGACTCCGTCATTCCGAACATGCAGAGGCTCAGACCAAACCAGATGACACACCAAGGTGCTTTCACCGCCTTCACTGCCGAAGCTTTGGCGGCTCGGTTCTGCCTGCTGACAGGCGACTACAAACGAGTAGAGGAACTCACCGACGACATCATCAACAACGGAGGCTTCCAACTATACAACGACTACTACAACCTGTTTAAGATCCCCGGCAAACTATCCAACGAAAGCCTCATGGAAGTCCAATGCACCGACTTCGGATTAGCTACCGGTGACTATATCGGCATCGACCAATGGTTCAACTTTATGGGAGCCACACTCAGCGGCAACGTCGACGGACAAAAAGTGGATATCGGAGGATGGAACTTCATGCAATACAACAACGCCTTCGTCAACTGGGCTAAAGACAGAGGCGAAACCATCCGACTCGAAACAAGTTGTCTTGAAGCAGGCACTAAGACACGAGAAGGTTTCAGCATCGAAGGTAGCGCAGTCTACAACGGGAAAGCATATCTGCCATACAACCAAATGACAACAGGCTCAACCGAATGGGGACGCAACAACAACGTACGGCTATTGCGCTACGCCGAAGTACTTCTCATGAATGCAGAAGCCAAAGTGCGTAACGGCAAAAGCGGAGACCAGAGTTTCAACCTCGTCAGAACAAGAGCAGCGATGTCACCACTCACCGGCGTCAACCTCGAACAGATACTCGACGAACGACGCATGGAACTTTGCTCGGAATGGGGACTCAGATATACCGACCTCGTCAGAACGGGCAAAGCCGCACAAGAACTCAACAAACCGGAACTTGTCAGAGACTTCGCAAACGGAGAATGGACCGAGCAAAAGGCTTATTGGCCCGTGCCGGGAACACAACTGCTCAACCTGCCCGACCTCGCTGAAGAACCAATGTAAATAGCGCTGACAATGTGCTGCCGACTGAATTCTCAAGAAAATATGGTCGACAGACGATACATGCCGGCAACTCAAATTCTTTACTTACATGAAAACAAGGCTGTTTCTTATTTTTTGCTTGGCAGCATGCCTGCTGCTTGACTCGTGCGGCAACCAGCCGTCAACCAACCCGTCACGCACCGATGCCGACGAGCTTTCCGACTCTTCCTTTCTCGACTTGCTACAGAAAAGCCACTTCGACTATATGTGGACGGGTGCCGAACCCAACACAGGCATGGCATACGAGCGGATACACGAAGACGGCGACTATGGCTACGACGACCCCTCTATCATTACTACCGGAGGCTCAGGTTTCGGCATCGCCGGTATTGTAGTAGCCATGGAACGTGGGTTCATCACGCGCAACGAAGGAGTTGAGCGACTGCAACGTATCGTCACGTTCCTCAAACGCGCCAACCGCTTTCACGGTGTTTGGCCCCACTGGCTTTACCCCTCAGGACGAGTGGTGCCGTTTGGAACCAAAGACAACGGAGGTGACTTGGTGGAAAGCTCGTTTCTCATGCAAGGACTACTTATTGCCAGACAATATCTCAATCCGGCTATCGAAACCGAGAAAAACGTCATCGATGGCATCAACATGCTATGGGAAGAGATGGAATTCGACTGGTACAGGCGAGACGGGAAAAACGTCTTGTATTGGCATTGGTCACCAACCTATGGATGGGAGATGAATATGCCGCTCGAGGGCTACAACGAATGTCTGATAGTATATGTGCTCGCAGCCTCGTCGCCCACACATGCCGTACCTGCCGAATGTTATCACCAAGGCTGGGCAAGGAACGGGGGCATCCGTTCGACAGCAGCACCTTACAACTACCCTCTCGAGGTGAAACACAACGGAGCAGAGCTGACAGGCGGACCACTGTTCTGGGCACACTACAGCTGGATCGGACTTTGTCCTATCGGACTCTCCGACCGCTATGCCGACTACCGGAAAGTCGTCCGGAACCATGCTCTGAGCAACTATGCCTATTGCGTCGACAACCCAAAGAACTACGTCAACTACTCCGATAGTTGCTGGGGACTGACTGCAAGCTACTCCGTCAACGGATATAGTGCACACGCTCCCGGCAACGACCTCGGAGTCATCACTCCTACGGCAGCTCTCTCGAGCTTCCCATACACTCCACAACAGTCGATGGCAGCCGCACGCTACTTCTACCAACGCAAATCACTGCTATGGGGCGACTACGGATTCTACGACGCCTTCTCGCAAACAGCCAAATGGTATCCAAACCGCTATCTGGCTATCGACCAGCTCACGATAGCTCCTATGATAGAAAACTACCGAACCGGACTGCTTTGGAACCTCTTTATGTCATGCCCCGAAATACAACAAGGTCTTTCCAAGCTTGGATTTAACACTACATTCTAAACTACTTATCTAAACTAAATAACTCATGACTCTACGAAATCATTGTGCAGGTCTTGTCCTGACAGTTTTACTTGTCGGTGCTCTTTGCGGTTGCACACGTCCCACCGAAACCGACCGCATGCAATCGTTTGTCGACTCACTGATGTCACGAATGACGATAGAAGAGAAGCTCGGTCAACTCAACCTCCCCGTTACCGGCGACATCGTCACCGGTCAGGCACAGTCGAGTAACATTGCGGAAGCGATACGCGCCGGTCGCGTGGGCGGACTATTCAACCTCAAAGGCGTAGAAGCGATACGCGAGGTACAACGCATAGCCGTGGAACAGAGCCGGCTTGGTATACCCCTCATCTTCGGCATGGACGTCATCCACGGTTACGAGACCGTCTTCCCCATCCCCCTCGCCGTTGCCTGCACGTGGGACACCCAAGCGGCACGCACCATGGCGCAGGTGTCAGCTAAGGAGGCGACAGCCGACGGCATCTGCTGGACATTCTCACCGATGGCGGATATATGTTGCGACGCGCGCTGGGGACGTATAGCAGAAGGCTTCGGAGAAGACCCCTGTCTCGCCTCCGCCATGACGGCAGCCATGGTACAAGGCTACCAACAAGACGCACTCGACGACAGCACCACCATGATGGCATGCCTCAAACACTTCGCTTTATATGGTGCAGCCGAGGGCGGACGCGACTACAACAACGCCGAGCTAAGCCGCTATCGTATGTTCAACGACTATATGCCGCCCTACAAAGCCGCCGTCGAGGCAGGAGTAGGCTCGGTGATGGCGTCGTTCAACACCGTGGAAGGCGTGCCCGCTACCTGCAACCACTGGCTACTGACCGACGTGCTTCGCGACAAATGGGACTTCACGGGGTTTGTAGTGTCCGACTACACAGGTGTGAACGAACTCATCAACCATGGCATAGCTACGGACAAGCACGAGGCCGCCACTCTCTCGCTACTCGCCGGACTCGACATGGACATGGTGTCGGAAGGGCTGCCCATGCTCCATGACGACGACCGTCTGCTACCTGCCATCGACAAGGCATGCCGTCGTATCCTCGAAGCCAAATACCGCCTCGGACTCTTCGACAACCCATATCTATACTGCGACAGCACACGCCGGCAAACCGACATCCTCAGCTCTGACAACCGCGCCAAGGCACGAGCAGTGGCACGCGAGTCGTTTGTGCTACTCAAAAACGAGAACGACCTGCTGCCTCTATCTAAAGACATGACCATAGCTCTCATCGGTCCACTCGCCGACACTCGCGCTAACATGCCGGGCACATGGTCGGTAGCCGCTGTGTTCGACCGTTATAAGACACTGCGCGAAGGGCTGCAAGACGCCGTCGGAGACAGAGGCAGAGTGCTCTATGCCAAAGGATGTAACCTCTTCTACGACCCGAAGACCGAAGCCAACGGCACTATGTTCGGGCGCGAGATGCGCGACACGCGTAGCCCGCAAGCGATGCTCAACGAGGCGCTCGACATAGCAAGAAAAGCCGACGTCATAGTAGCTGCCATGGGAGAAGCGAGCGAGATGTCGGGAGAATGTACCTCTCGCACCAACCTCGACATGCCCGATGCACAACACGACCTGCTTGTCGAACTACGCAAACTCCGTAAGCCTATCGTGCTGCTTAACTTCTCCGGTCGCCCTGTCACTCTCAACTGGGAAGCCGAAAACGTCGACGCCATCCTGCAAGTGTGGTTCGGCGGTAGCGAGACCGCTGACGCCCTTGCCGACGTGCTTTATGGCGACCATAACCCCTCCGGCAAACTCGCCGTCGCCTTCCCCCGCAGTGTCGGACAGCTGCCTATGACATATCGACACTATAACACAGGTCGTCCGCTACCCGATGGCAAAGACGAGTTCTCTAAGTTCGTGTCTTGCTATTTCGACTCGCCCAACACACCACTCTTCCCCTTCGGCTATGGCTTGTCGTACACTACGTTCGACTATTCCGACTTCGCTCTCAGTAACACCACTCTGTCGGGTGCCGACAGCATCGTAGCATCTGTAGTGGTGACCAACAACGGGCGACGCGATGGCGATGAGATAGTGCAACTCTATATCCGCGACCTCGTCTCTAATCCTGTCAGACCCGTGGTTGAGCTAATAGCATGGCAGCGGGTCAGCCTAAAACAAGCAGAGAGCCGAACGGTAGAGTTCACCATCCGAAAAGACATGCTCGCCTCTTTCGATGCCGATGGTAACGTCATCGCCCCCGAAGGCAAGTTCGACATCATGGTAGGACCCAACAGCCGCGACCTCAGGAAAGTAGAAATAGAAGTTCGAAATTAGACCGCAGCACTATGAGAAGCTGCTTGCCAAACCCTTTTTACCGATTTAGCACTTTGATATTGAATCTGCCGAAGCCTATTTTCAAAGAAAATTTGCTGCTTCTAAATAATTTTTGTACCTTTGCACGCTTGCTTCATACTAACGGCAAGCGTGCTTGTTTAATTTTTAGATAGCCTTGTGCATATAGCAGGCGGCTGACCTGCGTCCCAAATGTTCAGCTATTAAAAGACGCTTTTTATGAATATCATTCAACATATCGGGGAGTATTTTATCCTCATGGGTAAGACGTTGCGTCGTCCGGACCGCTGGCGTATGTTCTTTCGTCAGCTCTCCAAAGAGCTCGAGAAGCAGGGGCTGCAGTCGGTGCTGATAGTGGTGATAGTATCGTTTTTTATGGGCGCTATCATGACCATGCAGACCAAGCTCAACACTTCGAATCCGCTGCTTCCGACTTACTCTACCGGCTTAGTCACGCGTGACTGCATTCTGCTCGAGTTTTCGTCGACTATTTTATGTCTGCTTCTTGCCGGCAAAGTAGGTTCGAACATAGCATCAGAGATAGGCACCATGCGCATCACCGAGCAGATCGATGCGCTCGAGATTATGGGTGTCAACTCAGCCAACTACCTCATCTTGCCTAAGATAATAGCCTTCATGCTGATGATGCCCTTCCTTGTTATCATCAGTATGGGTATAGGTTTGTTTGGCGGCTATTGTATCGGTGCCTTCACCGACGTCATTACCGTAGCCGACTACCTGCTCGGCATACAGTATGCATTCATACCCTACTATGTGTGGTATTCGCTTGTCAAGACAACGGTGTTTGCTTTTATCATATCGTCTATGGCTTCGTACTATGGCTACTACGCCTACGGCGGTGCCCTCGAGGTAGGTCGAGCAAGCACCAAGGCGGTGGTCAACTCCAGCATTATGATACTGCTCTTCAACCTAATGCTTACCAACCTAATGCTCAATTAGATGATTTTAGTAAAAGACATAGTCAAGAGTTTCGACGGCACCACCGTGCTCGACCATATCTCCACCGAGCTTCGCGATGGTCAGGTTAACATGATTATAGGTCAGTCCGGTTCGGGCAAGACGGTGATGATGAAGAGTATCATTGGTCTGCACCGCATCGACTCGGGTCGTATCGAATACGATGGTCGTAACCTACCCGACATGAACGAGCGAGAGATGCGTATGCTTCACCGCGAGGTAGGCATGCTCTTCCAAGGAGCCGCGCTGTTCGACTCCCTGACCGTACTCGAGAACGTCATGTTTCCGCTTGAGATGTTCTCTGATCAGAGCAAAGAGCAGATGACCGAGCGTGCCCGTTTCTGTCTCAAGCGCGTCAACATGCCTGAGCGGTCGTACAACCTCATGCCATCGGAGATATCGGGAGGTATGCAAAAACGTGTGGCGATAGCGCGTGCCATCTCGTTGAACCCCAAATACCTGTTTTGCGACGAACCAAACTCCGGCCTCGACCCCAAGACGTCGCTCGTCATCGACCAACTGATACACGAGATAACCGAAGAATACGGCATCTGCACTATCGTCAACTCACACGACATGAACTCGATAATGGAGATAGGCGACCATATTGTGTTTCTGCTCTCGGGCAAACTCGAATGGGAAGGCTCCCGACACGAAATCTTCCATGCCGACTCAGCAGCTCTCAACGACTTCGTGTTCGCAAGTCAACTATATAAGAAAGTAAAAGCTGCCAACGAATATTAGACCGCTACGCTGTGAGAGGTTAGAACGCTGCGCTGTGAGAAGTTAGACCGCTGCGCTGTGAGAAGTTAGAACGGGTCGCTGTGAGAGGTTAGACCGCTGCGCTGTGAGAGGTTAGAACGGGTCGCTGTGAGAGGTTAGACCGCTGCGCTGTGAGAAGTTAGAACG
>CAMHKW010000064.1 GCA_946185835.1 uncultured Bacteroidales bacterium
CGACACGTAGAGACGAGGCTGCGACTCGTCTCATGTCAACCCCCTCGTCATCTCGACATCTCGACATCTCGACATCTCGAAAAACACCCCTCGCCATCTCGTCATCTCGAAATCCCGCCATCTCGAAAAACACCCTTCGACATCTCGAGATCACAACATCTCGACATCTCGAAAACAACCCCCTTCGACATCTCGAGATCACGACATCTCGACATCTCGAAAACAACCCCTTCGACATCTCGAGATCCCGAAATCCCGTCATTCCGGTACGATTCCGAACGATAGCTTCGGTGCAGACACATTATTTGTTAACGAAGCCTAATGCCGTTGTCAGAGCTTCACTCCGCTTTTCATCTCGGCGAGCAGCGCACGGAACACCTGTTCGCCATGTTCGCGGTTCAGACCGTCCCAGCGGTGCAGGATGCAGGCTTGCAGATAGTAGGCGAGGACGTTGTCTATCTCGAAATAGCGGAACTGCGTAGCCTGCTCTATCCATTGCCAACGTAGCGCGTCGATATGGCGTTCGCGCTCGTATAAATCGGCTATCTGCGCCACTGCCACCATGTCGGCAAGCTCGGGCAAGACAGCGGCGAGGTTGGCGTTTTTAGCAAGTCCGCCACGGCGCAGCAACTCAGCCACCTCGTTGTCTCCCACCACGTATCGGTCGAGCTCGTAGCCATGCTTCTGGCATACGGCTGCCACCATCACGTTGTTGAAGTTGAGGTTGAACTCAAACCACGCTGCCACGAACTTATTGTTGGATTTCATTCCCTGCTCATAGAGTAAGAATGTGCGGAAGTCATCGTCCGACAGCTGTGTCTGAGCACGCCGGTCTTGCACGGCATCGTCGTCCATCAGTGCCACGATGTCGGCATCGTCGGCACGACGACGAAGCAAGGCAAGCAGTTTCTTGTCGCGCTCACTGAGCTGCTCATCGAGCAACTCAAGCAACTCAGACTCGCTGAGTTTCATCGTCTGACCCTCAACGAGGTCTTCAAGTCCGGCTAATAGATATTGATATTGCATAGTCAGTAGGTATTGCCAAGCACAAGCACGGCAGCTGTGCTTGGTATTGATATATAAGCCTTATCGGCAGTGCTTATCCGAGAACGGTGTTTTAAAAGAGCAGTTCTACGAGTTGCGGACGCAAGAACTCTTTGAAGTAAGCAACGAACTCTTGCTCGCCGAACGCAAGTTTGTAGCCACCTTTCTGAGGTGCGATGGTGAAGTCGGTACGTATTCCTTTCACCTCGGTTATCTTCACACCTTTCTGTAGCAAACCCTTAGCATTGGCTGCGAAATACTGCTCCAATGCCTTGGCGTCTTTGGCTTCGATAACCACTTCGCCATCTTTTGCCATCGATGCTGCAAGGTCAGCTATTATCTTCTGCATGAAAGCGGGGTCGGCGGTAGCAGCCTTGATGCTGTCAGAAGCCAACTTGTCGGACAAGAGGTTAGCCACCTCGGTCTTCAATGCACTGACGGCTTGGTCGGCAAAGAGCTTAAGCTCCGAACGTGTGTTCTTGTCAAGCTCGGCTGCCTTACGCTGAGCCTCAGCTACGATAGCCTGAGCCTGAGCCTCAGCCTCAGACACGATGCTATCAGCTTTGTTCTGAGCCGCCAACACCAAAGCATCGGCTTGCTGTTTTCCCTTCTCCACGCCCTCGGCATAGAGCTTGTCGGTTAGTTCTTGAAGTGTTGTGTTCATTGTATCAATCGTTTTTTGTTAATTTCTTTTTTTCGTGATCTCGAGATCTCGAGATTTCGTGATTTCGTGATTTCGTGATTTCGAGATTTCGAGATTTCGTGATCTCGGAATCTCGAGATGCCGGAATACCAAGCTCCCGAACTTTCTAAAATTCCCCCTTTCGCACTCGGCACACTATACAGCGTGCAAAGATACAATTTTTTTTTTAATTACAAGACGTTTCTCGCAAAAACTATACTCACAAAAAAAATATTTTTTCTTAGTCAACAAGTTACGCTTTTGCTGTTTGGCAGATATAAAAAAATCATGTACCTTTGCGACTATCTTTTGGAGTGCGCTCGTCCCCGCCCGCAACCCAAACAACATCGCCGTCTGCCGCCTCGGCTATCGGCACACCCCAAGCATCAACATAAAAAGATATATCACTATGAGACAACTACTTCTGACAGCAGCCTTGGCATGCACCTTAGTCTGCCAAGCTACCACCACCGATAGTGTTGCCAAAGCCGACACCACCGGTTTCGTGTTCACCACTGTGAAAGAACTCCCCATCACCTCCGTCAAAAATCAGAACCGTAGCAGCACCTGCTGGGCATTCTCCACACTCTCGTTTGTAGAGTCGGAGTTGCTACGAATGGGCAAAGGCGAATACGACCTGAGCGAGATGTATGTCGTTCACCATACCATGCTCGACCGCGCCGTCAACTACGTCCGCTTTCATGGCGACAACTCGTTCTCACCGGGTGGCTCGGCATACGACGTGATGTATTGCATCAAGCACTACGGCATCGTCCCGCAAGACGCCATGCCGGGTATCATGTACGGCGACACACTGCCCGTGCACTCCGAACTCGACTTAGTTGCCGGAGCCTACGTCAAAGCCTTGGGAAAGAGTAACCTTAAGAAACTCACTAACGTATGGCTGCAAGGGCTTCGCGGCATCTACGACGCCTACCTCGGCCAGTGCCCCGAGCAGTTCAGCTACCAAGGTGCCACCTACACCCCGCAGACCTTCGCCGGGCAGCTCGGCTTCAACCCCGACGACTACGTAAGCATCACCTCCTACACACACCACCCCTTCTACACGCAGTTCCCGCTCGAGGTACCCGACAACTGGCGACTCGACATGATGTATAACGTGCCCTTAGAAGACCTCATGGCTATCATCGACAACGCCATCGACAAAGGCTATACCATGGCTTGGGGCGCCGACGTGAGCGAGATAGGCTTCACACGCGACGGCATAGGTGTCATGCCCGACGCCGACAAAGGTGCCGACCTCACAGGATCCGACATGGCACACTGGCTCAAACTCACACAAGACGACAAACGCAAAGAGCTAACTGCCAAACCTCTGCCCGAAATGGAAATAACACAACAACTCAGACAAGAAGCATACGACAACTGGCAGACTACCGACGACCACGGAATGCAAATATACGGCATCGCCAAAGACCAAAACGGCAAACTATATTACATGGTAAAGAACTCATGGGGCACACAACGAAGCAAATACAACGGAACATGGTATATCTCCAAAGCCTTCATGCAGTACAAAACCAACGACATACTCGTACACAAAGATGCCATACCCAAAGACATACGCCGCAAACTCGGAATAAAATAACAATACCATACTAACCATTGACAAGACACACCACACGCTATGAACTTCACCCATCTACACGTCCACTCGCACTATTCGCTTCTCGACGGAATGTCGAAGATACCCGAACTCGTCGACCGCTGTCGCGAACTCGGCATGAATGCCATCGCCCTGACCGACCACGGTAACATGTTCGGCATCAAAGAGTTCGTCGACTACTGCGCCAAAATCAACGGCAAAGCTGCCGGCAAGGTCAAAGACTGCAAAGACGAGATAAAAAAACTCACAAAGCTCGTCGACCAACTGCCCGACCTCGAATCGAAGCTGTCGGCAGAAGCCGACGAAGGTCAGCGGCAGGCTCTCGAACAGAAGATATCCGACGCTAACGCCGCTCAACAGAAGATACCTCAGCTCGAAAGCCAACTCGTAGAGCTCCAAGCCGCCGCCGACGCCTACGTGCCCTTCAAACCCATAGTGGGCATGGAGGCTTATTGCGCCAGACGAGACCACCGTCTGCGAGACAAAAACGTGAAAGCTACAACAGGCGAAGGACGCGAAATCATCGTCGACCGCAGCGGATGGCACCTCATCATTCTCGCAAAGAACATGACGGGCTACCACAACCTCTGCAAACTCGCCAGCATAGCATACCTCGACGGATTCTACGACCGGCCACGTATTGACAAACAGCTGCTCGCACAATACCACGAAGGACTGATAGTGTCATCGGCATGCCTGGGCGGAGAGATAGCACAACTGCTGCTCGCCGACAAAGTCGACCAGGCACGAGAGAGCATACTATGGTTCAAATCCATCTTCGGCGACGACTACTACCTCGAGATCATGCGACACGAGACCAACCGACCTATGGCTGACACCACCGTCTTCGCCAAACAGCAGAAAGTCAACCGACTGATACTCGAGCTTGCACAACAGACACATACCAAGGTGATATGCACCAACGACGTCCACTTCATCCGTGAAGAGCATGCCGAAGCACACGACCGACTCATCTGCCTCGCTACCAACAAGAAAGTGGCAGACAGCGCACGCATGCACTATACCAAACAAGAGTGGCTCAAGTCACCCGAAGAGATGGCTCTCATCTTCAGCGACATACCCGAAGCTCTCGAGAACACACAAGAGATAGTCGACAAAGTGGAAATCTACCCCCTTAAGTCCAAACCTATCATGCCACTCTTCCCTATACCCGAAGACTTCGGCACCGTAGACAGCTACAAACAACGCTTCACCGAACAAGAGCTGTTCGACGAGTTCACACGCAACGAGAAAGGCGAAGTGGTGCTCGACCAAAAAGCGGCAGACGAGAAAATCAAAAACCTCGGCGGATACGAACGACTCTACCGTATCAAACTCGAAGCCGACTACCTCGCACAACTCACATGGCAAGGCGCACATTACCGCTACGGCGAACAACTCACCGACGAACAGAAAGAACGTATCATCTTCGAACTGCACGTGATGAAGACCATGGGCTTCCCCGGATACTTCCTCATAGTGATGGACTACATCCGCGCCGCACGCGAAGAACTGGGCGTCAGCGTCGGGCCCGGACGTGGCAGCGCCGCAGGTAGCGTCGTGGCGTACTGCCTCAGAATCACCGACCTCGACCCGCTCAAATACGACCTGCTGTTCGAACGTTTCCTCAACCCCGACCGTATCTCACTGCCCGATATCGACGTCGACTTCGACGACGCCGGACGCGAACGTGTTCTCGACTGGGTGAGCAACAAATACGGCAAGACACACGTCGCTCATATCATCACCTACCAGACGATGGCCGCCAAATCAGCTATCGCCGACGTGGCACGAGTGCAAGACATACCACTCGACATAGCCAACACCATCAAAGGACATATTCCCGACAAGTTCCCCGACGACCTCAAAGACAGCAAAGGAAAAGCACTGAAAGTCAACCTCAAAAACTGCTACGAACATGTCGACGCACTCAAGGCACTGCTACACGGACAAGACGAAAACATACGTTCGATGCTCACCTACGCACGCGAACTCGAAGATACCATCAGAGGTATTGGCGTACACGCATGCGGAGTGATAATAGGTGCCGACGACCTCACTAAGTTCGCACCACTCGCTACCGTCAAAGATAAAGACACCGACAAAGACATCATCATCACACAATACGACGGACACGTAGTCGAAGACGTCGGACTGATAAAGATGGACTTCCTCGGACTCAAAACACTAACCATCATCAAAGAGACCATCAAAAACATCATACACTCCAAAGGCAAAGAGCATATCCCCGACATCGACCACATACCTCTCGACGACGAACTGACCTACAAGCTCTTCCAAGAAGGTAAGACGATGGCAGTGTTCCAGTTCGAGTCGCCCGGCATGCAGAAACACATGCGCAACCTCAAACCTACACAAATAGGCGACCTCATTGCCATGAATGCACTCTACAGACCCGGACCAATGGACTATATCGACTCCTTCATCCGACGCAAACAAGGCATAGAACCTATCACATACGACATTCCTGTGATGTCGAAATACCTCGAAGAAACATACGGCATCACAGTATACCAAGAGCAAGTCATGCTGCTGTC
Organism: uncultured Bacteroidales bacterium; assembly: GCA_946185835.1. Taxonomy (GTDB): domain Bacteria; phylum Bacteroidota; class Bacteroidia; order Bacteroidales; family Paludibacteraceae; genus Colicola. The sequence goes on from CAMHKW010000064.1 coordinate 5,912, forward strand.
ACGACTGCTCGCCGGATTCACTCGCGGACAAGCAGACTCGCTACGTAAGGCGATGGGTAAGAAGATCTTCACTATGCTTGCCGACCTCAAACCTAAGTTCATCGAAGGCGGACGCAACAACGGACACGACCCCAAGGTACTCGAGAAGATATGGAAAGACTGGGAAGCGTTTGCCTCGTACGCCTTCAACAAGTCACACGCCGCATGCTACGCATGGGTCGCATACCAAACAGCATACCTCAAAGCACATTTCCCCGCCGAGTTTATGGCTGCCAACCTCACGGTTGAAAAAGGCGATATAGCACGCGTCACCAAACTGATGGACGAATGCAAGTCGCTACATATCAACGTACTCGCACCCGACGTCAACGAGTCAGAACTCAACTTCACCGTCAACACCTCTGGAGACATACGATTCGGATTAGGTGGCGTCAAAGGCGTGGGAGAAGGAGCCGTCGACGCCATCGTCAACGAACGAGAGAAGAACGGCAACTACAAGTCTATCTTCGACTTCGTAGAACGTGTCAACCTGCAAGCTTGCAACAAAAAAACTCTCGAGAACCTCGCACTGTCAGGGGCATTCGACTGCTTCAAAGGCTTATACCGCGAACAACTCACCGCCTACAACAGCAAAGGCGAATATGTGCTCGACACTCTCATACGCTACGGCAACACCTTCCAAAACGACAAACTGCAGACACAGAACTCGCTGTTCGGAGACATGGGATCGTTCGCCATCGAGATACAACACCCCGAACTGCCACACGCCGAACGTAAGTCCACCATCGTCAGACTCAACGAAGAGAAACAGCTGGTGGGGATGTTCATCTCAGCTCACCCCCTCGACGACTACCAATTCGAACTAACCAAACTGTGTGACATACAAGCCGCCGAACTACAATACTTCGACTCGTTCAGAGAACCCGAAACACGCGCAAGCTTCCAGACACCCGAAGGCAGACTCCAACCCGAACAGTGGCTCGACCGATACAACAACCGCTCCGTCAGATTAGGAGGTATCATCACCGCTGTGGAAGGAGGCATATCGAAAAAGACACAACAGCCATACGGACGATATACCATCGAAGACTACACCGGAAGCTACACCTTCTTCCTCTTCGGCGACAACTACCAACAGTTTGCACCACGAATAGCCGAAAACCTGTACCTGTGTATCTCGGGTAAGATACAACAGCGAGGTGCCGGACGTAAGTACTTCATCCCAAAAGAGATGAAAGAGGCACAATACGAGTTCTACATCACCGGCATCGACCAACTCAACACCATGCAGACTAAGTTCATGAACACACTGACACTGCACCTGCCGTTAGAGAATGTCGACCGCTCACTGATCGACGAGCTGACAGAACACCTCGAGACACAAGCGGCACACGTCAAAGCTGTCAGAGAAGAAGAGGCTAAGTCCAAGAGCAAAGAGACAACAGTATTCCCCGAATGTAAGCTGCAGATCGCAGTCTACGACGAGCTGGGCGAGAACACCGTCAGATTCTCAAGTAAGAAATACCGAGTACAGGTGACACCCGACTTCTACCACTGGCTGCAACTCGGCGAACTCGACAATCGATTCACTTACACTACCTCATGAAGATAGCCTTCCATACCTTAGGGTGCAAACTCAACTTCGCCGAGACATCAGACCTCGGCAGACGACTGCTGCAAAACGGACATCAGCGCGTGGGAGAAGGCGAACAAGCCGACGTGTGCATACTCAACACATGCAGCGTGACCGACGCCGCCGACCACAAAGGACGTCAGGCTATACGCAGCCTGCACCGCCAATACCCCGGAGCCGTCATCATCGTGACAGGATGCTACGCACAACTCAAACCCGAAGAAGTGGCACATATAGAGGGCGTCAGCTATGTCGTCGGACAAAACGAGAAACACGACATCGACCGACTGGTCGACATGCTCGGCAGTGCCGACACTGCCAACCTGCCACACATCATCAGCTCACCACTGCAGCAGTCGACGCTGTTCGTACCCTCGTTCTCCAAAGACGACCGCACACGCTGCTTCCTCAAGATACAAGACGGCTGCGACTACTACTGCACCTACTGCACCATACCCTTCGCTCGTGGCAGAAGCCGCAACGCCTCTATCGCCGACACCGTCAACCTCGCCACACAAGCACTCGACCAAGGACACAAAGAGATAGTACTCACCGGCGTCAACATAGGCGACTTCGGCAAGTCGACCGACGAACACTTCATCGACCTGCTCGACGCCCTCGACCACCTGCCATACGACTTCCGAATGCGCATCTCGTCGTGCGAGCCCAACCTGCTCTCCGACCAAATAATAGCTCTCGTCGCCCAAAGCCGGCATATAGCACCGCATTTTCATATCCCCCTGCAAAGCGGCACCGACCAAATGCTGCGACTCATGCACCGACGATACAACACCGACCTGTTCGCCGAACGAGTCGACACCATACGCCGACTCATGCCACGTGCCTTCATCGGCGTCGACTGCATGGTGGGTGTCAGAGGCGAGAGCCAAGAACTATTCCAACAATACTACCACTTCGTCGAACAGATGCCGGTCAGCCAACTGCACGTGTTCACCTACTCCGAACGACAAGGCACACAGATGCTGCGCATGAACCTCGAAGTGGTGCCCGCTGCCGAACGCAAACGACGTAGCGAACTGATGCACCGCCTTTCCGACAGCAAACTCCGCGCTTTCTACGATGCTCACAGAGGCACCAACGCCACCGTACTATGGGAAGGCAAAGGCCAGACAACAGCCGACCAACAACACCTTAGAATAATACTTCCAAACAACCCGCAGCCGACAGACAGCGGCGAACTGATGGCAGGCTTCACCGACAACTATATTAAGGTGTATCGCCCATACGACCCCGCACGAGTCAACACCTTCGAAACGGTGACAATCTAAAAAATCTAAAGCCCGCCTATAAATTTTGTCAATTCAAAAAAAAGCATTACCTTTGCAGCGCAGTTGGGCAAACTGCACCCGTGCCTGACTAAATTGCCGGGCACATATCGCTGCTAATCAGCAGGCGATTCTCTCATCAAGATTATTTTTTCCTTTTTACATGTTATGAAATACGACATGACACGTCTCGAGCGTATGCAGCTCGACGAACTCATCTCTGTTGCAAAAGAGATGGGCATACCAACACCCAAGAACGCAGAACAACGCGAAATCATCTACCTCATCCTCGATGCCCAAGCCGACCAGCGTGCACAACAGGTGCAAGCTAAGGTCGACGCACGCGCCGAAGAAGGAACCGAACACAAACGCAAACAGAGAGTACATATCAAGAAAGCGGAGAAGGTGAGTCTCGAGAAGTTCCAACATGGTCCGGAAGCCACTGTCAAGACAGAAGCCGACATCGCCATAAGCGAGAACCGCAAAGATGCAACAGAGCAACAAAACAAAATGCAACAGAAGAAACAACGTAAGAAAAACGCCAAGAAACAGTCCGCCATCAGCGACAACGCAGAAGCACAACCCGCAGTAACCGTTGCCGCTGCCGACATCAGCACCGATAGCCTTACCGAACGCCCCGTACCGGACAGCATACCTACACTACCTGACGTCAGCACTCAGCCCGAGGTAAAACAAGACATGCAACCCGAAGCCCCGACAACCCGGCAAGCCGACAACATCACCGACAACACAGAGAGTGCCGACAACGGCAAAAAGAAACGCGGACGCAAGAAAAAAGACAAGAACGCCGGCACTGACACCCCCGCTACCACCGACATACCCGCAACAACAGCCGCAACCGACAACAACGCTAACAACGCTAACAACGCCAACGGCAACACCAACAAAGCTGACAACCAGGCTGACAACAATACCGCCGGCAACGGCAACAAAAACGAAAACAACAACAGCTCTAATGCCGACAAAGGACAGCAGCAAAAGAAACAGAACAAAGAGAAAAACGGCTTCGAGTTCGGCGACGCGATACGCGGTGTGGGCACCCTCGAAATCAACCCCGAAGGCTACGGCTTCCTGCGCTCACCCGACTACAACTACATCAACTCACCGGACGACATCTACGTCTCGCAACAGCAGATACGACAATATGGTCTGAAGACGGGCGACACGGTGGAGTGCACCATCAACCCGCCACGCGAAGGCGAACGCTACTTCCCCTGCAAGACCATCCGACAAATCAACGGCTGCGAACCGCAACAGATACGCGACCGAGTAGCCTTCGAACACCTCACACCACTCTTCCCCGACACTAAGTTCAAACTCTGCAGCGGCACCAAAGACGACCCCCTCTCATGCCGTATGATAGACCTGTTTGCACCTATCGGCAAAGGACAGCGCGGACTTATCGTAGCACAGCCTAAGACCGGTAAGACGGTACTGCTCAAAGAAATAGCTAACGCCATAGCCAAAAATCACCCGGAGGTGTATATGATAGTGCTGCTCATCGACGAGCGACCCGAAGAGGTAACCGACATGGCACGTTCAGTGAAGGCTGAGGTCATAGCCTCTACCTTCGACGAACCCGCCGACAACCACGTCAAAGTGGCTAATATCGTTCACGAGAAAGCCAAACGATTAGTAGAGTGCGGACACGACGTCGTCATTCTGCTTGACTCTATCACACGTCTGGCACGAGCCTACAACACCGTAGCGCCCGCCAGCGGAAAGGTGCTCTCCGGTGGCGTCGAGGCACAAGCTCTACACAAACCCAAACGCTTCTTCGGTGCAGCACGTAACATCGAAAACGGCGGCTCACTCACCATCATCGCCACAGCGCTGACCGAGACAGGAAGTAAGATGGACGACGTGATATTCGAGGAGTTCAAAGGAACAGGTAACATGGAACTGCAACTCGACCGACGACTCGCCAACAAACGTGTCTTCCCCGCCGTCGACATCATGGCATCAAGCACCCGTCGCGACGACCTGCTGCTCGACAAAGACGTACTCAACCGCATGTGGATTCTGAGACGACACCTCAGCGACATGAACTCCGTAGAAGCCATGGAGTTCGTCAAAGACCGACTCGAAAAGACAGAAAACAACACCGAGTTCCTACTCTCCATGAACTCCTAAATTTGCAATAAACATTGTTCAGATGGCGGCAATGCCATTGCCGCGACAGCAAATCACGCATCACGTAGAGACGAGGCTGTGACTCGTCTCATAAAAGAAAATGCAGAGACGTCGAACCCCACCCCACGTAGAGACGAGGCTGTGACTCGTCTCATAACACAAAAAAAAAGCAACGTGCCAAGGCACATTGCTTTTTTTCATGATTGGTTATTCACCTTTTAGTTCCTTGTACTTCTCGGCGAAGAGGAAGCCTCTGAGCGAGTTGTACTTGCCGGGGTTAGCCTTGTAGCGGGCGAGCGCCTGAGCGTACGTGTCGGGGTCGGCAACGATGGCTGCCACGGCTTGCCATGCGCGCTTGAACAGGTCATGACGCTGCAACTCGTCGGTGCTATAGGGGTTGGTCGTCAGGTTACGAGGGTTGCAGAGCTTGCGGGAGTAGGTCTTGCCGTTGAGAGTAAAACACATGTTCTCGCTGTCGTGAGAAGGATCGAGTTTACCACTTGCACTGGTGAAGAAAGGATTCATTTTCAGTTTCATAATACAAAATTGTTTTAGGGTTAATAAAGAAGTGTTTTGGGGTTAATCTGTCAGCTTGCCGCTGCGTGAATGGCGCCTTTTCCGCTTTGGCGATGCAAAAGTACGTCATCCTACGCCGCTTGCCTGCTTTTTCCAACTCCGCCCAACTATGCCCCACGCCTACACCAACACCCCCCGCATATCCCGCCATTACCATCCACTAAAACACCCACCGTCAATAGAACAACCCCCTCGTCATCTCGACATCTCGTCATCTCGAAAACAACCCCCTCGTCATCTCGACATCTCGACATCTCGTCATCTCGAAGAACAACCCCCTCGTCATCTCGACATCTCGTCATCTCG
>CAMHKW010000065.1 GCA_946185835.1 uncultured Bacteroidales bacterium
TATCGATGGAGTGTTGTTTGATTATGACGGATTAAAACTTATCGCTTATCCTTCGGCCAAAGAAGACGAAAGTTATACGATACCTGACGGCACCGAAATAATTGGGAACTCAGCCTTTGGCGGCTGTGTTAATAGGAAGCAATATCTCAAAGAGCTGACTTTCGCTTCAAGTATAAATGCTATTGAATTTATACCTTACGACAACATAAAAAAAGAAATTGGAGGAGTGGCACTAAATCCGGAAGATTTCGGCGTTTATCCTACATTTGAACAATTTCGCGACACAGTCTGGTACAGTTTTTTGTTGCCCGGGGGTGTCAATCCTTTAGCTTTCGCACTTTCTGAGGTGAGTGAATTTAAGAACTTTGAAAACACTTTGATAGAAACGATTCCGAGGCGTTGCTTTAGCTATTCGCAGGTAGAGAAAATAAAACTTCCTGCAACATTTAAGCGTGCTGATAGGGAGGCTTTTGCGTATTATTCACACCTGAAAGAATTGGATTTTACACTTTGTGGAAATAATGTTGTATCATTCGGCTCATCTGCGTTTTTTATGTCTGACAGCCTGTCGACAGTTGATTTATCACCATTTAGTAAGTTAGAGGTGGTAGAGTTCAATGATTACGCTCAGTTGACATCGCCCGAATTGAAAACTTTCATTTTCCCCAATAACCCCGATACCACATTTGCCAAGCAAGTATTAACGCGCCTATTTATAAGGCAATTTCCTCCAGAGGGTAGTGGTAAGAAGCCCAATGCAGTGTCAACAATCTATTGTCCGTTTGAGCATCCGTGGGACGTGATGGTAGATGTGCCGCATTATGTATCTAACGGGATAGGAAAACCCGTCGACACCATATATACCCATGAATATACGCAACATTGCCTTTTCTATTACGTCGACCGCCCTAATTGTACCCTTGTCGTCCCTGAACAGAGTGTGGCGGAATTCAAGTCAGCTCCGATATGGCAAGAGTTCCGGATCCGCACGGCTGTGGGTGAGGTGGGGATAGGCAAGCTGCATGCTTATCCGTCTGACCCCGAGGTGGGAACAGTGTTGGGTGGTGGTAGCTACCCCCTCTTTAACAATGCCTATTTGCAGGCCTTCGGCAAAGGCGACAATGTGTTTGAACAGTGGTCGGACGGCAATACCGAAAATCCGAGATTGTATCTCGTGGCAAAGAAATCGGAAACGTTAGTGGCTCAGTTTCGTCCTAAAAAGCAATACCGGCTTACTGTTGTTGCCAATGCCGACACTATGGGGACGGTGGATGGTGCAGGTACATACTACGAGACCGACATGGTAAGGATAATGGCACAACCCTACGAAGGCTATCGTGTAGAGTCGTGGAGTTTCGCTCCTTATTCGCGCTCTCAGGCTTATAACTTCTCGATGCCGTCAAAAGATACTATAGTGGTGGTAAACTTCGGTATTGACTTGACCTCGCTCCCCTTGCCTGCCGACACTGCTCAGCAAGGCGACACAACGACACTGCCCATCGACGCAGGACTAAATATGAATGGCGCAACTACTCCGTTCTCCGAGCCGGATGCTCAGGTTAGGGTATATGGTGTCGGCGGACAGCTGCTTTATGTCGGGCGAGTCAAAGATATAGTCTTGCCGCGCAAGACGTTGGTTGTCGTTAGTATTGATGGTAAAGCACACAAACTGCTTGTGCCGTAGCAGCAACCATGTCTATATAGAAAGAGTTAGCTCGTGATGCAACCGATAGAGATATGTGCGTAGTCATTCAAATGACTAATAGTTTGCACAAAAAAAGTGGCGATATCGTCGCCACTTTATTTTATTACTCTTCGATGAGGTCTGTTATTTGTTGCTTTTTCTCTTGCCAAAGCCTTTTCTCTTGGCCGGTTGTTCGGTGCTGATGGTGGTGCGTTTCTCCTCTACTACCACTTTGCGCTCCTCTGTCGGTTTGGCTTTCGGTGCAACGATGATGGCGCCTTCACCTGTTCCCACTACCTCGAAGTTAACGAGGTTGCCGTTCTGGTCTTTGTCGAGCAACAGGTATGCTGCATCTTTCTTGAGCTCTTTGACCTCGAGTGTCTCAGGCCGCATCACTGCTTTCTCTTGTACGAAGCCTGTGTAGTCGGCAGGATAGCCGGTGACGGTGATGGTGTAGTACTTGCGTCCGTCGACTTCTACCTCGGTCTTGAAGGTGGGCGCTACCAGCACGTCGGCCTTAGCCTGAGCAAGAGCTTCGTATACGGCATTGTCGCGTAGCTGCTCTTCGTTGACCATGGCGTTCTTGGGGAAGGTCTGTTGGTAGATATAGGTGAACTTCGACTGCCGTACCTCCAAGGTGGCATGTACGGGTGCTACACGCGGCTCGAGCAGTTTCGGTGTGCTGCTGACACGATACGACGAGCAGGAGCTAAGTACCACACCTGCTACTACAATGGCAATAAAACTAATTTTTTTCATTATCTTCTCTGTGGACTGTTGTCGCATCGTCCCCTTCGGTTTGTTGATTAAAGTAGTGTGAGTTTGGCGTAAGCAAGTAGTAGTGTCTTCTTGCCTACGGTATCGAATGAGATATCTATTTTGCGGTTGTCGTTTTCGATGTATGTAGCCAGCACCGTCCCTTGTCCGAAGGTGTTGTGGCTGATGCGAGCGCCAACGGGGAACTCTGTCTCTATCGCAGTCTTTGCAGAGGTGCCGCTGCCGATGTTGCCTATACGTCGGCTGTTGGCAGGCGGCGTGGTGTTAGCACTATGGGTAGAACTCTGCGAGGGTGTGGCGCGCGGGTAGCTGAGAGGCACTGAACCATAGCCGAAGTCGCTGACGGCATCGCTAAAGTCGTCGTCGAAGTCGTAGCTGTAGAACGAATGTCGCTTCTCCTGTTGTTCTTCTCGGCGAACATACTGCGGGTCGATGTCTCTTAGGAAACGGCTCTCGGTCATAAACTGCTGCTTGCCTCGCAGAAAACGCGACTTGCACGACGAGATATAACAGTCGTTTTTAGCACGAGTGATGGCTACGTAAAACAGTCGGCGCTCTTCTTCTAACTCGGCAAGCGAAGCTGCGAAAGGCGAGGGGAAGAGGTCTTCCTCCATGCCGACGATGAAGACGGTGTCGAACTCCAGACCTTTGGCGGCGTGCACCGTCATCAGTGTGACGCGGTGCTCGGTGTCGGTGAGGTTCTGGTCTTGGTCGGTCATCAGACTCACCTCCGAGAGGAAGTCGGCGATATGTACGTCTTCGTTGCCGGCTTTGTGTTCTCTTTCGCAGAACTCTTTTATGCCACTCAGCAGCTCTTGCATGTTCTCGTAGCGGTCGCGGTCGTCGGGGTTGGTGTAGTCGGCGGCGCTACTCATCAGCTGCGACTCCTGCATCACCATGTTGGCAAAGCTATAGGCGTCGAGCGTGGCGGCTTTGTCGGTCCAGCCGAGCACCATACGTGCGAACCTGATGAGTTTGTTACGCGTGGCTTGCGAGACGTTGAGGTCGACGGCTGCGGGGTCTGCCACCACGTCGAAGAGCGACATGCCGGCGGCGTGTGCAGCCTCTGTGGCGCGGCGCATGGTGGTGTCGCCGATACCGCGTGCCGGCAGGTTGATGATACGCAGCAGCGCCTCTTCGTCGCGAAGGTTGCAGCACAGACGCATATATGCCAGGGCATCTTTTATCTCTTTGCGCTGGTAGAAGGCTACGCCTCCGTAGATGCGGTAGGCGATGCCCCGCTTGCGCAACTCGTCTTCGAGGGTTCTCGACTGCGCATTGGTGCGGTATAGGACGGCTATCTCGTCGAGACTGGTGCGTGCCGAACGCTTGCGCTCGATGACAGTGGCTACGTTAGATGCCTCGTCGCGGTCGGAGCTGTAGCTGCTCAGATGTAGCAAGTCGCCGGTGGCAAGCTGCGTGAACACGTCTTTGTGTATCTGCCCCTGGTTTTTATGAATAAGCGAGTTGGCAGCACCTACGATGTTCTTCGTCGAGCGGTAGTTCTGCTCGAGTTTGAACAGACGTGCGTTGTTGAAGTCCTGGCGGAAACGCAGTATGTTCTCGATGTTGGCTCCACGGAACGAATATATCGACTGCGCATCGTCGCCCACCACCGAGATGTGCATGTCGGGCTCTGCGAGCAGACGTATGATCATATATTGCACGTGGTTGGTGTCCTGATACTCGTCGACAAGCAGATATCGGAAGCCCTGTTGGTACTTGGCAGCTATGTCGGGATGCTGCTTCAGAAGCACGTAGGTGTTCACCAGCAGGTCGTCGAAGTCCATGGCGTTGGCTGCAAGGAGCCGGTTCTGGTAGGTGCTGTATATCTCCGGCATGCGGTACATGCGGCTGTGACGGTCGCGCTCGGCGAGGTCGTGGTCGGCGGCATACCTACTCGGCGAGATGAGGTGGTTCTTGGCAAGCGAGATGCGTGAAAGTACCTCCGAGGCTTTGTATATCTTCTCGTCCGCTCCTAACTCCTTGACCACTGACTTGAGCAGACTCTTGCTGTCTTGTGTGTCGTAGATGGAGAAGTCGTGCGTATATCCGAGTGTCGCAGCTTCGCGCCGCAGTATACGCGCAAAGACGGAGTGGAAGGTGCCCATAAAGAGGTGACGCGCCTTCTGTTCGCCTACTAAGGTGCTGATACGTTGTCGCATCTCGCGGGCTGCCTTGTTGGTGAACGTCAGGGCAAGGATGTTCCATGGTTTGATGCCGATACTAAGAAGATATGCTATCTTATAGGTCAGCACACGTGTCTTGCCCGAACCCGCTCCCGCGATGATGAGCGACGGACCGTCGATATACTCCACCGCCTGACGCTGGGCGTCGTTAAGCTCGTCGAGAAAAGATATGTCTGTGTTTCTGTTTGCCATTGATATATATGTGCGCGTGCTGATGTCTATGTGGCGCTTAATATGCTATTACTATCACTTGTGCTTTCTGGGCAGTGCGTACTATATAGGTGCCTTGCGGCAACTGCCCGTTCTGTTGGGTGACGTTACGTCCTGCGATGTCGAAGATGCTCATCACCGTGTCGCAGAGGATACGCCCGCCCACCACTTCAATGTCGGTGCCGGTACCGCCTTTGTCGATGGGGTTGAAGACGGCGGTGAAGTCGGTGTCGCCGACGATAGGCGTGGTGTCGGGGTCAGGATCCCAACCCACGAACTCGTAGCGGAAGTTGTCGTCCTCGGCTTTGACAGGTGTCTCGCCGGCATAATAGGCATAGCCGCCATAGCCTAACTGCTCCTCTTGTACTGCCTGACCCTCGACCACGAACCTCACGTTAAACGACGGCTCGGTGCAGAACAGCGAGTGACCGCTGTAACTTACCGTCTGACCGCCTGTCGTTACCGTTACCTCTGTGAAGCGCCATTGCGAGGAGCCGGTGTTGGTGAAGGTGACGGACTTACTGTTACCCGTCCACGAGGCATCGGCGTAAGTGCCTACGCTGGCTTCTACGGTGCCTGCGTAGGTGGTGCCGCTGATGGTGAAGCTGACGGCTGTGATGTTGTCGTCAGAGCTTATGGTAAGCGAGTTGTTCTGATAGATACGTACGTTGGTGCCGGCAGTGTAATATTTCGGAGCGTTATTGTTCGTTCCCTTGTCGAAGCTCAGCGAGCAGTTGTCCATGACGATAGACTCTGTCGTCAGGTCGTAGGCATTGTCAAACCCTAAGTCGGAGAAAGTGAGACTCTTGCTTGCTGTCGTGCCGTCTTCGACGGTCTTGTCGGCGAACACGGCATAGTAGGTGGCGTCCTTAGTGGCAGCAGGCGACACGGTGAAGAGCTCTGATAGCGTCAGGTTGTCTTCGGTCCAGCCGACAAACACACGCTGCTCTGAGCAGTCGTCGACATCGGGCATGGTGACGATACTGTTCTCCTCTGCCTGACCGGTGGTAGTGGCACCGTCGACTGACCAACTGATGGTGTAGCTCGTCGGCTCTACTACCTCACCGCAGGTGAGGGTGTAGTCGGAATGGGTGGTTGCAGAGCTGCCATCGCTACCCCATGTGATATCTACTTCGTTGAGATACAATGCTCCACTTGCCGAGCGTATGCCTATGTAGGCGTAGTCGCCTTCTATATTCAGCTCGGTGGACGTACCTTTCGCAATAGAGCCGAGCAGTTCGCCTTTAAGCGCATCGCCATAAAGCTCGGTGGGGGCTGTATATGCGGTGTTCGAACCATAGATATTAATGGCTCTGCCATCGGTAGTGTTGCTGTTCCACGTCACAGCTACTCTCGTCACATTGCCTGCCGAGTGGGTGACTACGATGCCCGAGTTGTTGTTGTTCGAACGCAGCTGTATGGCTGTGTTGCCGCCGGCTGACTGCCCTGCATACTCGGCGCCGGAGGTGCCGGTGGCAGTCCAAGGGGTGTATGTCGAGTTTGTGGAGTTGACGGTGTTGGCATTGGTCAGTTGGTCGGTGACAGCGGCTGTGCTGTTGCCGCTCCCTGCTGCATATACAGCATAGTAGGTGGCGTCTGCTGTGACGGTGCCTGTGGCAACGGTGAAGAGGTCGTCGGGTTCTGTGTCGCCGCTATAGTCCTTCTGCGAGGTCCAGCCCACAAACGTCTTACCCGACGCGTCGCAGTCGGCAGGTGTAGTAGCGGGTAGGGTGAGCTGCTTGCCTTCGTCGTATGTCGCTGTCGTGGTAACGCCGCTGACCGACCACGTGATAGTATACCGTTGCACTTCGCTTACCGTCAGGTCATAGCCTGCTTCGGCAGCGACGTAGTTGGCGGTGGCGGCAACAGAGGCACTGATATGTGTGGTGCCGGCACCTACTGCTCGGATATATCCTGTCTGGTCGATGGTGGCAACTTGGGTGTTGCTGCTGCCAAAGACGATGGTGCCTAACGTGGTGCTTACCTCGTATTGGTCTTCGCCGCCTACCTTGAGTGCCGTATAAGGCTCGGCATTGACGGTGAGCACCGGCGTGCCTTTGGTCACGGTGAGAGTATAGCTGGCGCTGGCGGCGTTATAATGTGTGGTAGCGGCTATCGTGGCAGTGATGGTGGCAGTGCCCACGCCCTTTATGGTCAGCTCGCCGGTGGTGGCGTCGAAACTTGCAACAGCGGTGTTGCTGCTCGAGTAGGTAACAATGCCATCGGAGTTGGTGGTCAGCGTGTTGCTCGCTAACTCGCCAAAGGCAACGCTTAGGGTGGGGTAGGTAAACGTTGCGGTCGGGTCGACAGGCGTGATGACGCAGTCGGGCTCCGACGCGTAGGTGGTAGTGCTCCCACCGCCCGCGGTGACGGCGATGGCGGATACCCTGCCATTGGCAGTCCATGTGAAGGTCACACTCGTGCTGCTACCCGTCCATTCCCCATCTGTCAGGGTGCCTGTGTCGGCAGTCACGGTGCCTGTATAACTCGACGGACGGGTTAACACTATCTTTGTGATAGCCGACGTAGAGCTGACGGTCATCGAGGTGCCGCCTTGGTAGAAGCGGATGGCATAGCCATTGGTATAGTAAGCGGGGGCATTGTTGGCGTCGTTCTTGGCGAAGGTGAGTGTGCAGTTCGACATCTCGAGGCTCTGTCCGTCGAGCGAGGCACCACTGGTCAGTCCCTGCTCGCTGAAGGTCATCGAAGCCTCGGAAGTGCCGCTGCCGCCTGTCGTCTGAGTGTTTTTATATACGACATAGAAAGTGCCGGCTTTCTTAGTAGAGGTCACGTAGTCGGGACGCGTCGTGGTGGCGCTGACAGAGGCTGTAGCCCAGCCGTCGAAGGTCCAGTCATCGCAGGCGTCAGCTTCGTCGGTAGGCAGAGTGTAGACTGTGGTGTTGCCTGTCACAACGCTCCTGAGTCCGTTGCGATAAAGCTCTACGTCGAACGGCTCTGTCACACCCATACCGCCCGTCTCGGGGTCGTAGTCCGACGAGAAAGTGGCAACGGCATCGCTCAGGATGAACGTCTCACCCGCATGCGAACCCCATATATACTCGGCAAGCTCCGGGTAGTCGATGAAGGGGTTGCGGTTGCCTTGCGTCTGCTGTATGCCGTTGTTGCGGGCGATCTCCTTCTGCGACACAGGGTCTTGACGGTGCCATTTCAAAAGCAACGCTATGCCATAAGGGGTCAGCCCCCAATTCCCTGCCTGTGTGTAGGTGCCGCTGAAAGTCGTACTGCCGGCATCGCTGGTGAAGTCATAAGAGTAGTCGCCTGCCCAATGTAACAGCGTCCCCATATATCCGCGCGCGAAGTCGCCTTTGTACATGTCGTCGGGTTCGAAGACGGTGGAGGCAGAACATGTCTGTGTCGACGATGTGCCGAGCATCGTGTTGGTGATGGTGATAGAGAGGGGTGAACCCAGTTTGTTGACCAGACCATTGGTCTTATGTGTGGTCTTGGCGCTACCCACCTCGCCGAATGCGTAATTAGAGCGGGTGTTGTTGATTTGGCCGTCGGTAGGCACTACGTGAAACAAGTCGGTACCGGGGGTGTTGGTTGACTCTGAGCCGCCAAACCACGACTTAGGGATGGAGTGCTCGCGGTTGTAGCAGTCGCCCTCGGCAGTGTAGTTGCCGCATTGTTTTGTCTTATAGGTGAAAGCGAAGCCGCCGTACATGTCGATGATCTTACCGTTGGCATCGACGTCGGATGTCTGGTATGCCGTCCATAGATCATTGTACGAAAGAGAAGAGTATCCGTATTTGGATGCTGCTTTCACTGTCGACCACAGATTTGCCCCCGACACGTTGTTCATGCCACGCGACAAGTAGTATTGTTCGAGTTGGTCGGCTGAGGTGAAGGTGCCTGCCGCATTAAGGGCTGCAAGAGCAATCAATAGAGAGCTAAGAGTGAGGATGTGTCGTTTCATGGTTGTAGAGTTTGTAAGGTTGTATGTGTTGTATGTGTCTTAGTAGGCTTGTAAAGCGTTTGAAGCTAAAAGCCTGAAAGCCGTAAAAGCCTACAAAAGTATAAGATTTTTTTGAATTGAGCAAATTCTTGTTCGGCAAAAAAAAAATGATATGCGTACAAACGCGCGAAGCATACGAAGCATATCTTACCTATTGGGATGATGGCACGCTCGAAGATTTCGAGGAACGCTACGAGGGCAAGTACGATAGCACAGAAGATTTCGCCGAGTACCTGTGCGAGGAATGCGGCTACTTCAAAAACCTCCCCGCGTGGCTGCAATGCTGCATAGATTACACCGCAGTATGGCGCAACCTTGATACCGGTGGCGATTATACGGAGGTCGATGGGCACATCTTCCGGAATTGAGCAAGGGCAGCGTAAGCTGCTCTTCGACTCTCTCTTCGTCACAATTTTATTCAAAATGTGTGACAAAATATGGATTTCTTTAATTTTCTTCTTCAAGAATTTGGTCAATTCAAAGAAAATGTAGTATCTTTGCGTCGATTTTTAGCAAATACGTTGCATTTTTGCGAAAAATGTTACTAATAAACACAAATGGAAAGTACTGATAGTAAAATAATTACGAGCATTAAAAAACGCGGAAGAGGAACTGTGTTTTTTGCGGACGAATATGCTCACTATTCTAACCCGAAAAGAGTGCAGAAAGCAATGGAGCAACTGGTCGAAAAAGGACTGGTTATCCGGGTTGCTCGTGGCATTTATTGCTATCCTAAGAAAGACAAGGTTTGGAATACCGGTTTCTTGCCTCCTTCATACGACGATATAGCTAACGCCATTGCCAAGAAAGAACACGCGAAGATTGTGCCCACAGGCATACATGCTCTGAACAGGTTAGGTCTTTCCGAACAAATACCGATGCGGTTAGTATATCTGACAAGCGGTAGGTCGAGAACTCTTCAGTTAACGGATGGTCAGACTTTGCAGTTTGTTCATACCTCACTCAAGAACTTGGCTTTCCATAACAGGACGGCGATGCTCGTCACCTTCGCACTTAAAGAGATTGGTAAAGACAACCTTACGGAAGAGCAGAAGGAGCATATACTGCAACTGCTCAAACAAGAAGATCCTGAAAGTCTGAAACGTGACCTTTCTCTGATGCCAGACTGGATACAAATGATTATTCAACAAGCCTTATGATAGAATTTTTACAACACACGCCGGCAGAACAGCGCCAAGCTTTTCTGCTTACCGCCCCAAAGAAGCATCTGCCCGAACCGAGTATTGAGAAAGACTGGTGGGTGACGCAGATTCTTAATATTGTGTTCAGTTTGCCGATTGCCGACCAACTGGTTTTCAAGGGAGGTACGTCGTTGAGTAAGGCTTGGAATCTGATTGAACGTTTCTCGGAAGATATCGACTTGGCAGTTAACCCTGCGTTCTTCGATGTGACCGAGATCCCGACAAAAAAGCAGATCAAACAATTGCGCAAACGCTCCTCTTTGTTTGTAGCAGAAGACTTGGCTGCTATGTTGCAATCGGCTATAGATGACGCCGAGCTATCATCGTTCTGCCGCATGGAAGTGCAGCCGAATGGAGAAGGTGACAATACCTATCCGGAACCGCGCGTAATCAGTATTTATTATCGTAGTTTGTATGAGGAAAGTATTGCTTCTTATGTGCGTCCGGTGATTAAGTTGGAAATCGGAGCGCGTTCCCTTATTGAACCAACCGAGCAATTCGTGTGTCGAAGCTTTGTATCGGAAGTATTGCCGGTTAAAGACTATGCTGCACCTGCTATTCAAGTAGCCGCTCCGCAAAAGACGTTTTTGGAGAAAGTATTCTTGTTACATGAACTATTCTCTGTGGAACGGACTAATTTGATTGCCAATCGTCGCAGCCGTCACTTATACGACTTGGAACGTATGATGGATAAACCGTTTGCGTTGAAAGCAGTCCATGATGATGAACTCTGGGAACATATTCGTCAGCATCGGATGGCATATACGGCCATGTTGGGCGTGGATTATACCGACGACATGCGCGCTCATCTTTGCCTCGCACCACCAGAGCAATGGAGGAATGAATGGAAAGAGGACTATGAAAGTATGTGCCAAACGATGATCAACGGAGAGAAATTACCGTTCGAGAAACTAATTGAACGGATGACGGAACTCCAAGAACGTTTCCGTAAGATGTAACACACACACACAAATGTAGATGAGTATGTCTTAAGTAGGTCTCAGCAAATCGAAGTGCGCAACCTATTGTCAATGTCCTAAACTCTTATGGTTATCGCAGTATCGCTCAAACGAAGCGACGCCTGATCCACAAGCCGAGTCCCGCATGGAAATAGGTATCCAAGTGGGCGAGTTGGCTCGCAGTTATTTCGAGGGAACAGTGAACGCGACGGAAACATATCCCGATGGTTCACCGCACCGCTATGCTTAAACGTACGCAGCAACTGATTGCTGTGCAAACGCCTGTCATCGCCGAAGCCTCCTTCTCTTACGATGGCAATTATTGCGCTGTGGACCTTCTCCGTCATACCTCCGATGGTTGGGTTATCTACGAAGTAAAGAGCACAACTGCTGACTCCTCCGAGGATGCCTGTTTTGAAGATTCCGACCGCGTACAATTATCCATTGACCCCGAGGGGGTGTGGTTGGTTGATAATGAATTTTCTGATGGCATCGCCTTCGGCCTCCAAAATTTTGAACCAACATAGTAATTTTTTTTCTTCCGCCAACCTTTTCTGATTGGCGGGAGAAAAAAAGTTAAACAATGTTATTAACGACAAATGACTTCCACATCTGTGAAAGTCATTTGGGCAGATTTTGGGTCGATTTTTACGCGTCTCACGCGTAACTTAT
>CAMHKW010000066.1 GCA_946185835.1 uncultured Bacteroidales bacterium
TTTAAGTCTGCAATATGAAAATTGGAGGTAGATTTTAAGTCTGCAATATGAAAATTGGAGGTAGATTTTAAGTCTGCAATATGAAAATCTGAGGTAAATTTTAAGTCTGCAATATGAAAATCTGAGGTAAATTTTAAGTCTCGGATATGAAATTGCTGTAATTCGGTATGTCAAAGGGCGCTATTATTTTGTAAGAAGCCTTGCGGTGAGCTAACACCGCAAGGCTTGTTACATTTTTATCAGATTGATATCTGTGGCGTTACGTATGTAACCAACAATTATTTTAGCATAGCACCAAATACGAGATAAACCTGTGTGTCGTTCTCTTTGTCGCTGCCGAAGTGGATGTTGAACCGCGTGCGGTTTTCATCCATCATTGCGTACGCATAGGATTTCGCAAACGGCGTATAAGGCGAACCGTCTGCCAACACGAGACTGATATGTGAGAAATGCCCATCCTCGGACGAAACAGGCATATTGTGGATATAGATATCCTGCGGCGTCTCGTCTTCTGAAGCTATGCGTGCCTGAATGAACTTTACATCCACAGTATTGGTCTTAGGATGCAACGTGATGGCCGCCTGCTGTTTATCATTGTAGGTAGGGAACATCACACCGCGCAGTTCACCGGTTACATTAAAAACAACCGCATCTTTGTCTTCAGGCTCGTTCTTGCCACAACTTGTTAATGTCAATACACTTGCTACAAGTGCAAGGGCGAAAAATAAATACTTCTTCATAAGCTTAAGATTATTTTATGTTATTTCACTTCTGTGCCGAGTACGTTGTAGCGTTTGCCATCGCGGATGATGATGACTTGTCCTTGTTCAAGCACTTTACGAACTTGTACGTGCTCGTTGTCTTCTATATCTTCTACGGCGTTGATTGTAGAGCGTACCTCGCTGCGTACACCGTAGATAGCAACGTTACTTTCGGTCTCCTCTTCGAGTACAGCTTCAGGCGCGTGTCGGCGCAGCTTAGCAAGCACCGATGCGGGAGCTTGAGCTTCGGCGAGGACGGGGTAGATATAAACGTAGGCATCGCCGGTTACGCTGTAGTCGAAGGTTATCTCACCTTTGGCAAGTTGCTCGAACAGAGCGGTCTCCATTCCTTTAATGGTGATGGCTACTTGTCGCTCACCGGTGGTCTTGACGGTGAGTGTGAGTGTGCCCTCACCTGCCGGTACTTGCAGTACGATACCGGCAAAGTTGTTGCGAAGGATGTCCATGTTGTTCTCGTTCTGAAGGATGTTGCTGATCATCAGCTCGTCAACCACTGTTTGGAATACAAACGCGCCCTCCTGCTTGTCGTATGTGTCGCCACCGATGGTGTCGCAAGTGACGTAGATATTGTCAACCACGGTGTTGGTGAGGTCGGTCGTCTCGTCCACCGAGGTGAAGGTAACATCGCTCTCGTTGGTCACCGGCGTGAGTTCGCTCACCGATGCCGGCTTGTTCTCACCCTCCATCTCGATGATATTGCTGAACTTTGCCCACTGCTCGTCGGCTTGATATGCTGCTTTGGTGTCGGCGGGAACATATAGTGTTATTGCACCAAACGCATCGTTAGCATACCAGTTCTCTATAGCTCCATTCTCGAGCACGCCTGCAGGGTTCTCGATATACGAAGTGATGAGCGTCAAGTTCTCAAGATTCATCAGTCCGTTGGTGTCGATTCTCTTCAGTCCTTTAGGCAGGGTGAGTGAGCGTATGCCCGGCAACTCTACGAAGGCTTCCATGGCTATGCTGTCAACCGACTCAGGAATGAAAGTACCATTGGTGGCTGCAATCAGGGTGTTGTCTTTGGTGCGGATAACGGCGTTGCAGTTGTCGCGGGAGTCGTACACTTTGTTGTTGGTGTTCACCGTGACTCTTGAAAGCATGGTGCCAAGCAGTGCAGAGCCTTCGATGCCTTCTACCGTTGACGGTATCTCAAGTGAGCGGAGCGGGCAGCCGCGGAAGGTGCGGTTGCGGATACTGAGCAGTCCTTCAGGCAGACGCAGTTCGTGCAAGGCGTTGCAACCTGCAAAAGCACCGGCACCTATCTCCTCGATGCCGTCGGGCAGGTCAACCACACGCAGAGCCTCGCAACCGAAGAAGATACGGTCTTGTACGCGTGTGTTACCATTCTTAAACACTGCTTTCTGCAGGTTCATGCACTCTTGGAAGGCAGCATCGCTTTCCCATTGGCTTTGCGATACAGGAATGGTTATCTCTTCGAAACCGGCACGCGCAAAGGCCAGCCAGCCGACTTCTGTTACTGACTCGGGTATAGACAGTTTCTCTAACTTCGGTGTATATTCCACTATCGCTGCTCCTACCGTGGTAACGCTGTTAGGAATAGTCAGGGAAGTCAGGTTCTGCGAATAGCGGAATGCGTAGTCGCCAATGGTGTTCACGATGTAGGTGATACCGGCATTTTGTACGGTCTCCGGAATCACGATTTCCGACTGACGGTAAGGAAACTCCGAAGACCAGTTGCTTACCTTGCTGCCATCGGGGTTCAGATACCATACCTGTGGCTTGACAACGGTTACACTCTTTGGCTCTCCTTCCTCTGTTGGATTGATTTTGTAGAACAAACCGCCTACATGGAAGTCCCACAGACCTTCCACCCATTGGATGCTGTATCGTTTTTCAATATCCATTTCTTCAATGGTCATCAATTTCCAGAGGTCCATCTTCTCGTATTGGGCTTTCTGTCCTTCGGGGACATAGAGTGTGATGAACTGCGGGGCGGGTATGGGGTCTTCGGTGATGAAGGCAAAGGTTCGCGGTCCGGCAGGAAGAGGGCGGGGAGTGTTAATCTGAACAGACTTCAGACTGCGGCTGCCCGCGCAGAAAGCAAGCGGAATCTCGGTTATATACTCACCAAAAATCACATGCTGCACCTCACTCCATGAGTGGAACACAGGCGTTGCCCATTCCAGCGAACTCTGCACCTCCACGTTACGACCGAGATAGAGGTCGGTGCAGGAGTACGCAAGTTCCTGGAACGAGAACAGTTCGCCGTTGTCGCCCTGCTCGTAGGTGAAATAGAGGGGGGCTGCGCCGTCGGCAATCGTCAGGGTCGTTACTCCGCTGGTGCGTTGCAGCAGATTAAGACCGAGTGTCCGAACAGTGGCGGGGACGGTGATTTGCGTCAAGCCGCTGCACCACGAAAACGCGTTGTCGCCGACGGCGGTAACGGTGTAGTCGGCATAGCTGTATGTTGCCTCGTCATACACTTGAATTTGCTCCGGGATATTGAGGTGCCCGCTGTAGGTGCCTTCACCTATGCCGCCCGTCTCGCCCGGGGTGTAAGTGACCGTGGCGGTATGGTTTGTTTTGTCAAGGATATACCAGATACCATCCACTTGCGTCGTGTCCAATGCCGTCTGGGCATTCATGCTCATTACGCCGGCTACCAGCGCAAGGGCGAAAAATAGAATCTTTTTCATAAATTAGTAAATTGGTTTTACTCTTTGGTAAGCGTTAATACCTGCGGGCGCTCCCAGTCCAGACCCATGGTGATGGTCAGCGTCTTGTCCTTAATCTCATATTTGAAGCGAAGATCCTCTTCTTTCGGGAAGGTCTCGTTCTGTACATCACTGATGAATGTAACGGTTTTGTAATGGAGCACACCGTTACTCTCTGCCTGGTTCAGTTCGTAAGTACCCTTGTCAATTTTGGTATCGACGTTGTTCTGGTCCGTGAAGGAGAAGTTCGTTTCGTCAAACACATAAGTGTAATGGATTGTTGACCACTCTTGCTCGACAGAGCATTTCCATGTGCCTACTAACGGATTTACATTTTCTTTGTCTTTCTTGTCACAAGAAGTGAATGCCAGTACGCCGGCTACCAGCGCAAGGGCGAAGAATAAAATCTTTTTCATTGTTTCGATATTTAAGGGTGTTAGTTTTTATAGTTTAAGGGTAGCGCAAAGGTAGCGCAAGGGTAGCGGATTTGTGTCAATTTAATTCGGTTCCGAACAGGTTGAAGATTTTGCCGTCTCGGATGATGAATACTTCGCCGTTGCGGAGGATTTTGATTGCGGAAGAGGACGATTGCGTTCCAAGTACATCCTCCAAAGCCGTATTGGTTCCTGTAATCTTCATCGAATAGATTCTGACAGAGCCTTTCGATTCGTCTTCATCCGCTGTTTCGGCTTGTGCGAAACGGATAGGAACATAGCGGGGTGATTGATTGGCTTCGGGCGAAGACGACTGCGTTCCATAGATATAAACCATGGTCGGCTCGGCACAGTTGTACTGCACCTTCACTTCGCCCTTGTCGGTTTGGGTGAAGGCAGCTGCAGCGTTGGTGCCGACCTTGATATTCAGTTCGTGTGTGCCGAAAGTCTGTGCGGTGAGGATTATCTCGCCTTCGCCGGCAGGCAGGAGGAAGCTCAGTCCGTGGAATTTATCGGCGAACTCGGCAGTACCCGGGATGAGCATCTCTATCACTTTCTCCATCTGCGTCTCGGTCATCGTAGAGCCGAGTACGAGGCAGCCTTCTGTTACGTCTATACTATCATTAGCGGTAATGGTATAGCGGATGCCGTCTATCTCTGTACCTTTCGGGTCATCGGTGAGTTCGAGAGCCGCCATGCTTACAGTACCGCTGGACGGCGGAGTAACGATGGGTTGCGGACCTATCTCAATATGCATAGCCTCGTGACCTCCGACAAAGAAAGTCTTCATTCCTTCTTCTCTTCTTCCTATTTCGCTATCCTCCTCGCTGCCTATAATAACGCCCGGGGTGATGATACCGATGCCTTCACCCATTTGAAGGTCATTGAACTGTGCCACTAATCCTCCGCTTTCTACCCAATCGCCTTCATTTTCCCACGTGTACATATCTTCCTCTCTGCCGCCGTAGATTTCCAAATAGGCGTTATCCACCACACGCAAGGTGTCGCTCGTGAGAACGGGGTGGGGAGTTTCTTCTATCAAATGTACATCCACATGACTAATCGTAATGTTGTTTCCCATCAGTTGAGGGAAACGACCTTCCAATATCAGTTTAGCCTTGTCGCCTTTTCCGCGTATAATCAGCGGACCGGTACTTCCGATACCTGCCGAGTTATTGGTGAAAGAGCAGGTACCTTCTATCTCTATAATCAGAGGTACATGTGTAGTATAATCCATCCAATCGGACCAACCCAAGACTCCGTTTTCAGCGTCGGTAAGACGACGGCGGTAGTTGTTTAAGGTCAGGATGCCTTTGTCATAGTCGAACGACACTTTGCCGTCGCCGAAGATGTCAGCGGCATTGTTCTCGTTCACCTCTATATAGGTCGTTCTATAGTTCTCTGTATCGATATATCCCATAAATTTGATGTCGTAGTGGTTGCCGTTCTCGATGGTCAGCGTATATTCGGCACTGACAGCCTCACCCTCTGCGGGGGTATATGTGGCTCGTATCGTTGTGGTGCCGACATTGAGAATCGTCACTACGCCTTCATTATCCACAGTAGCCACATCGGGATTGGTTGAAATAATGGTAACATCCAAATCTAATGGGTTAAAGAGTGTTTGCGGCTCGTAGGGATAGTTTGCCCAACCGAGATAACCGGTGGCTTCGGCATTATAGTAACTTAACCATTGGTCGGTTTGGTATGCCAATTCGATAACGTATGCGGTGTCAGTCTCCGACAAAGCCCACGAAACATTCTGCTGTACTCTCCAGATGGTATTGGGATAGTTGGCGAGCAATGCTTTCGTTTCCATATCCTGTTCTTTTCCGTGGCGGTAAGACACTTTGGCGTTGAAATTGTCCCGATAGTAACCGAACTGTGCCTGCACGCTGTCGTTGGCTGCACCTAATGCTGCCAAAGCCTGCAATGCCATATCGGTGGTAACATAATACTTGTCTTCGCCATTGACGGGAAGCATGTTGCGCCATTCCAACTGTTTGGGGTATTCGGGTTCTACGATGTTGGTGAATTTGCCCCAAAACGCAGCGTTCTGGTAGGTATAGCTATAGTATTTGGGTACGAGCAACTCAATGTTCTCGTAGTCAATGTCGGTCAGTGCAGACCATACATACGGAGGAGTGGTGGAGCGGCATTCGATGTGCTTCAGAGCCGTGCAGCCCGAGTAGAGCATATCCTGAATGTTATTGACATTCTCGCCGAAAACAATGCTCTCCAATGCTGTGAAGTTCCTCAAGATAGTTCTGGGGATTTCCGGATCATAGTAGGAGTCGCATTTTATGTTTCTGCCCTGATAGATATGTCGTAGCGACGAAGCAAGGGTCATAAACGGGTCGCCGGTTTGTTTGTTAATATCACATTCTATACTGAGTGCTTTCGAGCTGCCGTTGATGGTGATGCTGGTGAGCGGTGTTCCCTCAAAAGTGGTCTTGTCGCCCTCTATCGTCGTAATGTTGGCGGGAATAGTGAGCGAGGTCATGTCAGGGCAGTTGCAGAAAGCCTTTATGCCGATAGTTCTTACGGCATATTTGGTGCCGTAATGCTCAACCGAATCAGGGATAACCACATCGCCTTTGTAGTACCCCGCTATCGGTTCTTCCTGCGCATCATGCGCGTATGTTACGACTGCTCCTGAGCCGTTAATGTAGTACCAGAAGCCATCCTTCTCGAAGGCTGCCATCGCGCTCAAACTGACAAGAGCGCTAATGACCAAAAGAAAATACTTTTTCATAAGCAAGTTTATTTTTGTGATAATTATTGCACTAATAATTGCGCGCAAAGGTATCGCTTTCTTATGAAGAAGCATTCGCAAATCGTACAATTCGACTCTCAAATCGTACAAAAGTGACGGATTACATCACTGCATGTGGAAAAATTGACGTGCGGACACACAAACTCTCGCGATGATTAATGTATGTTTACCGTTTCCGACGACAAAGGTACTACAAAAAAGAGGTATACACAAAAAAAGGGAGATACTGAATTATCTCCCTGATTGAATGCACCCTATGGCGGTGCCCTAATGCACGTACATAGTTATGTTATTTGAGCAAAGCGGTCTTTGTTCTATCTTTTTCATATTCATTTTTGTCTGACAATTGTGGTGTATTGCAGGGTGGTTGTACCGTTGACCCGGATGGTTGTGGTTTGTACATCTTCGGTCGTAACCGCAGCGGCGGACATGGTGTCGAAATCGTAGTGATAGCCGGCTATTTTGTCCAAAACTTCACCCTCGAAGGCGTATGTACCGATACCGGTGTAGGTAACGTTATACTCGCCCTTTTCGGCATTCGTGAGCGAAACGGAGATGGTACAAGGTATGGTGTGGCTCATGTTGCCGTTGAACAACGAGTGGGTGGCAGGCCATATGTATGCGGACTTTTTCCAATTCTCGATGAACTGTTCTTTGGTTTGCTCCTCAAACCGGTAGTTGGTCTGGATGGTGCATTGGGTTTGTCCCTGCCCGTTCACCATCGGCACGACGATATCGTTTCCGAGATGGATATTTCCTTCGGTGTCGATAGAGAGCTGTTTGTGCAAACGGATGAACTGCTCAATCTCCGTTTGGAAGTTGGTGTTCTCGTATTGATTTGTATTGGTAAAGAGCACATAGTAGCCCATATACGATTCGAAATTCATCGATGCTGCAAGCCCGGTTATAGTTGCCTGACCGCTGACATACGCGCTATCGTAGGTTAGTTTGAGGTTCGGCATATTGGGTGTCTCCACATCCACTCCTCCGGCAGAGATATCGAGCTCAATAGAAACCCTCTTGATACCTTGCGGAATGGTGAAGGTGTATTGATACTCATCCTCGTCCGCCAGATTAGAAAGAGTCAGATGGCAAGGAATCTTATTGCGGACGAGTGCATATTCGGTGAACATGAAGTATGTTTTTCCCTTGTCGTCCAGCTGGCGGATCCATTGAGTAGAGTCTTTGGTGCTGTCGGGTATCTCAGTGAACCGGATCTTCCATCCTGCAAAGGGGGAGAACTCGTCTTCCTGTACGGAGGAATCCATGATATGGAGGGTAACCACGGTATTCATCTGTTGGGTATAGTCGATGAGTGCTTTTTTGTAATTCTCCTCGGCTTCGGTCGCTAATTTCTCGCGGATTGAAGCGAAGACATCGGGTAGTACATTGTGCATCAATTCGGCGAAATACTCGTCTGAAATCTTATCCATGGTTGCTTGATCGGGGTACATATAAGAAGATAGTGAATGTACATCTTTCTCCGCCATACACCATGTAAAGGCATCGGTGTTATCGTCCCAGAACCGCTGGCAATACATGCGCACGGATTGCTCTATGTAGGCATTGAGCCGTGTTTCGGTCATTTTGCCGCGTTTGATAGCGGGGTAGAAATAATTAAACCAGTCTTTTGGGGTTCGATACCAATTAAATCCGTATTTGGAGGAACTACCGACGACGGACATACTGACTTCGGAGTAATAGAAGCGGTATGCCTCGCGGAAGAGATCCACTTTGCGTTGTTGTATATGGGTACCGAATTTCTCGAGCCCCACGCCGATGAAAGCCACACAGCCCATCGAAGCGGTCATGATCGAAGTACCGATAGCACTTGCCATCGTGCCCGAAGCGAACGAGAGAATAGCTTTGAGCGTATTGGCAGCCACGCTGGTATCGTCTCCGTTGATATCCGCCGACACAACATCCAGGATTGTGAGCATCAATCCCACTGTACCGAGTTTATCGGTGAGCTGATCCATGGCTTCGGTGCCGAATCCGATGGATTTGAGCATCGCATATCCGCCGTCCAGACCGATTGCCTGCCAGAAACCCATATCGTCTTTCCACTTGCGGACAGCTTCGGCTTCGGGATCTTTGGATTGCATGAAATCAAAGAGCCTTTTGCAGGTCGTGTTGAAATCGGTGTAGAATAAGTGTTCCGTGTAATCCAACACTATCTGCGCGCTGCGGAGGTAATCATTCTTAACGGTAAATGCAGAGAACGTACAGAGGTGTCCGGTGGTAATAACGGCTTCGCCCGTAGTCTTATCATAATGGAAGAGGACGGGTTCCCATGTACCTGTTTGCTCGTTGAAGTACGCGGCCTGCAGCTCTTCGTCACTGCCGACGGCAATCGGAATACGGATATTTGCGACACCGCTCAGATCATGTATCTCGCCCGAGTCCGTCAAGAGACGGAAATCGACTGCCAAACCTTTGATTACGCCCTCTAATACAGTGGGCGTTAAGACAGAGTTTCGGATGCACATCTCCGCATGATGGTCAAAGACAGTGGCGGACAGTTCAATAGATGCTTTCTGTCCCCGAGCAATGCGGTTGGAGTCATTGAGTTGGAATATCTCCGCTCCCTCATAGACAAAACCGGGACGGAAAGTGAGACTGTCAATGAGCGAAGTGTTGGCGTTGATATCCGGGATTCCGTTGAAATGCAGAGTTACCATCGCGTCCCCGTCAGTATTCTCGCTGACCTGAATATTCTGCACGTCGCTGACCGGTACGGATGTATGGAGCGAATCGCTATGTACCACCATCCGGTAGTCCAGATCCTGCGGAGGCAGGGGCGTGAACTCGCCGTCATACATGGCGATGATATTTTCCGCGAACTTACTCCATCCCGGCGCATTGGCGTAGAGATCTTCGGAGCCAGCAGGCACGCGGAGATAGAGCACCGGGCTGCTCTCTGCAAAAAGGACATCCGGGAATGTGGATTCCGATATAGCCGGCGGAATGAGATGAGGGCAGGTGATCTCGGAGGTGTATTCATACGGCGTACAGTCTATAAACGCATCATCCATATTTACAATCGTTTGCGGGATGGTGTACGAATATATTTTACCGCGTACAGACCTCGGCTCCATTCGGAGCAACATCCCGGGCCAACCGGCGGACGGGTTATCCAGAACAAGATACGCTATTGTTTTGTCCTTATTGTATATTATGGGGTAGAAATCGCTGGAGAAATACGGATTGAGCGAATCGACAAAGAGAGAGGGAACGCCAAAATTATCTTCGCTTAGTCCGTCGAAGGCGGTGGTAGCAATCACCCGCACTTTCGAACCGATACGGACAATAGGCGAGCCTTGCCCCCAGAGCGTACCGGAGAACGCTGAATCGCCGAGCACCTCCAGGTTCTCGAAATCCGTCTGCTGACTGAGGGTCGCACCCCAGAGTGCTTTTTTATTGATCTTGACGATGCTCTTCTCCCAATCTCCGTGTTGCGGATGAGAATGGGCGAAGGACTCGGTCGCTAATTCTACATGCGGACTCTTGCAGACGATGGCATTCAGCGGGCAGAGGAAGAACGCTTCTCTGCCAATCAACCGCACATTGGCACCGATCGTGAGGTGCTTGATATTGGTCAACCGGAATGCTTGTTCGGGTACAACCTCCATCTTGTCGCTCAGAACCAGCGTGTCGATATTCGTGCTCATGAAGGTCACGCGATCGATGGCTTCGATATTGTTGCCAAGGGTTATCTTGTCGAATCTGCCCTTGTTGTAGAATGCCATTTGTTTGATATGCGTCACGGTGTAGGTCGTGCCGGATACTGGATCCGTCACCGAGTCGGGAATAACCAGTGTGCTGTTATTCACGCCTATACCGCCACCGATGTATTCCAGAATATCTGCCGTTCCGTTACCTAACAGCCCATACCGGATACCGTCAATATCCCGCTGTATTGCATCGTAGGGACGGACATTGATCCATATATTGACATTATTGACATAGATGGGCACCGACGAGAGACGGTAGAAGCCGTCCGTCTGACCACCCCAGCCGTAGTTGAAGTGGAAATAGTCATCCTTCGTATATCCGTCGCAGATGAGTGCGTGACAATCTCCCTCTCCTTCTGGACAACCGACATAGAGTACAGGGCGTTTCTCGTTTAATTCGCTTTTAAGCGAAATCATTATATCGGCTGCTTTATTGCCGGTTACTGTTTCGATTCCCGGTTCATAACCGAAATTGTCTATCAATGCATTCGGTTGCCATACTGTGGGACTGCCATTCGATTGGCAATAACTCGTTCCCATCGCTTTACCTACATCTGCCATCAATTGGGCTACGGCATTGGCTTGCTCCCATGAGTAGTCATGGTCATAGTCATCTAACATATTATCCCAATCGTAGGTATGCACCGGAAAATCTTCGTATATATTCCCGTTTTCTTGCGACCAGCCTACATAAACCTGTCCACCGCTCTGTACCGGCCATTTCCAGTAGTTCATCACCTGTGCTACGGCTGTCGGTACACATCCCGTATAGCAATGGCTGGCATAAGCGGAACTATCGGAAGGGTCTGATGTAGGACAAAGGTTGTTATAGGGTGCCGTTTGATTCCATTTGGCGGTTATGAGCGGACCTACTACCACCTCACCGATTATGGGCTCAGGGGTATTAAACATGTCGTTCGTTATGACAATTCGCCGCGGTTTGCGGGTTCGCAAGGCAGGGTTCTGACGCAGACTGTCAATGCCGGCGGAGTATTCGTTCAACAGATCGAGGAACTGAACCGGCGCATCCTCGTAACGGAACGAACCATGGTCGCAATAACCGAGGATCTCGGCGGTAGCACCGTCTTCACCCGATACGACTACAAAGCCTTGATCGTTACCGAGATTGACAATATAGACATTATCTTTGTTGGTTGCTACGCGTGAGGGCATACGATGCGCGATAGACGGCGCAATCTTTGTGCCTTTTGGCGCTTTGCGGAT
>CAMHKW010000067.1 GCA_946185835.1 uncultured Bacteroidales bacterium
ACTTAGCGCCAAACCAACCAATATAAAAAGCCAAAAAGCAACGGACGCTAATTCTAATAGCGCCATTATCAACGAAATTATGCAAGTAGATAATATATCTTTCATAACACTGCAAAGGTATAACAATTGTTTTATATATTCAAATTTTCTAATAAAAGAAAACATTTTTCTGTTTCGGCTGCAAAATTATAGCACTAAACTGACACTACAGGTTAGTATGTGTTTTTTTATTCCATTTTTAGCACTTTGGTTGATTCTTCACCGAATTGGGAGACGACACGAACTGCTATTTGCCGTCCTTTGCGATAGGGGATAGGTTCTGAGTGGAAGGTGTAGAGTGTGTCCCATAGTTCATCTGCAAACTCAATATGCAGTGTGCGCTCGGCATTTCTTCTCGTAGATAGAGATGCCAATTGATTAAGGCCTTTCTTCCATTGCTCGAACTCTTTTTGGTCGCCTCCGCAGAAATGCAAAGAGCGGCAGATAAATTGCTCGCCATCATAGTCATCGTCCATCTCCCAGTATGCTATATCCTCCACTGAGCGGGCTTTCACATCATCGCGAATCGGGTCGTAGATGTCCAACCCGCGAATCTCGATATGGCAATTATCTCCCTCGCGCAGGAGTTCGATATCCGGTTCGCCGATGGTAATGAATGAGCCTGCGCCTCGGTCTTTCTTTAATAAGCCGTCTTGCATCAGATCGTCGTGCATACGCACTTTGGAGACTTGGTATGTGCCGAGGTTATAATCTTTTTCGTTGATGTTATCCTCGAATGAGAAACCCAGAATAACGAGCCAAGAAGCGCCTTCTGTTTGGTTCTTTGAGCGGAACTCTCGTAGTGCCATCGTAACCGCTTGTTTGCTGACGGTACCGAATTTCGGTCCTATATGGAAATATGTCAGTCGCTCCTGTCCGTTGGCATCTGTGTAGTAGCCGCGTGCGTGCAAGTACGGACTTGCCTCGGTCTCTAAGCCGTGGAAGAGAGCCTGTTGCGTACGGTCGCCGTTGCGGATACCATTGGCTTGCAGGTGGTCGAAGATACGCTGTGTGAAGAGACGATTCTCTTCTGCTTCGTCTTCGCGTTGCTCTAATGCTTCGGGCGGGGTTATCTTGAAGTTCTGCAATGTCTCTACCGTGAACGGTCCGCTGACGCGCATACGCGTCTTGTCCTCTTGTGGTTGGTCGTAGAGGATTTCCGTTTCTGCCGGTTCGTTGTTGGCTAATGATTTGAGCGTGATATGCGGTACTTGTTTATAGACAAATCCTTGACGGATATTCTTTGTCTCTTTGTCGAAGAGTTCGTAATAGGGGAAGACAGCCATTGTCAGACGCCGCTTGGCTATATTGAGTGCAATGCGCGAGGTGTCCATGGTAATCCAACGTCGTCCCCATTGTTCCGCTACATACGCCGTTGTGCCACTTCCGCAAGTCGGGTCAAGTACCAAATCTCCCGGATCGGTCGTCATCAATAGGCAGCGTTGGATAGTTTTAGTTGATGTCTGAACAACATAAACTTTTCCTCCTCCTTCCATCTGATTAGTACCTGTATCACTCCATAGATTATTAACCTCCTTATATGGGAAATCTTCAAAATACCTCATATATGCTAAACTATTATCTCTTGGAATAATTCTATGGAGTTCTTTCAATCTATTCATTCCTTTAGGATAATTAGCAGTCCAATGTCTATCACCTTTCAGTTCATAAATTTTCCCATTAAACTCAAAAGGTTGTTGCGAATTTGCTCTTCCTTGTGAGGATATATCTCCCGGTCGAAATACTTTACAATTTCCAGGTCTATTCTCATATACAAATCTTTGCCCTGTTGTTCTTTCCCATTAAGATATTGACATTATAGTGCCATCCTCTAATTGCATATATCTATATTCTCCTCCATCTATGTCATATTCTTTGTTAATATACAATTTTCTAATTTTTACCTGCTCTTTATCTTTTGCATACCATATTATAAAGTCTGCTACATTTCCTATTGTATTAGCAGTAAATCCAGAAGTTTTGGTATAAATAATCTGACTTACAAAGTTTTCACTACCGAATACCTCATCCATGATATTGCGCACAAGGTGGACGTTTTCATCGGATATTTGTACAAAGACAGAACCTGATTGCGTGAGCAGTTCACGCGCAAGGACGAGACGGTCACGCAGATAGCTGAGATAGGAATGAATACCTAACTCCCATGTATCACGGAAAGCCTTAATCATTTCCGGTTCGCTGGAGACATTCTCATCGCTATCTTTGACGTCTCTGGAATTGAGACGCATTTGCCAGTTAGAGCCATACTTGATTCCGTATGGTGGATCCATATAGATACATTGTACCTTTCCCGCCATGCCTTCGCGTTTAAGAAGCGAGTTCATAACCAGAAGCGAATCGCCTTGTATAAGTCGGTTCTTCCAGTTCATATCATGACGATAGTATTCCGCCACTCGTTCCAGTTCATCTTCGACCACCGTGCGCATATCTTCAGAGCCGAACAACTCCCTTTGCCCTCGCAGTCCTTCACTTTTCTCCTCGCGCAGACGATAGAGCCTATTGATAAGCATCTCCGGCTGTATATCCTCATGCACATAGAGCGAACGAATATCTACGCGCAAGTCTGCGCGTTCGGTTTCTTCGTCATCATTCTGGTATTTATTCAGCCAATAGAGTTCGGGATCCCGTCCACGTGTGAAATCATGTCGGAACTGATCATATTGAGCCTGCTTGGGTTCTGCGGCTACTACACCTGCTTCTTCTCCTGCTCGTTCGGTGGTAGGGATATTGGCACGGCGCTCTGAATCATGTTTGATGGCATCTACGGGTGTGGTTTTCATAACTGTTGTATTTTGTCGTTTAGTGTTTTCTTAATATTATCTATGTCGTCAATCTCAATAAAGTCCCAACGACCGTATTTATTGAGATTGTTTGCAGCAGGCAACCAATAGCCGGTAACATATTGTCGCTTGGCATCTTTGCTACCCTCAATATCGTCTGAGAAGCCGGAAATCTCGATGATGAGATTGACTGTTTCGCCTCTGTCGGTGCGGATTTTAGCGATAAAGTCGGGCATGTAGTCGTGCTCCTTGCCGTTGAGCAGATAAGGAATACGAAAATCGAGAAAATGATTTTTTACATAACACTCCACCTCGGGTATCTCCTCTAATGTCTTAGCCGCTATCTGCTCCCACGATTGTGTGTCGGCAACCACATAGTTGACATGTGATTTCCGTGTCTCATACACAGGTTTGGTGGTGAAGCCATGTACGTATGCGGTAGAGCCTGTGGGGTTATGGTAATTCAGAATTGCGGTGATGCGCTCCGCTTGTTCTCGGTTGGCTTCACGAATGCCTTCGTATATGCTTTCTATAACTTCTTTTTGATTCCAAAAGAGCACCAACCGTCGCAGTTCTTGCGACCCGTCGCCGCCGAAGACTTGTAGTTGCGTGTCGTACCAAACTGAGACGATGCGTTTGAAGGTGGCAAAGAACTGGAACTGTCGTCCTTGCTCGCGGTCGGTATATTTGAGGTCGATAAGCCAACGGGTGAGGTGATAGACAACCTCTTGGTCGCGTAGATTGCGATATTCGCTTTTGAGAATCACCTGCTCGGTGCCTACAGCCGTTTGTAGGGTTGTTTGCGTAGGAACAAGATTGAAGTCAAGTCGGAAAGGCGGCACACTGCTGTAGTCTGCCTCAATGGCCGCCTGCTCGTTCTCGCTGCGATAGCCTACTATATTAGGGAAGGTTATCTCGTAGTCTTTGCGTTCCTGCAATGCGTGTATGGCAGTCTTAGGTTTGGGCGGTCGCGGCGGAGGTGTCTTGCCACCCTTAAACGACTTGAACGGGATGCCGATTATATGTGCATATTCGGGCAGGAACTTATAGGTGATGTTGTCTGCTTTGTATTTGCGTATGTTTTGTGAATCTATCTCTACGCCTGTCCGAGCATCGTATGCTTGCAGTTCGTATGAGCGGCGGCGCAAAGCACGACCTGCCACTTGTTCACATAGCAGTTGTGACCCGAAAGCACGCACACCCATCACATGCGTTACGGTGTTGGCATCCCAGCCTTCGGTAAGCATTGAGACCGATACGATGCAGCGGATATGATGTCCGAGCATACCGTGCTTGCCCACCGTATTAACCACTTCGCGAAGAATATCTCCGTCCGTCAGGCGTTCTGCACTTCCCGCTCCGTGCAACTGCGCGTAGTCGCGTTTGAATTGCTCTATCTCGGTTCTGAAGGTCTGCTTGAAATCATCGGAGATGGTGGCTCCTGCTTCGTCAAGAGCGGTGGAGTCGATAAGCAGAGTGGGGAATTTGAGTTTGGCAATGCCGTTTTGGTAATTAGAAAATAGCGGGAAGGCTCCGTCTCTGTATATCGTTTCGCCCTGTTCGTTTTGCGTTTCGTATCCGGCTATATAGCGATATACCTCATGACTGACGGTGGTGTTGTTGCAGACGACTATAAATACCGGCGGTGTGGTGAATAGGTTGGCTTTGGCTTCGGCAGCCTCTCGCATGCCTCGGTCGTAGTCTTCGTAGTCTTTGACAAACTGTTGCAGTGCGATAGTAAGTAGAGCCGGCAGCATAGGTGGTTGCTCTA
This sequence comes from uncultured Bacteroidales bacterium, assembly GCA_946185835.1. Lineage (GTDB taxonomy): Bacteria > Bacteroidota > Bacteroidia > Bacteroidales > Paludibacteraceae > Colicola. Next base: position 4,612 of record CAMHKW010000067.1, read on the forward strand.
TCAGCACTTCGCCAGTCTGCTTGGCTATCTTGCGTATGGCTTTCTGCCCTTTCTTGGGTAGTTCGCGACGGATAGGCTCGTAGATATTGCGCAAGACGGGTTCTGCGAGTTGGTGACTGTCGTCTAACGCCGGCAAGAAAGGAATCTTGACAAGCCCCGATTCGATAGCATCCACAAGTCCGAAATCGCTTACCACCCATGGGAATAGACTATACTCCTGATAGCCGGAGCCTTTGAGGTAATAGGGTGTGGCACTTAGGTCATATACTTGCTGCACACGATAGCCGCAAAGCCTCATTTGCCGCAGACCTTCGAACCAAACCATAGCCTTTTGGTTTTCTTCTTCGGTCTCTTTTTCTTCGTCATCTTTGGCTTTGTTTGTGGCTTTGGGCAGGTAGCAGTGGTGCGCCTCGTCGTTAATTACGAGTATGCGTTTGCCTCGCATGTTGCGTCCGAGCAGGCGAGAGAGAACGGACGAGTATTCCTCTTTGTCAGACTGCTTTTGAAGTTGGTGAGTGTCTTTGTTATACACCAATTTGCCATCCATCGGCGAGGCTTTCTTGCCGGAATAGATTTTGGGCTCAAACTGATGGTAATTAGTGATGGTGATAGCGGCATTCAGTCCGCCCAGCATATTCTCATATTGTTCGGGAATAAGCATACGCTGGTGGTAGTAGTCGGTTTTGTCGAACTTGCTGAAGGTGTTGCGTTCGTCGATATAAAGGACTGATAGTCGGTCGCGTATGGTGATGCCGGGTGCCACAAGCAGAAAATGGTCGGCAAAACGAGTGTCGGAATGATATTCGTGTTTGTTGATGTAGTTGTAGAGAATAAGCATCGCCATGACTACTGTCTTGCCGGTGCCGGTTGCCATCTTAAAGGCTGTTCGGGGAAGGATGTCGTCTGCGTTAGTGGAAACACTCTCGCGGCGTTCTTGCAGTTCGTATAACAGTGCTCGACCTTTGTTCGGGTCGCGGTCTGCCACTTCGTTGAGATAGATGGCAGTCTCAACCGCTTCGCGCTGACAGAAGAATAGCGATTGCTCCGGCAGACGTTCGGGATTGCAGAACCAGAAATGCAGCAACTCTTTCGTAACTCGCGTAGTATTAGGATAATCCGCTTCACGCCATTTCTTTACTTCTTCTCGGATAGAATTGATGAAACGCGCATTAGGGTCGGCATCTTCGAAGTCGCTACCGCCAAACATCGTCTGCTCTTGAGCGGAATGAGGGGTGATGTTTATCTGCGAGATATATGGTCGCCGACCATTGCAAACTCGCGTGTAGTCGAGGTTGCCGTTGGTGTCGGTGTCATAATAGAACCGTGGCTCTTCGTACGGGTTGTTCAGAATAGGGTTGTCTGTCATTGTTGCATGGTATTTGTCTTTATGAAGGCATTTACCCAACAGACTGCGCACAAAAAAAAGCGCAGAACTCTGTAATTGTTACTTGTTCTGCGGTTTAGAGGCTCTGCTACAAGCTGTGTTATAACCGAACAAGCAACCAGAGCCTACGCTACGAAAGTATATAGTACACCCATTGAAGGCATATTTATATACCAAGCATAGACATCTACTGTTGCATTGCTTTGACTATAACAATTTAGGAATGTAGCAGTTTTCTAAACCGTCAAAACAAGCGTCAATAAACGCCTTTAGTTATGTTATGTATTCATATTGCGATTGACCTGAGGTGCAACGCTTTGCGCGGTCGTTCGCAAATGATATGCAAAAGTACGACTTTTTTAGCATTTACGCAAAAAAATCGTACTTTTTCTAATTCAGTTCTTGTTCGGTTCTTGTTCGGTTGCTCTACAGATGCTGTTCAAAAAGTTGCTCATTCCTTTTGTTAATCGGTTACGAGGGTGCCTTAGATAGCAGAAACCAAATCATTTTTGTTCCTACATAAAATATAGGAGCATACCTATTTATTATGGTTCAAGACAACTTTAGAGGTATAGTTCTAAAGTAGTCTTGAACCATTTAATCATACTAGCATTTGCCCAATACAAAAAAAATCATTTACTTTGCATTTTGTATGAGTCCAATCGGTCATTAGATGTTGCATTCTATCGTAGGTGAGAACCCATGCTTGCTCATATCATGTGCCGGTATTACAACGATGTCCCTGATGAGAATATCGATATTTCACAACATACATAACACCATGAAAAAACTATTATCTTCTATTTTTGCAATTGCTGTAAGTGCTTCTTCTTTAGCACAACAGCCTGTGTTCAACGAGACTTTCGACGGTTGCATAAGCGACGACGAACTCTACGATGGTTTTACCGGCGGCAACGACGATTTGTGGTCGGGCAATATAGCTACCGAGATAGTTGTCTTTACTGACAACGAAGGCTGGACATTCGACAATGTGTTCGGTGCCAACCAATGCATCAAATTGGGAACCTCATCGTTGCAGGGCAAAGCCACCACACCAGCTATCAAATGTAGTGGCGATGTAACGCTGTCGTTTCGCGCAGCTCCATGGAACGAAGAGAAGAATTATTCGGCAACAATCAACGTAGTGGGCGGTACGGCAGAGAAGTCAACTTTCGCATTAGAAAAACACTGGAACCTGATTGAGGTGAAGATAACGGATGTGACTGACGAACTGACAATAACATTCTCGACCGGTGCTAAGAAACAGCGTATCTTTCTCGACGACATCAAGCTGACAGCCGCTGATCCCGATGCTCCCGGCATACGCCTCGCTGATGGCAACACTATCGATTTCGGGCTGCTGGGATATAACTACGCAAGCGTCAGTCGCGAGGTCAGCATAGTGGGCTATAACCTCACAGACAAAGGAATAACAGTTACGTTGGTTGGCGATGAGGCAAAGCTCTTTTCAGTCGTACCGAAGCAGCTGCCGGCACAAGGCGGCACACTGACGGTGACATGCAACACGGGTGCCGGTGTGGGTATGCATGGAGCATACCTGAAACTCAGTGCTGCAGGTTCTGATAATACTATAGTAGAGAAACAGATAATGCTGATGCTCGAGGTGAGTGAACTCAATTTGCAAGGAAGCGGCACGAAGGATAACCCATATACTGTTGCCGACCGGCTGCTGCTTGCCGAAAACGACGGCACGGTGTGGTCAGGCACTTATTATTGGGTGTCGGGATATATACTGGGAGCCGCCAAGAGATATAACGACACTTTCGACGGAATCTGCACAGACGACAAACTATCATTAGTGTTGGCTGACAGCCCGCACGAGACCGACATGGACAGAATAGTAACGGTGCAGATTGATCAGGAGGCACGCGAGGCACTCAATGTGGCTGACCATCCGGAAAATATCGGGCATATAGTCTATGTACAGGGCACTCTGCTGACCGACAAAGGTTCACCGCTATATTTAGGCAAACCCGGCGTGAGAGACGTGAATCGTAGTAATCAGTACGTGCTCGATGTCGCAGAGGGTTTTGACAACAGCCTCTCTCCTGACACAGATGCGCCTATGTACGACGTGTTAGGAAGAAGAGTAGGGAATGGTTACCACGGCATCGTTATACAAAACGGAAAGAAACGGTTTCTTTACTAACCCACACTTATACGGTGTCCCATTTGCAAAGCAAGCGATGTGCCACCGACCAGACGGAATGTATCAAACTCTTTGTCGTGCATCAGCCGTGTCAAGAGTTGAAATGTTGTTGGCGCAAGAGTTTGTTTTTGTAACATTTCAAATCCTCCTTTTTTAAACCAAACGTGTGGCATGCAAAATTCATGTCGCGGTCATTCATGTATGGCACTTCCTTCAGAGCCTCTTTGACACCACGCAGGCCGTATAGATTAAGCATCGCGTAGAAATCTTCCCGCCGTCCGCGCTCTAATACGCGCTCCACTACAATCGTCCGCATTTTTAGCCAGTCAAAACACGCTAAGTCGTACTCCCATAATAAAGATGGGCGTATGGATGCATTTATATGATATTTATAATCAGAGAACGGCATACACTCTAAAAGTTTCTGCAAAGTTACTAAATAAAAATGACATACACAAAAGAGTATGCCATTTCTATTGAAAATTTGAGTACTTATGCTTCAACATTCGTTTCACTCATGTTGCCGGCATAGGCTTCGGCGAGTTGCACAAGCCCTTTCGGGTTTGTACTCGCACTTGCACTATGCCTCATCCTCGACGGCAGCTTGGGCGGCGGCGAGGCGGGCGATAGGTACGCGGAACGGTGAGCAAGATGCGTAGTTCATACCGACGCGGGCGCAGAACTTAACTGATGAAGGTTCGCCACCATGCTCGCCACAGATACCTGTGCGGAGTCCCGGACGAACGGCACGACCTTTCTCTACCGCCATCTTGATGAGTTGACCAACACCATTCTGGTCGAGAACCTGGAACGGATCGACTTTCAGAATCTTCTTCTCGAGGTATACCGGCAGGAACGATGCGATGTCGTCGCGGCTGTAACCGAAGGTCATCTGTGTGAGGTCGTTGGTACCGAACGAGAAGTACTGAGCCTCTGTAGCGATACGGTCAGCAGTCAGGGCTGCACGCGGAATCTCAATCATAGTACCGATCTCAAACTCAACCTCAATGCCATACTCAGCAAACACTTCTTTGGCAACCTTTTGTATGATTTCTTTCTGTTGTTTCAACTCGTAGAGAATACCAATCAGCGGCACCATGATCTCGGGCATCGGGTTCTTACCTTCTTTCTTCAGCTCGCAAGCAGCCGACAAGATAGCGCGGGTCTGCATAGCGGTGATCTCGGGGAAGGTGATTCCAAGACGGCAACCACGGTGACCGAGCATCGGGTTGTTCTCGGCGAGTTGGGCAACGCGGTTCTGAATCTCTTGAACGCTGACACCCATCTCTTTTGCCATCTGCTCTTGACCTTTTAGATCATGAGGTACGAACTCGTGCAATGGCGGGTCAAGCAGACGGATGTTAACTGGCAGTCCGTCCATAGCCTCGAGGATACCCTTGAAGTCGGCTTTCTGGTAGGGCAGGAGTTTGGCAAGAGCCTTCTCGCGACCTTCGCTGTCTTTGGCGAGAATCATCTCACGCATGGCGATGATCTTCTGGTCGTCGAAGAACATGTGCTCTGTACGGGTCAGACCGATACCCTTAGCACCGAAGGCGCGTGCTACGCGTGCGTCGTGCGGGGTGTCGGCATTGGTACGAACCTGCAGTTTAGTATATTTGTCGCAGAGGTCCATGAGGGCTTTGAAGTCACCTGAGAGTTCGGCAGCCTTAGTTGGAATCTCGCCTGCATAGACTTGTCCTGTCGAGCCGTTGAGCGAGATATAGTCGCCTTCTTTGTATGTAACGCCCTCGATGGTGACGGTCTTAGCTTTGTAGTCAACGAGGATAGCACCTGCACCCGAGACGCAGCACTTACCCATACCACGAGCCACAACGGCAGCGTGTGAGGTCATACCGCCACGTGCGGTGAGGATACCTTCGGCAGCCGACATACCTGCAAGGTCTTCAGGCGATGTCTCGATACGAACCATGATGACCTTATGTCCATTTTCATGCCACTCTTGTGCATCGTCAGCGTGGAACACAATCTGACCGCAGGCAGCACCCGGAGAAGCGGGTAGACCTTGAGTGATGACTTTGGCTTTCTTGAGTGCGTCCTTGTCGAAGACAGGGTGGAGCAGTTCGTCAAGTTTCTGAGGTTCGCAGCGAAGGATGGCTTCTTTCTCTGAGATAACGCCTTCGCGGCAGAGGTCCATAGCTATCTTCACCATGGCGGTACCTGTACGTTTGCCGTTACGGGTCTGGAGGAACCAGAGTTTGCCTTCTTGTACGGTGAACTCCATATCCTGCATGTCGCGGTAGTGAGCCTGCAGTTTGGCTTGGATAGCGTAGAGTTCTTTGTAGAGCTCCGGCATAGCCTCTTCCATTGAAGGATACTTCGATGCACGCTCTTCCTCAGAGATGCCTTGAAGCTTAGCCCAACGGCGTGAGCCTTCGAGCGTGATCTGTTGCGGAGTGCGGATACCTGCAACCACGTCCTCGCCTTGTGCGTTGACAAGATACTCACCGTTGAAGAGGTTCTCACCTGTAGCGGCATCGCGGCTGAAGCAAACACCGGTAGCAGAGGTCTCGCCCATGTTACCGAATACCATTGCCATAACTGATACAGCCGTTCCCCATTCGTCGGGTATGCCTTCCATCTTACGATAGAGGATAGCGCGCTCGTTCATCCATGAGCGGAACACAGCGCAGATAGCGCCCCAGAGTTGCTCGATGGGATCGTTAGGGAACTCTTTGCCGGTCTGCTCTTTGATGGCAGTCTTGAAGCGGGCAACGAGGAGCTTCAACTCATCTACATTGAGGTCTTTGTCGAGTTTGATGTGGCGGATTTCCTTTACTTCGTCAATGATTTTCTCGAAGGGGTCGATGTCGGTTTTGTTAACCGGCTTCATACCGAGAACGACGTCGCCATACATCTGTACGAAACGGCGATATGAGTCGTAGACGAAGTGTGGGTTCTGAGTTTTCTTTACCATACCCTCGGCTACAGTGTCGTTCAGACCGAGGTTGAGGATGGTATCCATCATACCGGGCATCGAGGCACGAGCACCCGAGCGAACCGAGACGAGCAGCGGGTTCTGCGGGTCACCGAACTTCGAGTTCATGAGGTTCTCAATGTGGTGAACGGCAGCCATCACGTCGTCGTTGAGAAGTTCCATAATCTTCTCCTGCCCAACTTCGTAATATTCGTTGCAGACATCAGTAGTGATGGTGAATCCCGGAGGAACGGGAACACCCACGAGGTTCATCTCGGCGCAGTTGGCACCTTTGCCACCCAGTTGCTCGCGCA
>CAMHKW010000068.1 GCA_946185835.1 uncultured Bacteroidales bacterium
AGGAGGATTATCCTCACTTTCGTTTTCCCGAAAAACGGATAACATTTACCTAAAAAAGGATAAGTGCATGTCGTGGATAAGTAGTACCTTTGCAACGGAATTCTTAAAGTATAGAGAATTATGAAAAGAGTAATATTTATTATAGAGAATTATGAAAAGAGTAATATTTATTAATTATGAAAAGAGTAATATTTATTATATAGAATTATGAAAAGAGTAATATTTATTTTATTGGCAGTGTGTATGGTCGCTGCGGCAAATAGTAAGACCCTTGTGGTATATTACAGTTACACAGGCAACTGCGAGGCTATCGTAACCGAGCTGACGAAGCAGATAACAGCCGACGTGTTAGAGATAGAACCGGCAGAGAAGGGGCTGCGTTATGAGGCGAACAACTACGCCTTGGGCACTGAGTTGCTCAATGCCATCGGAGAGAACCCCGATGACGCTGCATCGTATCCTGCGATAGATCCGGTGTTGGTCTCGGTGGCAGACTATTCAACGGTGATAGTGGTAACGCCGCTATGGTGGAGCCAGATGGCAGCCATCATGCAGAGTTATCTGTTCAGCGTTCGTTCGCAGTTGGCAGGTAAGAAGTTAGGTCTGATAGTGTCGTCGGCATCGAGTAGTATAGGCGGCGTGGTAGCCGACTGCAAGCGTTTGGTGCCTGATGCAGAGTATCTGAGTGAGAACCTGTGGATTAACAACTCGAACCGTTCGAAGACGGCTGCCTTGCTTGCGGATTGGATAGAGGCGTGCGGACTTAACCAACAGGAGGTGAATGATATGCGAATAAAGATAGTGGTGGGTAGTAATGTCTTCACTACCACCTTAGCCGATAACGCTACGGGTAAAGCCTTTGCTGCTCTGTTGCCGCTGACGTTGTCGATGAGTGAGCTGAATGGCAACGAGAAGTACTGCAATATTGACACGTCGCTCCCGACCGACAGCTACAAGCCCGGCACGATACACGCGGGTGACTTGATGCTATACAGAGACAACTGCGTGGTGCTGTTTTACAAGACGTTTGATAGCTCGTATTCGTACACCCGTATCGGTAGGGTTGACGATGCTACGTCGCTGGCTGAGGCATTGGGGACGGGCAAGGTGAGCGTGAAGTTCGAATGGCCGTCGGAAGGTACAGGCGTCGACAACGTGTCGCGAAACGAAGAGAGTGGAAGGCTGCTAATACGCGAAGGACAGCTGTATGTGGTACGCGGCGACAAGACGTACACCCTGACGGGTGCTGAGGTAAGATAACAGACTGCAAAACGGAAATATCTCACATCGGAGAATCATCGGCATGGGCTGATGAGTCTGAGTGTGAGATATTTCGTTTTTATGTAGCCCGAATTTTTAGCCATCGGCTTGCTCGTTTCGGCAAAAAGTAGTAACTTTGAAGCGTCGGAGGTGGAGAGAGGGGTGGGGCGAATGAATGGGGGAGCGAGTGGATGATGGCGATGGATGGGGGCAATGAATGGGGGCGATGGATGGGATGACGCCAATTACCAATTGGCGTATCCGGACAATGTGGCAAGTGGACATAATACAAGTAGACATAATACTTATAATACAAGTAGACATAATACTTATAATCAAGTAGACATAATACTATAATATGGATACATATAGATTTCGAAAACAGATACATCGTCTTCCGGGGAAGGTGATACATGCCATACCGTTGCCGGAGCCGGAGGTGACGGAGGGTCACGGTTGTCGTCGTGGGATCGGCAAGATATGTAAGGCGCTTGGTTACAAGCGCGTGTTGTTGGTAACAGACAAGACGTTGCATTCGTTAGGTTATGAGAATGCAGTTGTCGATTCGTTGACGTTGTCGGGTATAGGGTATACTGTGTTTAGCGATATCGACAGCGAGCCTAATATAAGCATCATAGAGTCGGGAATACGCTGTGCCATAGAGAGTCATGCTGATTGTATAGTGGCTTTAGGTGGTGGTTCGGTGATGGATAGCAGCAAGATGATAGCCGCGGGTGTTCGTATGCCTCATCTGCCGGTGAAGGCGTTGTTGCTTAAGTTCTTGCCGGTGCCGGGTAACACCTTGCCTCTCATCATGGTACCATCGACGGCGGGAACAGGAGCAGAGACGACCGTTGGTGCGGTGATAAGTAACGAGCAAGGAGTGAAGAGCTCGACGGTGTTGATAGGTCTGAATGTGGTACATGTGGTGCTCGACAGCGAGCTTACGATAGGTGCACCGCGTCAGGTGACGGCATCGTGCGGAATAGATGCGCTTAGTCATTGTATAGAAGGCGTGATAAGCGACACGGAGGTGGATGATGAGGATATGCAGATGTCGTTGGAGGGCGTGAAGCTGATATTCGAGAATCTGCCTGTTGTGATGCGCGAGCCGGGTAATGTAGAGGCGCGTCTGAATATGTGCCGTGCCGCATTATATGGTGGCAATGCCATCAACACACAGTTGGCGGGTTATGTTCACGCCTTCGCACACAGCATAGGAGCTAAGTATCATCTGTCGCATGGAGAGGCTATCTCGTTGATGCTGATGCCTGTATTAGAATATCAGAAGGCAGAGTGTTGTCAGCGTTATGCGGAGTTGGCACGTTATTGTGGTTTAGTGGAGTCGCTGCCGGGAGATGGTGCCGATATGCCGTCCGTTGTTTCTGATGCAGATGCGGCAGAGCGTTTTCTGCAGGCGGTTAGAGATTTGATAGGACAATGCGGTTTGGGTGATATGCGATTGCCGGTTCGTGCATACGACCACGACGAGCTGATACCGATGATAGCAGCTGACTCAATCAATTACTCGTCGCCTGTTACTCTTACCAACGAGCAGATACGCCAGATCCTGACGCAAGTGACGGACTTCAGTGTGCCGTCGGCATCGGAGTATACTCCCGAGTCGGTTGGTGCGATAGTGGCGGCTCAACGTCGTTTTTTCCGAACAGGTGCGACGCTTCCTGTGGGTTGGCGTCTGAAGCAGCTGAAGCGTTTGAAGTCAGCCGTGTTGGCACATGAGCGTGAGTTTGAAGACGCCTTGGCGGCAGACTTGGGACGTAGCAGTGTGGAGGCATATCTGTGTGATATAGGACCTATCGTTGTCGAAATCAACGAGATGCTGAGTGGTCTGCGTCGTTGGGCACGTCCCGAGCGTCATCTTAGCGGCTTGATGTGTTTCCCGAGTATGATGACGAAAGTGTATAAGATGCCATACGGCGTGACGTTGGTAATCAGTCCGTTTAACTTCCCGATATTGTTGACGATAGGAGTGGTGGCAGCAGCGATGGCAGGTGGTAACACCGTCGTTGTGAAGTCGAGTTCGAAGTCGTCGGCTTCGACTGCCGCGCTGAAACGTTTCTTTGCTGACGTCTTTGCTCCCGAATATGTGACACTGATAGATGGTGGTCATGATGTGGCAGATATGTGTTTGGCACAGCGTTTTGACAAGATTTTCTATACGGGTTCGCCTGCTGTAGGAAAGCATGTGTTGGCAGAGGCTGCAAAGAACCTGACGCCTGTGGCTTTGGAGCTTGGCGGTGAGACGGGTAACTGGTGCGTGGTTCGTCGCGATGCCGACCTGAAGGATGCGGCACGTAAGATAGCCTTCTTCAAGCTGACGAATGCTGGTCAGATATGTATCAATATCAACCAGGTAGCAGTGGCTCAGGAAGTGGCGGAGGCGTTTCTGGAAGAGCTAAAGAAGGCTTTTGTCAGTCAGATAGGCGAGCATGCCGAGACTAATGCCGAGTATCCGAAGCTGATAACGGCAGCGGCATACGACAAGTGCGCACGTTTGGCAGACGAATACCGGGAACGGATAGTGTTTGGCGGTGTCGGCGACCGTGAGAGTCAAAAGTACGCTCCAACGATAATATATCCCGTGGGTATCGACGAGCACATCGTTCAGCATGAGCTGTTTTGTCCGCTGTTGCCGGTGGTGCCTTTTGCTGACGATGAGGTGGATGCGTTGATGGAGACGATAGCGGAGCGTGAGCATCCTCTTGCCATGTATCTGTTTACATCAGACATGCGCTGGGCCAACCGTGTGATGCAGACTCAGCAGTTCGGTGGCGGATGTATCAACGAGGTATGCATACACATGATGGTGAAAGGCGTGCCTTTTAACGGAATCGGTCATTCGGGCATGGGTGCCTACCATGGGGAGTGGGGTTTTAGGGAGTTTACACATCCTCAGACGGTGCTGAGAGGTAGTACGTGGTTTAACCTGCCGCTTCGCGAACACCCTTACAGTGGTAAGGCGGGGGAGAAGAAAATGTGGCTATTGCGTCTGTTTGAGCGGTAGTGGGGGACTTGGATGGTGGCGCCAATTAGAAATTGGCATACCCGGACAATGTGACAAGTCAATATTGAGTTGTCCTCTAATTTTTATATTTATGAGAATCGGTATTTACGGTGGGAGTTTTAATCCTGTTCATTTTGGTCATGTAGGATTGGCTAAGTGGGTGATAGAGAACACCGACTTAGACGAGTTGTGGTTGATGGTGAGTCCGAATAACCCGTTGAAGTCGGCGAAGATACTTGCACCGGAGCAAGAGCGCTTGGAGCAGGTTCGTGAGGCGGTGAAAGAGATAGCGGGGGTGAAGGCGTCGGATTTTGAGTTTGCGTTGCCTCGTCCGTCGTATACTGCCAACACTCTGAGGCGGTTGCGAGAAGTATATCCGCAGCATGAGTTTACGTTGGTGGTTGGCGAAGATAACATCAGGATAATAGACCAATGGCGCGAGAGTGATTATATAGTTGCTAACTTCAGGATATTCGTTTATCCTCGTCACTCCGGCAACGAGACAGAGCAGACTGTCATAAAAGTGCCGAATGCCAAAGAGATAGTGTATCTGGAAGGTGCACCATATTTTGATATCTCGTCGACGCAGATACGTGTACAGCTGTCGCGCTGAGTCGGTAGGCATGCCGCCGGTTGGAAACCGGCGTACCCGGATGGCGGGTAGTCGGGGAGTTGGGAAGATGCGGAAGTTGGGAAGGTGCGTGAGTTATGTTGCGGGAGCGGAGAATTCGCAGCCGCAGTAGCGCTGGTTGTAGAAACCATATTGTTTGAGCAGTGCGTTGCGTCGGTCTTGCAGTCCGTCTTTTCGCCAGTTTTGTGCCCAGAAGTGGACGGGAGAGAAGGTGGTAGGGGCAGTCGGCAGGGTGCTGAGGTCGGGGGTAGCAAGCTGTGAGTTGACAAATTGTTCTGCTTGTAGTCCGGCTCGGTTGATCTGCTCGAGGCTCTTCCATCGGGAAGAGGCGAGGGTGGTAGCGAAGAAAGGTATGCTTAGTTCGCTCGCTTTTGCAGCCGTAGCCATCAGTCTTATGGCAAAACAGTGTTCGCAACGTCGTCCTCGTTCGGGTTCGTGTTCTAAGCCTCGGATAGCTTGAAGCCATCGTTGGTGGTAGAGTAGCCATGCTTTGTCGTGTTGATTGTTGCAGCTTAACTCATCGGCTTCTATCCATTTGACGTTTAGGCTTTCGGCATGGCGTTTGCTTTCGTTTTTACGAATTTCGTATTCCTCGCGTGGCCAGATGTTGGGGTTGTAGTAGAAGATGACGGGTTCGATATTGTGTGCTAAGAGCCATTCTACGATAGCTGAAGAGCATGGCGCGCAGCAGGCATGCAGCAATACTTTGTCGCAGCCTTCGGGAATGGTGAGTGTGGAGTGTTGATGCATAGACCGATAGTTTGTTTGTCATGCAAAAGTAATCAAAAATTGTGTAATAGCAAAAATAAATATGAAACGATATTATCTTTTTGTATTGTTATTGTTGGTATCGCTTATGTCTTTTGGTCAGCTGACGGACTACCACGCTCATTGTATACCGGCCTCTTACCGTGAGTTGGTGTCAAGTCATGGAATGCTCTTAGACGAGGGTTTCCCGTTGCCGGAATGGTCATTGGAGTCTCATCTTAAGTTGATGAATCAGGCCGGTATTAGTACCTCAGTATTGACGTTGCCTGCGCCTCATCCTTATTTTGGCGACCAAGCGGAATGTAATACATGGTGTCGCAGGTTGAATGAGGAGTTGTCTACTTTAGTTCGCTGTTCGGTGACGTCTGATGGAGGTAGACCATTCGTTTTTGCCGCCGTTCTTCCGTTGCCGGATGTGGAGTCTGCAATAGCCGAAGCCGCATACGCACTGGATACTCTTGGTGCTGTTGGAGTGAAGCTTGCCACTAACGTATATGGTCAGTACTTAGGCGACAGCGTGTTAGACCCTCTGATGCAGTTCTTGAGTGATCGCCATGCTCTTGTGATTCTCCATCCACATAAGCCTTGCCCGGTGAACGAGGCTGTGATGCGTCAGACGCCGCTTGCAATGCAGGAATATCTGTCGGAGACAACTCGTACGGTATGTAATATGATAAGCCGGAATGTGTTAGCACGTTATCCGAACATGCGCGTGGTGGTGCCTCATGCCGGTGCTTATCTGCCTATTGCCTTGCCGAGGATGCGTTCGCTATATGCGGTGATGCAGCGCAATGGCTTGGTAGGTGAAATCGACTTCGAGAAGAACATAAGCAGTCTCTGGTTCGACCTTGCAGGGGCGCCCTCGGAGTCTACCGTTGAGGCGCTGTTGACGCTCACCACGCCCGAACGCCTGCTTTATGGAACAGACTATCCATACGTGGCGGGGCAGGTGATAGTCAATAATATAGAAAGAATGAAGAAGTACTTAGGCAAGGATATATCTATGAATGGAAAAGAAATAACAGAAAGTAAAGCAAATCAGAGTGCGCTCATTACGCGTATAGCAGAGATAGAGGTATATAAGAAATACCTGTCGGCATATCTGCAAGCAGCGGGCAGGGTAGGGCAGTTGTCGGTTGAGAAGGAAGAGGGGGTGGTATGTATCTTCCCCATGCAAGTGAGCGGCAAGCCCAATGTGATTCGAATAGTAGAGATCTACCGTGACACGGCGGCGTACCAAGAACATCTCAAGACCGAACATTTCTTGGAGTATAAGCGGTCGACGCTTCACATGGTTAAGTCGTTGAGGCTTGTAGATGTAGAACCTCTTACCCCGGACGCGATGCCAATGGTGTTTAAGAAGATATAGTTTCTCGAAAGCAGAAAAATAACAGGCAAGCCTCTCGTAACAATAGTTCGTCAAAAAACGGAATAAGTGGTGTTTCTTACTGCATAAAAACGGAATAAGTGGCGTTTCTTAACGCATAAAAAAAAAAGGAATAAGCGGTATATTCTTACCGCATAAAAACGGAATAAGTGGTTAAAAAAGTGTGCGAAAAATACGGAATAAGTGGATTACGCGCAAAAGGACTTACTCCGCCGACATAGCGGCATTTCTCTCGAAAAAAGAAAACTATTGATAGAAACATAATTAAACGCCTATAAACCACATGGGGACAAATAGATACAACGATTTTAGGTGATAAGAATGTCACTATAACCGAAAAATGCCCATCCATTTCGCGAAAAGCACTCTCGATATGCTTATTTTCTATAATAATCGCATAAAAATCCAAGATTATTGCCGAAAAACTTGTAAATGTGAAAATAAAGCAGTATTTTTGTCCCCGATTTTACAATAAAAAGGGACATTTTAATTTATGGAAGGCAGTACACATGATAAAATCATGAGGGCAATAGCCAGAAAGGGGCGCGGAAAATTCGTGTTCCTTCAGGATTTTGCCACCTTGGGCAATCGCGATGCTGTTAAGAAATCTTTTCAACGACTTGCTAATGAAAAGTTCATTCTTCGCATAGCCAATGGAATCTATTATTTCCCGAAAGAAGATAAAGTCCTTGGATTGGGACTGCTTATGCCATCAATGGATGACATCGCGCAGGCAATTGCCAAAAGAGACCATGCCAAGATTATTCCTTCAGGAGCTTATGCGCTCAATATGCTTGGCCTGTCCACGCAAGTAGCAGCCAATGCTGTCTATTACACAAACGGTTCTGCACGCAGAATTCACATTGGCGATGGCAAGGGAATTCTGTTTATCCATACAAATGACAATAAAATGCTCTCCTATAAATCCCGTTTGATGATGCTTATTGTCTCGGCGATGCGTGAGATTGGGGAACAATCGTTCACTGCTGCGCATAAGGAACAAATAGGGCAGTTCATGGATAAAATAGAAAAAGCAGATTTTGAACACGATATAACATTAGCGCCTGTATGGGTGCGTAATATACTTCTGGCACTATGAAATATTCCGACCTTGATTCAAAACAACAATTACATATTGTCCAGAACGTGGCGTTGGCAAGTCATCTGGATGCTCAAAGTATCGAAAAAGACTGGTGGGTGACGCAAGTTCTCAAGGCTGTATTTTCATTGCCGTATGCCGAGCACCTGTCATTCAAGGGTGGTACGTCCTTAAGCAAGTGTTGATGAAAAGGGCTTTTCTTATAGGAACATCCGATATATGAGACAGTGGTATTCGTTTTATTCTCAGCAGGTTGCAAATTGGCAACAACTTGCTGCCAATTTAGGAGAGACAAAAAGGCAGCAACCTGCTGCCAAATTTAGTCACCAACTTAGTGACGAATTGGAAATGCCCGAAGCATTCGCTCTTATTCCATGGTTCCACCATATACAAATTGCAAGCAAGAGCAAAACGGTTAAGTTTATACCTGAGTTCGTGGGTAAACTCAATTTTTATGTCTCTGCAGCAGATGAACTACTCAAAGCAGACGATGACAAACCGACCATCGGTCTGCTCATTTGCCGCGAAGCGGATAAGACCACTGTTGAATGGGCATTCCGCGGTCTTGACCGTCCGTTGGGCGTAGCTACCTATCAAATCGAGCAAATCGTCCAACGCACCATCATCGAAGACAAACTGAAAAAGCAAAATTACAGGAACAATTATAGAACCAACTGATGGAAAATTGAAAATGTGTGACATGTCACACAAATCATTGACCGCGCAAGCCACATCGCCAATAGTTGGATATTCCTCAATTAAGGACACACATATACATCAACAAAAAAAGACAATTGATAATATGAGTAAAAGAATTACCTTATGGTCAAGAACTTATACGATTCCACCAACTTGGTGGGAAATTGACAAAATCAACATATTTAGAATATGAGCAATCTAATTCATATCAACAGCGAATACAAGAGATGCATTATCGGGTATCAGCGGACTGTTGCCTACTAATTTGTATTATTGCAAGATGTGGTTCCTCACATATAATCAGGAGTTTACAAATTTACAACAGCCTGTTGTAAAAAGTGAAGACACCACAAGATAACCCCGCTATCGGTTTGCTTTTCTGTAAAGAGAAAAATGATGTGTTGGCAAAGTATGCCATTGAAAGTACATCGCATACCATTAGGAATCTCAAGCTATGAATTAGCCAAACTTTTCCCCGATGATTTTCAAGGAACAATACCATTCATTGAGGAAATTGAAAACGAATTGAACAAACAACAACCAAAATAACCGGCAACACAGCTATGCAGCCGTTATTTGAACAAGCAATGAACAAGAACAGAACAGGAAATGGAATATAACGAAAAGCAAAATCAAGCAACTTTTTGCATATTCCTTTAATTTTAGTATCTTTGCACGTTTTTTCTATACAATAGAAAAGCGAGTTACTTTATCATTCATCCATAAAAGACCAAACATTATGGCAAGTATTCAAGACATTCAAGCGTTAGAGGTGCAAATCTATGACGCTGTGCAGGAGTATTTAGACAATCCTGCGGGTTATGAACATGCAACACTGCACGTCTATTTAGACAGGGACGAAATGCAGTACCGCGCAGAGATGGAGGACAATCTGCCGGGAAACGAAGACGATGGCGTTTACGCTATTGAGACACTGATCCGCGAGGGCGATGAGGAACTTGAACCCGACAACGACCGCGCAAGCGACATCGCCAACAGTTGGATATTCCTCGATTAAACCATTACCGCACAATCCATAAAAGACCAAGTATTATGTGCAATTACCAAGAAACTTTTAGGCAACACAGCTATGCAGCGATGGGCATTGGTCTGCCTTTGGACGCTGCATAGCCGTTGCCTTTTTTATTGTTTATGAAGAATTATGAAGAAAACGACAACTAATATCATCTATCTTTACAACAACATTGAGGAGTGCGTAAATAGATGGAGAATGAATATTAAAATGTCGTAGTAAATGTCACTTTCATAGATAATACAATGACCCGCTAACAAAACAAATGGACGCGTGAGGAGCTGATATTGACTTTGAGCGTATATTTCCAACTTCCGTTTGAACGGTTGAACCGTACCACGCCGGAAGTAAAGGAGTTGGCACGCTTAATCGGTCGTACAGATAACTCCGCAGCATTGCGTCTTGTTAATTTTGCTGCCTGCGACCCATATATAACCGAATCCGGACGAACAGGAATGTCGGCAGGCAAAGTTGTTTGCGAACCTATCTGGAACGAGTTTGCCAATGACAAAGAGCGTCTGTTTGTAGAGGCACAGCGCATAAAAGCACAACTACAGAACAAAAGTATTGAGGATTCATTGCATATCACGCCTAAAGAGTTAGAAGGCAAGGAGCGAGAGGCGGTTATTCACCAAAGAGTCAATCAGTCGGCTTTCCGCTCAATGATTCTTTCTAATTACGAAGGGCGTTGTGCAATAACGGGCATAAACATTCCGGAGTTACTGGTGGCAAGCCATATTATCCCGTGGGTAGATAGTACGCCTCAGCAGAAACTTAATCCCGAAAACGGCATTTGTCTTTCTGCACTGTATGACAAAGCGTTTGACAAAGGATTTATCACTATCTCGCCGGACAATTACGCAATATGTTTGTCCTCTGCACTGCGGGAGTACGAGACACAAGACTATTTTGATACACATTTCGGCAGCATTGCCGGACATAAATTAATAATGCCAATAGAGCACATCCCTAATCGTGACTATTTGGCATACCATATAGACAGAATTTTTAGGGGAAATTGAATTATGCGATAATAAGATTAGAAAATATATCTCATACTAACTAAATAATGTAAAGAGTAATCAGATATGCAAAATAGATCTAAACCCGATGTAAAAAATACGATGCAGTTGCATTCGCAAGCAAAAGTCAAGTTTTATGAAGAATACTTGACCAGATATTTACGTATATTATATAAATCCTCTTATATAAAAAGAATTAACATCTACGACATTTTTTGTGGAGCAGGAATATATGATGATGGCAAGGAGGGAAGTCCAATAGTCGCATATAAGGCAATTAAAGAAGTTTTCTATGGAAATAACGGTGTTAAAAAAGTAACTCTATTCTTAAATGATGGTGATAAAAGTCGTATAAATAAAGTACAGAATATATTGGATG
>CAMHKW010000069.1 GCA_946185835.1 uncultured Bacteroidales bacterium
TGTAAACTACAATCTCGAGTTTATTGAAATGTCGTACCTGATAGTAGCAGCAATCGGATGTTTTATATTTTGCCTATTTAACTTCAGGACAAAAGCCATTTGCTTTGCAGGTGACGTAGGCTCTATAAGTATGGCTTTAATAGTTATGTTTCCGCTGGCAAAACTTATTACTCAGACCAATGATTTCTCGTATATCCTATTTTTAGCTCTATATGGAGTTGACACCGTACTCACTATCGTTCACCGCATTATGCTACGAGAAAACCTCGGTCAAGCTCATCGCAAACATGCATTTCAAATTTTAGCAAACGAGCTTAAGATACCACATGTAGCCGTATCAGCAGGATATGCAATAGTACAAATGATAATATCAGTGGGGTTGATATTCTGTTCGAACTACCACCTACTCTACTCGATAATAGTACTTTTAATATTAGGCTTCGCTTATATATTCTTTATGAAACGTTATTACCATTTGCATGAAGAGTATCTTCAAAATATTAACTCCCTCAACACGAACAACCACTAATACCATACCGATATGAAAATCTCCCAACGCGCCGAGAGCATGCCGAGTTCGCCTATTCGCAAGCTCGCCAAGTATGCCGATGCAGCCAAACGCAACGGCATCCATGTCTATCACCTCAACATCGGACAACCCGACATCCACACGCCGGAGTGCGCCCTTGAGGCAGTTCGTAACATACACCGCGACGTGTTAGAATACACGCCGTCGCAAGGCACGCTGTCGCTGCGCACCAAGATGGTGGGATACTACGCCTCATACGGCATCGACCTTTCGCCCGACGAGATCATCGTCACCGCCGGAGGCTCCGAAGCCGTCATGTTCGCATATATGGCGTGTCTCGAACCCGGCGACGAGGTCATCGTCACCGACCCCTTCTACGCCAACTACATGGCTTTCGCCATCAGCTGCGGTGCAGTACTCAAATCGGTCAAGACGTCGATAGAAAACGGCTTCCGACTGCCATCGGTAGAGGAGTTCGAAAAGCAAATCACGCCCAAGACAAAGGCGATAATGATATGCAACCCCAACAACCCTACAGGCTATCTGTATTCCAAACAAGAGATGTTCCAAATCAGGGACTTAGTGAAGAAATACGACCTCTACCTCTTCTCCGACGAGGTATACCGCGACTTCATCTACACCAAGCGACCATATATATCGGCATGCCACCTCGAAGGTATCGAAGAGAACGTAGTGCTCATCGACTCGGTGAGCAAACGCTACTCGGAGTGCGGCATACGTATTGGCGCACTGATAACCAAGAATAAGCAAGTGCGCGAGGCTGTGATGAAATTCTGCCAGGCACGTCTGTCACCACCACTGCTCGGTCAGATAGTGGCAGAGGCAAGCATGCTCACACCCGAGGAGTATATGGAAGAGGTTTACGACGAATACCTGTCACGCCGTAACTTCCTCATCGACGGACTCAACCAGATTCCGGGTGTCTACTCCCCCACTCCCATGGGTGCGTTCTACACCATGGTACGCCTGCCCGTCGACGATGCCGAGAAGTTCTGCAAATGGTGCCTTAGCGACTTCTCGTACGAAGGACAGACCATCATGATGGCACCGGGATGCGGCTTCTACACCGACCCCGGCGAAGGACGTAACGAGGTGCGTATGGCATACATACTCAACAAAGAAGACCTCGGCAAAGCCCTTGTAGTACTCAAAAAAGCATTAGAAGCCTACAATAGTTAATATCGGAATCCCGGAATACCGAAATAAAAAATAAGAAATAACAAATAACAAAAAACAAATAACAACATGGCCTTTTTCGGATTATTTTCAAAAGACAAGAAAGCCACTCTTGACAAAGGACTTGAGAAAAGCAAGGAGAGTGTGCTGAGTAAGATCTCACGCGCCATCGTGGGCAAGTCGACCATCGACGACGAGGTGCTCGACAACCTCGAAGAGGCGCTCATCACCTCCGACGTAGGTGTTGAGACTACACTCCGTATCATCGAGCGCATCGAACAGCGTGTGGCACGCGACAAGTACATGAATACTGCCGAGTTGCATAACATCCTATGCGAAGAGACAGCCGCCTTGCTGCAAGAGAACAACATGCAAGACGTAAGCGACTTTGCCGACCCTCTGCCCGCAAAGCCTTACGTGATAATGGTGGTGGGTGTCAACGGTGTGGGCAAGACCACTACCATTGGCAAACTGGCATACCAATACAAGCAAGCCGGCAAAAAAGTGTACCTCGGTGCTGCCGACACGTTCCGTGCAGCAGCTGTCGAACAGCTCTGTATCTGGGGTGAGCGAGTAGGTGTGCCCGTCGTCAAGCAACAGATGGGCTCCGACCCCGCCTCGGTGGCGTTCGACACTCTGCAGTCGGCTGTAGCCAACGACGCCGATGTCGTCATCATCGACACCGCCGGACGACTGCATAACAAAGTCAACCTGATGAACGAGCTTACCAAGATACGTAACGTGATGCAGAAAGTGGTGACCGATGCCCCTCACGATGTCATGCTCGTACTCGACGGCTCTACCGGCCAGAACGCCTTCGAACAAGCCAAACAGTTCACCAAAGCCACCAAGGTGACCTCACTCGCCGTCACCAAACTCGACGGCACCGCCAAAGGCGGAGTGGTGATAGGCATCAGCGACCAGTTTAAGATTCCGGTACGCTATATCGGACTTGGAGAACAGATGCAAGACCTGCAAGTCTTCAACCGCGACGAGTTCGTCAAGTCACTGTTAGGCAACGTCTGACCTACCCATCTCGAAATCTCGTGATCTCGACATCTCGTCATCCCGTGATCTCGTCATCTCGTGATTTCGTCATCTCGTCATCTCGTGATCTCGTCATCCCGTGATCTCGTCATCTCGTGATCTCGTCATCTCGTCATCCCGAAATCTCGTCATCTCGAAATCTCGTCATCTCGAAATCTTGTCATCTCGTGATCTCGTTATCTCGTCATCTCGAAATCTCGTCATCTCGTCATCTCGTGATCTCGTCATCACGTGATCTCGTCATCCCGAAATCCCGAAATCCCGACCGCCCGATATCACCTGCGTTGCTGCCGTACTTCCTGTATGGTCAGGTCGTCCCAGCTCTGAAGGAAGGCGTTGGTCAGTTTGTTGACTTGGTCGGGATATACCGAGAAATAGGTGATGCCGCGCTGTATCTCTATGTCACCTATATGTATCGACTTGTCGTGCGTGGTCTGATTGATAAGTGCCAGAAACGACTTCGGCGTCATGCCATCACTACGCCCTACGTTTATTCTCAGGCGCACCATACGCTTGCCTTTCCCCACCTTAGTATTGTCGCCACTTGGCTGTTTGGCTCCCGTATTACCACCCTTACCTCTGCCTGCCTCTTGCTTTTTTCGACTATCATCTCCGTCACGATTTTTCCTTTTATCGTTTCTTTTTGACTGCGAAGACTGTTGTTTTATTTCAACGTTTAGGTCTTCGGCATCTTTATAGTACGAAAGGAATCTATTAAACTCGAGTGAGACGAAGCGTTTGATGAGCTCTTCTTTGCTCAGATAGTCGAGCATCTTCGTCACTTGCGGCATATACTGCGCTATCTGCTCTTCGTCGATTTCCACGTTTTGCATTCGCGCCACATGCCAAAACAATTGCTTCTTGCACACCTCCAATCCGGATGGTATCGTTGCCCGCCGGAACTCTCGCTTAAGCATGCGTTCGAGCAGTCTGACGCGGTGCAGCTCACGTTGGTGCAGTATTGCTATCGAGGTGCCGCGTTTGTTAGCCCTACCCGTTCTGCCGCTGCGGTGAGTATACACTTCGGGGTCGTCGGGCAGTTGATAGTTGATGACGTGAGTGAGGTTGTGTACGTCGAGTCCGCGTGCTGCCACATCGGTAGCGACAAGCAGTTGCACGGCATGCAGACGAAACCGCTGCATCACATTGTCGCGTGCTACCTGTGTGAGGTCACCATGCAGGGCATCGGCATTATACCCGTCTTTTATCAGCCGCTCCGCCACCTCTTGCGTGTCGGCTTTCGTACGGCAGAACACTATGGCATAGATGTCGGGATTGACATCTACTATGCGTTTGAGCACCAGATACCTGTTTTCGGCACGGCATACGTAGTATATGTGGTCTACGTTCTCCGTTCCGGCATTACGCTCGCCTATCTGTATGGTCTGATAGTCGGTCATATAGCGGCGAACGATATTCTCTACTTCGTGTGGCAGCGTAGCTGAAAAGAGCATCGTGCGGCGTGTCGAAGGCAGATACGAGAATATCGTTTCGATATCATCTTTAAAGCCCATGTCGAGCATCTCGTCGGCTTCGTCTAACACCAGGAACGACACTTCTTGCAGGTCGACCTTACCGCGACGCAGCAGGTCTTGCAGACGTCCGGGCGTAGCCACTATGATATGAGGAGTGCGATCGAGCTGCGCGAGTTGACGGCGTATATCCTCACCGCCATACACCGCCACTATGTGTATGTCGCTCAGATACTGAGCATATTGCTTAAGGTCTTTGGATATCTGAATACATAACTCACGTGTAGGTGCCAGTATCAGCGCCTGTGTCTTTGCTTTTTTAAGGTCGATAGTCTGCAATATCGGGAAGCCGAAGGCAAGGGTCTTGCCTGTTCCGGTTTGTGCAAGAGCCACCACGTCACGCGAGTGGTGGATGATATAAGGTATTGCCTGTTCTTGGATTGGTGTAGGCTCAGTAAAACCGAGCGACTCGGCTGCATGCAACAGAGCATCGCTGAGTCCTAATTCGCTGAATGTCATTGTGTGTGTGTGTGTGTAAGTTGGAGTGAGTGATTATTTCAAGCTTTTACTTCTTTTTTGCGTTAGCGTCGCTGCGCAGCTCCTGAGGTTTCTGACGGTCGATAGGCAGCTTTCGTATATCCCACGATTCTTCGAAGTCCCAATTAGCACGCAGTGTCAGCTTGTTAGGGAAGTAATATACCGGCTCGGGCTGACGTTTGGTTGCCCAGTCGCCTGTCGTCCACTTACCATCGCCGTTGAGGTCGACGAAGGCTCGCATATAATACGATGTGGGCTTCAGATATTCGAACTTTGTGCCTTCTGCCGAAGCAGCCAACTCTCTGACTACCTTGTCTTTCTCCGTTAGAATTTGTATCACCACATTGTCGATGTATGGATCTAACTTAACGATGAGAGTGGAATACTGGTCGAGCGAAAGGATTTTGAACTTATACGTCTGTTTCTCGTTTGCCTTGCCATATATATCCACGAAGGCGCCACTGTCGGCTATCAGTTGGTATTCGGCCTCCGGTTCCCATGGTTGTGAGATCTCGAATCTCATCTTCACCGAGTCGGCTTGCAGTGTGAACTTGAGTGGTTTGTGCACGGTGTCGACCATCTGATAGAGATGTATCATGTCGTGGTTGACAGTGTCGATAGGTGTCTCGCTGTTTATCTTAAAGGGCACATACACATCGAACTTCTGCGAGGTATTGGTTTTCAGTTCCACCACTCGCTCTTGTTGCTGCTTGTCTCTCTTTGCCCTTGCGGCGGCTGTCAGCCGGGGTTCGCGATAGACGGCGCGCACCGTGTCTGTCTGCGGCTGAAGCTGATACAGACTATCCGACTTCAGATATGTCAGTTCGAACTCTAAAGTGTCGATACTCATGGCAAGCGAGTCGGTAAGCCAGTAGTTGATGGTGTCGTTGTTTTCCGAGGGCTGACAGAGGGTATACTTAAGCCAATCGCTACCAAGCGGTTTGACGGTTGGCAAGTCATGCTGTGCAGAGTTGAAATACAGCGTAAACAGATGTCGCTGTTCGCGCACGGCACGAATGAAATACTGACGCACCTTATCTTCTTTGAAGTAGACTAACACTATGCTGTCGGGCTTGTAGAATGTCTTTTCCTTGGTGATGATGGTGTCTACTATAGTCAGCGTGTCGCGCACCCTCTCGCCCTCTACCATCCGCTGAGTGACAGTGTCTTTCCATAGAGTATCGGTAGCCAGGTCGCGGTAGCATGACGGTGTGAGCAAAGAGTCGTACATCGCCAATCCCTCGCCGGGTTGATAGAAGTAGTCTTTGCTGGCATCATTAAGGGCATACAGACGATAGGTTCCTGTCTTTATGTTTTTTATATTAAAGCGCCCTTGTGCATCGGTTTTTGCTATTCGGCTGAATGGCAGTTTCTCGAAAGCTGAGTCGGCATGGTTAGAGTGAATGCCGACGATGATGTTCGACACCGGATTCAGGTCCTCGGCATTGAGTAGCTGCCCGCCTATCTGCAACGTGTCGATGGCCGGACCGGTAGAAAACGAAAACGAATAGTCGGTAATCGGGTTCTTCTCGTTGTTGTCGCAGATGGCAGACCCGAAGTCGATAGTGTAGGTCGTGGAGTCAATCATCTCGCCATCGAACCTTACAATCACGCGTTTGCCTATAGCCTTCACTTCCGGCGGACGCTGCTGCGGCGGCGAGACCAACACGTTATCTGCCACCTTGTCAAGCTGCACGTACTCGTCGAACTCGAGCAGTACGGTGTTACCTTCGAAGTCGGTGGTGCCGTTGGCAGGCGTCTCTTTGAGTATCTTAGGCGGCGTCTCGTCTTTCGGACCGCCCTGAGGACCTATACCACGGTTGGCGCATGCCATCGTCATAGCACACACCAACAACAGTATCTGTCTCTTATATGTCGTTACTGATTCCATTCTAACTAAGACCTCATCGTCAATCAGACGAATCGGGGTGCTGTTTATCTACGTTTGCCGTCGGCACCTCGCTTGGCATCTGCGTGAAGATATGGTATCCCACCTCGCAGTCGAAACAGCGGTTGGTGATACAGTAGTTTTGTGTCAGGTGCAATAGCGCCTGCGAGTCGGCGGCGTTGTCGATTCTGAGTCCTAAGTCACACCAATCGTCGATGATATGATTTTTCTCGGCAGGCAGCCGGTTTAAGAACTCGACAGCCGCTTGCTTCATCTGTTCATTGCCCACAAATTGTCCGTAGGCATATTTATATGGCACTACGCTATTGATTATCAACAGCTCGACAGAGCTTTTCCCTAATCGTCCCACTCCATCGTTTGGCTCGTCAAGGTCGAACTCACGGCGTATCTCTTTGAGGTCGTCTGCCATGATAAACCGTGAGAATAGGTTTTCGCTTTTCTCTATTATCCGTGCGAACTGACGCACTCTCACCTCCGGGAAGTTCTGCGGCCGCATGCGCAGGTACTTCCACATCGAGCCGTCGATAGGCACCAGCGAGAATTTGTTTCTCAAGAAGTCGTATTCACGCTCGAGCAGACCTCGGTATTCATCGTCGCGCACTTTCGATATCAGCTGAGCCTGCCCCAGCAGCATCGCCTCGAGCTGCAACCGCGACTGCCGATGCTTGCGCATGAATGCTAAAGGCGTCTGTTTTGCCAACATCTCGAATGGTAGCCCGTTGGTATGAAAGCCGAAGTTGTGGGCAAGGGTGATATAAAAACTCTCGTCCCAGCTGTTGCGCGTGAGCGAAAGCAGCATACGTATGTCGTCGGCTTTGCGATTCAGGCGGTCGATGAGCAAAGCCTGCCGCCAGTGTTCGGTCAGCAGCAAAGGGTTGTTGCGCAGCGACGTAGAGCACATCTCCTGGCGGTGCGTGAGAAAAGCATGCAACTCGCTTTCTGTATCGGCGAAACGCAGCTCACACTGCGCTATCGGATGCCCATCGCTGGCAAACACCTGCTTGTCAGCCTTGCATACCACATGCAGCACCACGCTGTCGTAACGCTTGTCCGCCTGATGACGATGACGATACCAGTCAGAGGCACGTATGTGCATCTCTACGTTACCCGTCCACACCACACCGCCTATACGTATGGTGGCGGCGAAGAAGTCAGGACCGGCATCAGTGTTATATGTACCCACGTTAATCACCTCCACCGCGCGACCATCGGTAGTGTACTGAGGGAAAGCGAGAAAAGCTTTGCGCATCCATATATAGTGAAGCAACAACTCGGGCATCGTAGTATCGTTTATATGCAGCTCAGCATGGTCAGAGTGTTAGCAGCCGATAGTCCTCCGACCGAAGCCAATCTATTATCTCGTCGAGCGAACCAAGCACCTGCTTTTCCGACTTTATAGAGTCGTGGAAGTTGAGTATCGAACCCTGACGGGTATAGCGTTTCACTATCTCGACAAGGTCACGGGGTGTGTAGCGTTTGTTATAGTCGTGCGTGAGCACGTCCCACATCACCACTTCGTGCGTCAACGCCACCGTCTTCTTCTGCGAGTGACGCATACGCCCGTATGGTGGTCTAAAGAGCCTTGGCTCCACGCCAAACGCTCTCATCTGATTGTCGCACTGCTCTACCTCACTGAGGTATGTCGCCGTTGGTGTCTGCCATCCTGCCACATGATGATAAGTGTGATTGCCCACAGCATGCCCTTCGTCGATGATACGTTGGAATAGGTCAGGGTGCTTGCGAATATTGTCGCCTACACAAAAGAAGGTGGCTTTCGCATCGTGCCGGGCAAGCAAATCGAGAATGGCAGGCGTCACCCGAGGGATAGGTCCATCGTCAAAAGTGAGATATACAACACGCGACGCAACATCTCTACGCCAGGTTACGCCGGTGTAGAGATGTTGCATCCACTCAGGGAACTGATATAGCAGACTCAGTGCGATAGTTTCGTTTCTTTTTTGCTGTTTTTATTCGGCAGTAGTAGTCGTCTTCGACATAGGAGCGTGTGCATCAACGTCCCAAACCAAAGCCGATGCTCCGAGTATGGCGGCATCGGAATCTTTCAAGCTCGAGAACAGCACTTTCACTTTGTTCTTCCAGAAGCGTACGACGTTGGTGTTGAGAGAGCGAACGATAGGCTCCATCAGTATGTCGCCGGCTTTGGTCAGACCGCCGAACAGCACAATAGCCTCAGGAGCTGAGAATGCCACGAAGTCGGCAAGCTTCTGACCGAGAAGGTCGCCCGTGTATTCGAAGATCTGTTTTGCCATCTCGTCGCCTTTCATAGCGGCGTCGAAGACGTCTTTCGAGGTCACTTTGTCGAGAGGTATCTCTCTGAGTAGCGACTTTCGGTCCGATGTCGAGAGCCACTCTTGAGCGGTGCGAGCCACACCATTGGCAGAAGCGTATGCCTCGATGCAACCTTTCTGTCCGCATCCGCACTCGCGTGCCGAAGCGTCGCGTATGATCTTGGTATGTCCCAACTCGCCGGCAAAACCGTCGTGACCATACACCACCTTCCCGTCGATAACGATACCCGACCCGACGCCGGTGCCAAGCGTTATCATGATGAAGTTCTTCATACCCTTAGCCACACCATACGTCATCTCGCCCATAGCAGCGGCATTGGCGTCGTTGGTAATACGGCAAGGTACACCCAAACGCTCAGATATCATCTCGGCAAAAGGAACGATACCTTTCCACGGCAGGTTGGCTGCGTTCTCGATGTTGCCGGTATAGTAGTTGGCATTAGGTGCACCGGCACCCACACCGCGAACCATTTCGATACCACCCTGAGCTTCCACAAGCTTCATGATCTCCTGACAAAGGATGTCGCAATACTCATTGATGTCGGTGTATTGCTGTGTTTTAATCGAGGACGAATTAAGCACGTTGCCTCTTGCATCTACGATACCGAACTTGGTGTTAGTACCGCCCATGTCGATGCCTACTACATAAGGTTTCTCCATAGCATTATATTTTTTGGTTGAATGTTTTTCCGTTTTGGCGAAAGAGGTGCGTGGAATCCTCTTGCTGCTCATATACGGCTTGCAAAGTTACATTTTTTTTGTACAATATGCAAAACTTTTGCGATATTTTATCCCTTATTCAAGCTAACGACCGATTTGCGATTATTCCAAACAGTCGTCGAGTTCTTTTATTATTGCCGCTTTGTCGAGCTTCTGTCCGATGAACACGAGTTTCTGCATGCGGTCGCCATAGTATGGGTCCCAGTCGGCTCGAAGCTGCGGCTCGCGTGCCATCAGCAAGTCAAGATCCTCCTTGGGCATGGTGGCATACCACTGACCTGCCTGACGAAGCTGAACCTGAGTGCCTGCCTGCTCGAACACATAGCACATGTCGTATTCGTCGTTGAAATAGCACATACCCTTGGCACGTATTATATTACGCGGCCAACGACGAGCAAGGAAGTCGTCGAACCTGCCGAGGTTAAAGGGTCTACGGTTTTGATACACAAACGTACCTATACCATATTCCTCTACTTCTCCACCCTCGTGGTCATGGTGATGATGCTCATGGTCATGATGATGCTCATGCTCATGGTCATGATGATGGTCGTGGTCATGATGATGCTCGTGGTCATCCTCGTCTTCATCCTCATCCTCATCCTCGTCTATATGGTCGTCGCGTCCTTCTATCGCCTGAATCCAACGTGCCGAACCGGCAACGGTGTCGAAGTCGAACATGCCGGTACCTACTATCTCGTCGAGGTCGATATCGCAATAGTCGCATTCTATGATTTTTGCTAACGGCTGTATCGTGCGTATTATCTCACGTATTCTCTCAAGCTCCGCCTTCTCCACCTCGCTTGCTTTGTTGAGCAGTATCACGTTGCAGAATTCTATCTGCTGTATAACCAGATTCTCAAGGTCATCTTCCTTGAGCTTCGGATTAAGCAACGAACCGCCAGAGCGGAACTCATCTTTCAGTCGCAATGCATCTACCACGGTAGCTATACAGTCGAGAACAGGCAAACCGTCCGTCGCACCCTGCACCATCTGAGGTATAGCACATATAGTCTGAGCTATAGGAGCAGGCTCGCATATTCCGCTCGCCTCGATAACGATATAGTCGAACTGCTTCATGGCGACGATATCCATCAGTTGGTTGACAAGGTCCATCTTCAGCGTACAGCATATACAGCCGTTCTGAAGTGCTACCAAGCTGTCGTCTTGTTGCGATACCACTCCGCCCTTTTGTATCAGCGAGGCATCGATATTAACCTCACCTATATCATTTACTATCACCGCAAAACGAATACCCTTGCGGTTGGTTAAGATTTTATTTACCAAAGTCGTCTTACCGCTACCAAGATAACCCGTAAGCAGCAAAACAGGTGTTTGTGACATTGACATGATGATTTATATTACGTTTTAATAGTTGATATTTATATTGCGTTTTATATGTTGACTCAAGTTTCCCGCTCGTTTCATAATGCTGAAGCTTCCCGCTCGTTTCATAATGCTCTTACA
>CAMHKW010000070.1 GCA_946185835.1 uncultured Bacteroidales bacterium
CATGGGTATATTTCACTTCACGCTCATCATTTGCAATCTACACTATCGTTATTATCGTGCTCGTGATACTATCACTACTACAAGTATATTTAATGATTAGTATAGGTGTGAAGCTTGCAAAATATTGTGCGAAGGATAAATCTATCATTGCCGGTGTCATCAGCTGGTGGCGAGAGGTGATTATTGACAAACGCATGTACCTGATTCATTTAATTACTATTTTACTAGGCATCTTGCCTCCGCATTTGCTAAGTAATTATGCGAGTCTGATATTATCATAGAATAGCGGACAGAGTCCGCACTTTTTCAAGCACATTTTTTAACTATAACGGAAGAGGCATTGTCGTGAGACAATGCCTCTTTTTATGTAGCCTGCATTATATGCAAGCTTCACAGAAAGCGTCGGTGGAGCTATTATTTGAGCTCTGCGAGATACTTGATAGTGCGAACCATCTGTGAGGTGTAGCTGTTCTCGTTGTCGTACCAGCTTACAACCTGTACTTGATAGGTGTCGTCGTCGATCTTCGATACCATAGTCTGAGTAGCATCGAAGAGCGAGCCGAAGCGCATACCTATTACGTCGCTCGAAACAATCTCGTCTTCGTTGTATCCGAAGCTCTCGTTCTGAGCAGCCTTCATAGCAGCGTTGATACCTTCTTTGGTGATGTCTTTACCTTTGACAACAGCAATGAGGATAGTGGTCGATCCGGTAGGAGTCGGAACACGTTGTGCACTACCGATGAGTTTGCCGTTGAGTTCGGGAATCACCAAACCGATAGCCTTGGCAGCACCTGTCGAGTTGGGCACGATGTTCTGAGCACCGGCACGGCTACGACGAAGGTCACCCTTACGTTGCGGACCGTCGAGAATCATCTGGTCGCCTGTGTAAGCGTGGATGGTCGACATGATACCGCTCTGGATAGGAGCATAGTTGTTAAGAGCAGCTGCCATAGGAGCGAGGCAGTTGGTGGTGCAAGAAGCAGCCGAGATGATGGTGTCGGCAGGAGTAAGAGACTTGTGGTTTACGTTGTAAACGATGGTAGGAAGGTCGTTGCCTGCAGGAGCTGAGATAACGACTTTCTTTGCACCTGCTTTGATATGAGCTTCTGACTTAGCCTTGCTGGTATAGAAGCCTGTGCACTCCAAAACTACGTCAACGCCAAGTTTGCCCCAAGGCAGGTCTGCTGCATTAGGCATAGCGTAGATAGTAATCTCTTTACCGTCAACGATGATCGAACCCGGGGTGACAACAGTCTTGCCGTCTTCTGCAAGAACAGCATCTTTGTATGCTACAGTGTGCTTACCTTCGCCCAACTTACCGGCAAAACCGCCCTGAGCGGTGTCATACTTAAGAAGGTGAGCAAGCATCTTCGGACTTGTCAAGTCGTTGATAGCAACAACTTCATAACCCTCTGCTTCAAACATCTGACGGAATGCCAGACGACCAATACGGCCAAAGCCGTTAATAGCTACTTTTGTCATAATTGTGTGATTTTGAATTATTGTTAAAGAATATATTGTGTGATTTTAATTGTCTCTGATGAAGATATTTCGATATACTATCTCTGCTTCGATTTCAGGGGAGCTATCCCCTTTCGATTTCGAGCATGCAAAGATAATATTTTTTTTTCACATGAATATAACGCTTTCTGCTTTTTTAGATTTTGCAACACCGACTTTGCAGTTAACGTCGCTGTTTCGGGATGTCGGGATGTCGAGATGTCGAGATGTCGAGATGTCGGGATGTCGAGATGTCGAGATGTCGGGATGTCGAGATGTCGGGATGTCGGGATGTCGGGATGTCGGGATGTCGGGATGTCGGGATGTCGGGATGTCAAGATGTCGAGATGTCGAGATGTCGGGATGTCGGGATGTCGGGATGTCGAGATGTCGGGATGTCGAGATGTCGAGATGTCGGGATGTCAAGATAACGAAATCCCGGAATCCCGAAATCCCGCCTGACCTTATTTCTCGAGTTTGAAACGCAGCGAGGCTTTGATGTCGTCGGCGGCAGCGGCTATATGTGCCACGAAATCGCCGGGTTCTGCCACCCATTGGTGTCGGGCATCATCGAAGAAGCGCAGCATAGTCTCATCGATAGTAAAACGTACGGTCTTGGTCTGTCCGGGTTGCAGCTCTATCTTCTCGAATGCCTTGAGTTCTTTCACCGGTCTGGGAAGCGACGACTTCGGGTCGGACAGATACAGCTGCACGGTAGTCTTACCCGCACGGGCGCCGGTATTGGTGACGTCGATACTGACCTCCACCTTGCCGTCATAGGTCATACTTTTTTTCGAGATGGTGGCATTGGCATAGCTGAAAGTGGTATAACTCAGTCCGTGTCCGAAGGCGAACAGCGGTTTCAGCTTCTTCTGTCGGTCGGCATGGCGGTAGCCGACGAAGATGTCGTCTCGGTAGTACACTTGGTTGTCGACTCCGGGGTATCCCTCTGCCCCGTATTGGTGAGCGGGGTAGTCTTCTAAGCGTTGCATAAAGGTGAACGGCAGTTTGCCGGATGGGTTGACATCGCCGAAAAGCACGTCTGCCAAGGCATTACCTGCTTCGCTGCCGTTATACCATGTCTGCACCACTGCCGGCACTTTTTGTAGCCACGGCATTGCCACCGCATTGCCCGACACATTGACCACCACAAGTCTGCTATTGGCTGCGGCGAGGGCGCTGATAAGCTCGTCCTGACCGTAAGGCAGACCATACGACTCGCGGTCGGAGTCTTCGCAGTCTTGGTGCGGCTTCTTGTTCAGTCCGCCCACGAACACCACCACATCGGCTCTGCATGCCGCCTCTACGGCGTCGGCTATCATCTGCGAGGGACTGCGCGGGTCGTCGAGTTGCTCGCCGAAGTCGATGGCATCTTGTATTATCTTCTCGCCACTGGTATATCCGCGCTCATACTGCACGTTGGCAGCCTTTGCCTGTATGCCTTGCAGAGGTGACACTTCGTATTTGACCTTCAGCTGCGACGAGCCGCCGCCTACCGTCATCATCTTGATGGCATTCTCGCCCACCACCAATATGCGGCTGTTGTCTTTGGCGAGCGGCAGCAGGCTGCCTTCGTTTTTGAGTAGCACCACAGCATCGGCAGCTATACGGCGTGCGGCAGCCACATGCTCAGCCGACACCATCGAGCCGAAGCCGCGGCTCGCGTTCATTGAGGTGCGGAAGATAAGCCGTAGCACGTTGCGCACCTTCGCGTCAAGCTGAGCCATGGTATAGCGGCCTTCTTGTATCCCTCTCAGGAAGGGGTCGGCAAGGAAGTAGTTGTCGTATTCTTTGTTGTTGGAAGTGGTGCCGTTGGTCCATGTCCCGAACTCAAGGTCGAGACCATTGGCTACCGCCTCGTCGGTGTCGTGTGCCCCACCCCAGTCAGATACGACGGCGCCGTCGAAGCCCCATTCGCCGCGCAGTATGTCGCGTAGCAGATATTGGTTGTGGCAGGCGTGCTGACCTTTGTAGAGGTTATACGAACCCATGATCGACCAAGCGCCGCCTTGCTGAACGGCAGCCTTATATGCCGGCAGATAAATCTCATACAGAGCACGGTCTGACACGTTGACGTTGTATCCGTGGCGGTTTACTTCTTGGTTGTTGAGAGCATAGTGTTTGACGCATGCTGCCACACCTTGTGACTGCAGCCCTTGTATATAAGGCACCACCATCTGAGAGGCGAGGTAGGGGTCTTCGCCCATATATTCGAAGTTACGTCCGTTGAGCGGAGTGCGGTAGATGTTGACGCCGGGTCCGAGCACCACGTCTTTGCCTCGGTAGTTGGCTTCCTCGCCGAGCATCTGCCCGTACAGATATGCTAATTGGGGGTCCCATGTGGCTGCCAGACCGGTGAGAGCCGGAAAGGCGGTGCACGAGTCGTTGGTCCAGCCTGCCTGGTTCCACTCGTCCCACATCACCTCGGGGCGAATACCGTGAGGACCATCGGTCATCCACAGACCGCGTATGCCCAAGCGAGCTACGCCGGGCGACGAGAACTTCGACTGGGCATGCAGTATCGCCACTTTCTCTTGCAGCGTCATGCGCGACAAGGCATCTTCGACACGGTCTTCTATCGGAGCTTGAGGATTGAGATACAATTGTGCAGAAATCATTGCCGCCGACATGGCGACAAAGAGTAATAGACTTAGTCTTTTCATGGTATTCGTATTGTTGATAATAGCAATACAGGGCGGTAATCAGCCGCCCTGTACTAAAATGGATATTAGAGTTCTGCACCGAGAACGTTGTAGCGTTTGTTGTTCTTGTAGATAACGATTTGTCCGTCTTCGATGGTCTTGAATGCCTTCTTCGAGTCAACGGTGATGTTCTCTACAGCTGTGTCGTCTTCGTTAGAGATAAGCAGCTTGACTTGAGCGTTCTCGTAGTCAACGGTGATGGTGATGGTAACGTCGGTGTATACCTCTTCGCTCAGCGGGTTGAGGTTGCCTGCGCAAGGATATGTCATCACATATTCTTTGTTGATTTCCCAAGCGTCGCCTGCTACATTAGCGCCGAACTCAACAGCCCAGTTGCCGTAAACGACTTTGAAGTCGCCGCCGAACTCAGCTGCAAGGAATTCGTAGGTGTTCTCCTTACCTTCAACCGGAGTAAACTGTGTCGTTTCATCGCAGTTCCAGCCGAGTTTGGTGCCGGGGAAGTACCAGTTGTTCTGTGTTACATAGAATTCGCCTGATACGAGAGTTAGTACCATCTGTTCGCCTACCTGAAGAGTGAGTACAGCATTTTTATAGCCTGCGAAAGGATTAGCGAGGAACAGGTTCTTAGGCTCTGCATCGCCCTTGGCACCCAGAGTGTAAGCCACACCTAATTCCAAACCTGCACCGGTCTCCCAGTTGGTAGCCCATTGGTTAGCCCAACCGCGGTCTTGGATGATTTTGAAAGTACCATTGAGGTCAGGAACAACAGCGGTAAGAACGCCTTCCTTATCCTCGAACTGGATAGCGTCGGCTGTAGACCAGTTGTTGGTGCAAGCACCTACTATCTGATAGGTTGCAGGAGCAGCAGAATGGTCGTAGAGAGTACCGGCAACGAGTGTTACGATAAGAGCATTGTTTTCACCGAAAGTCAGAGTGAGCTTTGCATCTTTGTAGCGATAGTTCTCTGCGAGTTTAACGCCGAGGTTGAGAGCTTCGCCGCCCTCGCCCTCACCACCGAGGGTGTAAGGTTCGTTAAAATTGATGCTGTCGCCGGCCTGCGCTGCACCATACTGAGGATGCCACTGAGCATCTTCCACAATCTTGAAGTCGCCGTAGAAATCGGCAAGACTTACTGTCAGTACACCAGATTCTTCGACGAACTTCGTCGAGCTGTTGTTCCAACCATTAGCTGCACCGGCAAAATAATAGTCGGTAGCATTAGCAGCAAAGCAAACAGCAACTGCTGCCACAAGGGTAAAAAGTTTCTTCATGTTGATAAAGTTTTAAGTTAATATTAGGGTTAATTGTTTTGTTTCTAATTCGAAATCACGAGATCACGAGACGTCGATTTTGATTTTTTGAGATTTCGAAATCGCGGGATCACGAGATGTCGAAATTTAACTGCCGTTTCGGATTTAGAGTCGGCGCTCTCTTACTTTTATCTTCAACAAACTCTGTGCCAAATTTTTTCGTTTGTCAGGTCCTGTCAGAGGGGCATACACTTCAAGCGACGAGCATAGCATCTGTCCTTCGGCTAATGCCTTCACTTCCATAGGCGACAGCGCGGAGCGGTAGAACATCAGCTCACGCATGTTTCTACCCGACACCTTGAAGGTCTTAGGCGGTAGTGTGCAACGCCTTTCGCTGATGAGTTCGGCATTGCGGTATTCTCTACACAGCTGCCGAGCGTAGCTGAAGACGGTGGTGTAGGTGGTGTCGCCGATGACACACGACAGCGAGTACGAATGTAGCGTCCCTTGCGGTGCAAACTCCACACTCACCATCTTGTCAGTTTTCGGCGTTTGGTAGTCAGTCACTCTACGGGGCATCGGTTTGCCTTTGGCAAGTGCCTCAAACAGCGAAGGCGGGAAAGCCGACATCATCTCTACATGTCCTGCAGTGTTGGGGTGGTAGATGTCGTGTCCGTCCCAGAAGCCCTCAGCCCACCTGCCGTGTCCGTCGTCGATAACGCCGCACAGGTTGATGGTAGGCACCTGCCACTGCTGCATCTCGAGGTTCATGTCCAGCAGGTCTTGGTAGTCGACTTCGTTGAAATCGGCGCGCGTGTAGTTGTTGGTCACCACCGGCACCTTACCGGCGGCTCTGACCATGTCTATCAGCCGTTGCATGTTCTCTCTGTACGAGAGCAGCGCTGCCTCACCGTGTTCGTGCAGTCCTTCGTTGCCAAGCGACAGCCCGATAACCACATAACGCGACGAGTCGGCACCGAGGTCGCGCTCGAAACGTGCAAGCAAGTCGTAAGTGTTGTTGCCGTTGACAGAGAGATTGGTGTATGTCCACTTCTTAGGCAGTCGTTCACCTACTAAATAGGCATAGCCGTGCAGCGAGTCGGCACCCTCGCCACGGCATACAGAAGAGCCGAAGAAACATACAGAATGTTCCTTATATGGAGAAGGTGCACATGCAGCCAACAGCAGCACAAAGAGAAAGGTAAGCGTTATTTTAGATTTCTGATACATAAATTCCATTGTTAGCGGATAGACGTCTCTCTGCCCATTATATCGTAACTCTTATCGCCGATAATGATATACAGTTGCCCGTCGCGCAATATCTTTTTCACCGACGACGGCTCTGACTTTAGCGTTTCGAGTTCGTCTGTCGTGTTATCACAAATCTTATCCACAATCTGAGTCTGGCGGATGTCGGATTTGTTTGCGCCGGAATACAAGCCATGGTTGACGAAGTCGAGGTCGCGTGTCTGATTGCCACCGTTGTCGTTCCATATTATCATCGTCGAGGGGTGCTCTGTTGCCACAAAAGTGTCATCTTCTAACACATACCTATACGCTCCGTCGCCTAATGCAGTAGCTTTCTTGCCGGGCCACGAGCCGCATAGCTCGGTCGTCTTGCTGTTTTCGGTATACCACATATAGCAATAGATAGAACTTCCGAAGTCGCTCGATTTTTGGAAGAAAGCAGCCGTCTGCTGTTCGTCGTCTATACATGGCTCTGTCGTCGGGGTGTCGGGTTGGTCGGGCATGTCGACAAGCTCTTCTTCGGTGCCGTCCCACTGAGGGTTAGGGATGTTTGCAGGGCTCTTGTCGTACAGATACTTGCCGTCGCTGCCTATCTTGCCGGGCGCGGGAGTCTTATCGGTGGTGAGCACGTACACTCGCATGTTACCCTGCCCTGTGCAACCAACCGACATAGTGTTGTTGGTCACCGTCAGTTGCTCGCCGGTGATGCAGTCGGTATATGTGCCGTTCAGTATATTGCTAAAAGTAGCATTCCCCGAAATGGTGACCAGCACATAGCTGTCGGTGTTGGCATCGGTATAGCGTCGTTTGAACGCCATCTTACCCGAGCAGCCTGTGGTGCTATACTGTCCCTTGCGTAAAGCCGGCACTGCCATACGGATGCGGCTGAGCCGTTGTATGTGCTGTGCAAGCGGGTGCGAGAGCGTCTGTGCTATGTTGCCCGTGGCTGAGCTGTATTCGGCGAAGTCGGTAGTGGTGAGCTCGCCTTTCAGATAACCGCCGAAGTAGGCGCGCCCGGACTCACGCAGGGCTATATTGGTGCCGTTGTCTATTGTCTTGCCTTTCTTGAACTCCACTTCCGAACCGTAGTACAGACATGGTATGCCGCGGAAGGTGTACATCAGACACAGGTTCTCTGCCCAGTTCTGTTGCGACTTCGAATAGCGTTTGTCTTCGGGTGCGCCGTTGGGGGCGTAGTCGTGCGAGTCGACATACACCACGTTCCATGTGGCGTCGTTGTAGTACTTGTCGTTCTCAGGCTTAGCCACGTTCCATGCCGACTCTGCCGTTTCGAAGTTATGATGCATCGTGAAGTCGATGACGTTGAGTCCGGAGGCACGCGAGTAATCGGGAGTGTGGTAGTCGTTGCCGTTGAGCAGGGCGTTGTCGGACGTAGGCTGCGCCGACTTGTTGTCCAGGTCGTCGACGGCTTGCTGCTGGCACGACTTATGGTTCTGATGTGTGTTGCACATGTCGCCTTCCCAAGCCACTATGTCGTACCACGACTCCGCAGTGTCGTCCCATGCATAGTCGCGACTCTCTGCCCATGTGTAATACAACGGCGAGAGGTTCGGGTGCTCGCGATACCAGATAGAGGTGTAGCGCGAGCATACCTCGGCAAACATATAAAATGGTGTCCCGCAACGCTTGTCCTTTGCCTTGTCGGCTGCCTTTTGGAATGCCGGAACGAAAGCCTTGTTGAAGGCAAGACGCGGGATGTGACCGCCGGTGTCGATACGGAAGCCGTCGACACCCATCTCAATGAACTTCGAATAGCAAGCTATCAGGTAGTTATACACCTCAGGGTTTTCGGTGTTGAGGTCGACGCAGTCGCCTGCTATCTGTGCCCACCAGCGTGAGGGGTCGTCCCAGTTGAAGTTGGCATAGTGGTGGTAGTGGTTGTGTGAGTCGTAGTTCTGCGTCTTGCCGTTCTCGTCGGGCGTGTTCTTCATCTTCGACAGCCGTGCAGAATACTGCTTGCCGGCGTTGAGCTGCAAATAGTTGTCGGGCAACAGTCCGCCTTCGGCAGCTGTGAGTGGCACCATGCAGGCGTCGATGTCGCTTTGGTCGGCATCGGTGTCACGGCGGAAGAGCGGGCATAGGTTAGCCTCGCCAAAGTTGCCGGTGTGGTTGAGCACGATGTCGAGTATGATTTTCATGCCGCGTCGGTGAGCCTCGTCGATAAGTGTCTGAAACGAGACATCGTCGGAGAGGTAGCGGTGGTCCACACGCGAGAAGTCGTGAGCATGATAGCCATGGTAGTCGTAGCCTGAGGCGTTTTCGACGACGGGCGTAATCCAAACGGCGGTGAAGCCAAGAGCACGGATGTAATCAAGCCGCTCTATAAGACCCTTGAAGTCACCACGCCAGGCTGGGTCGCCTTCGTTCTTGGATTGGTTGTCCCAGCACTGCACGTTGTTAGAGGGGTCGCCATCGTAGAAGCGCGTGGTCATGACGAAATAAATCTGCTCGTCGCGGAAGTCGGTGCGCGACGGGAAGAAGGTGGCAGCGGCAACGGTATGCGTCAGACAGCATACCGCCGTCGCCACCAAGAGCTTGCTGAGAAAGGACATTGTGTGGTTCATATTCGAGAGTGAGTGTGATGTGAGCTTTATAAGTGTATCTTACTAATGGGTGACGGGGCAGTGCCACGCCTCACTACATCATTTGTTCCACAGGCATGTCGTCACCGACTTGGCAGGCATCACCACGTCGAAATGGTGAGTACCATCGTCGACGGTCACCGTCACGCCGGCGTCGTTCATATTCTGCAACACCAGTCCGTAAGTGCCGTCGGGATTCTCGGCAGCAGCCACGTTGAGATTGGTAGAATAGCCTTTGACGTCGATACGTGTGGAGCCCGCCTTGAATGCCTTGGCAAGATGCCCGATGACATAGTACGTGGCACGACGGTTGAGTGTGGAGTAGTCGCGGTTGTTGATTTCGACCAAGCCATAGCACGTACCGCAGCCGCCGGGGCGATACGGACCACGCTCGTTGTCGAGCATGTAGTTCCATACTATCACCGACTTGCACCAACGGGTGATGGTTGCCATACCCACGTCGCGCATGTCGTTCATCAGCGCGTCAGAGAAGTTATGGTAGTTCCATGTGCCGATAGAGTGCTCTGTGAAATACAGGTTCTTGTCAGGTGCCTGACTGTGTATGTTGTCGAGTTCGGTAGGCGACCCTCCGTAGTTGTGATATGCGGCGCCGTCGATATACTGAGCTGCTTGCGGGTCACGGTATATCTTAAGCGGATACTGCTGCTGGTCGTTCATATTATCATAGTTGTAGTTGTGGTCGAAGACGAGAATCTTCGTTTTTATGCCTGCCTGTTCGAAGGCGGGTCCGAGAGCGGTCTTGACGAAGTCGCGGCACTCCGTCCAGCCCATGAACAGCGATGCCGAGTTACCGCGGTTAAGCGGCTCGTTCTGAATGGTGACCGACTCTATCTTAATGCCTTCGGCAGCGAATGCCTCTATCCATTTAACGAAATACTGCGCATAGTCTTCGTAATAGTCGGGGTTGAGCTGTCCGCCGGTCCACGAGTTGTATGCCCCTTTAGAACTCAGGTCGCTGACTTTCATCCACCGCGGACACGTCCATGGCGAACCCATCACTTTCAGATTCGGGTTGATGGCAAGTACCTCTTTTAGTATAGGTATGACGTAGTTAAGCTCTTCGGCGGTAAGTGCGAAGTTCTCGATACCCTTCTGGTCACAGCACGTATAATCCGACAACGAGAAGTCGGAGCACCCGATAGCGATGCGTGTATAGCTATATCCCATGCCCGTCTCGGGGTCAAAGGTCTCGCGCAGCAGCTTCTGACGGTCTTCTTGCGACATCTTCAGCAGGTTGTAGCATGCCGAGCCGTTGAGAGCCACACCGAAGCCGTCGAACTGCTGATAGCGCGTTTCGGGTTTCAGATAGATGGTGGTCTCGAAGTTCATGTTCTCACCCTCCGCGAAGTCGCGTCCTACAGCATCGAAATGCATGGTGTTGTCGCCGGTGGTGATGTAAGTCTTAACGTCGCGTACCTCGGTTGGCTGTGTCTGACCCTCGTCACCGCCTGAGGGCTGGTTTCCACCGCATGCCGACAACAACGTCAGCAGCGAAAATAAGAAAATAGAATGATTTGTTTTCATTGTAGAGTTATTTAGTGTTTATATTATTTCGATTTTCATTGCTGCCGGTCCATGTGAAGGTCCAGCAAATAATTTCATTATCTGTAAGGATATTACTGCGATGTTTAGCTTCCCATTTGTGAAGATAACTCATTCTATAAAGACGCGAACATGTCAGTCTGTTATACTCTTTTGACCATCTCGCACATATATCTTTCATTAACCCAAAATTAAAATCCGGTCCAAGATGATAATTCAAATTAAAACTATTAATGTTAGCTTCGGTACTCCAATCAGCCAACGAAGTGGTATCAACGGAATATAAGAGATTCTTCTTCTCGTCATATAT
>CAMHKW010000071.1 GCA_946185835.1 uncultured Bacteroidales bacterium
CCGGTGAAGAACTGCTCGAGGGTGATGAAGTTATTATACGACTTACCCATCTTCTTGCCGGCAATGGTAATCATGTTGTTGTGCATCCAATAGTGCACGGTCTCGTGTCCGAGTGCAGCGCACGACTGTGCTATCTCGCACTCGTGGTGTGGGAACATAAGGTCGATGCCCCCACCGTGGATATCGAATGTCTCACCAAGGTATTTGGTACCCATAGTCGAGCACTCGAGGTGCCATCCGGGGAAGCCTTCGGACCATGGCGAGGGCCAGTGCATGATATGCTCCGGCGATGCCTTCTTCCACAAGGCGAAGTCGAGAGAGTCGTGTTTCTCGCTCTGACCGTCGAGTTGTCGGGTCGTCTCGTAAAGCTCGTCGATGTTACGTCCGGAGAGTTTGCCATAGTGGAATCGCTCATTGTACTTACGCACGTCGAAATACACCGAGCCTTCCGAGACGTAGGCAAAGCCGGCATCGAGAATTTTCTTGATATACTCTATCTGCTCTATTATATGTCCGGAGGCATGCGGTTCGATGGACGGAGGCAGCACATTAAGCTGTTCCATGTCGTGGTGGTAGCGGTTGGTATAGTACTGCACCACCTCCATCGGCTCGAGTTGCTCAAGACGTGCCTTCTTAGCTATCTTATCCTCGCCCTCGTCGGCATCGTGCTCTAAGTGCCCTACGTCAGTGATGTTGCGCACGTAGCGCACTTTGTAG
This sequence comes from uncultured Bacteroidales bacterium, assembly GCA_946185835.1. GTDB lineage: Bacteria > Bacteroidota > Bacteroidia > Bacteroidales > Paludibacteraceae > Colicola. Next base: position 718 of record CAMHKW010000071.1, read on the forward strand.
CCTAAGTGCATGAGGTACCGATAAAGCACGTCGAAAGTAATGGCGGGGCGGGCATGACCCAAGTGTGCATCACCGTATACGGTCGGACCGCAGACATAAAGACCTACATGAGGAGGATTAAGCGGTACGAACTGTTCTTTTTGTCGAGTGAGAGTATTGTAGATTAACATAGTTGGTAATGATTGTTTGTTTAGCTGCATAAAGCGCATTCTTTCGGGCGCATTTCGAAGCGTTATTTAGGGGGCTTTATTTAGGGACTTTTCTTCGCGGCTTTATTTCATACCTCGCATCAGTTTTATCGACTCGTAAGCTTCGTTGATAGCGCGGAACTTCTCGGTCGCTTTTTGCTTTATGTCATCTCCGGCGGAAGCGACTTTGTCGGGGTGATATTTCATTGCCATCTTCCGATACGCTTTCTTCACTTCTTCGTCGGTAGCGGTAGCTTCTATCTCTAAAGCCACGTATGCCCAGTTTGGGTCGCGCTTGGGTTTATAGATAGCCACTATCGAGTCGAAGTCGCCTTGGCTGACACCCATAGAGACAGATATCTGCTCTATAACCTGCATCTCTATGTCGTCGAACACGCCATCGGCGGCAGCCACGTTAACGAGGAACTGCAAGATAGCCAAGCGGGTGGAGTAGTTGACATATTCTCCGACCTGATGTGCCACACTCACATAGTCGATGTTTTGCTCGAGTAGCGTCTTAAGCATCTGTAGGGCTTCGTTGGCATCGTCGCCGTAGTTCTTTCGCAGGAAGTCTTTGACCACTTCCAACTCCGACTTCTTGACATGCCCGTCAGCCTTCATCACACATGCCACCAACACTAAGATAGAGATTTTGATGTCGTTGGGTGTAACGCGCCTACGATTGGTACGTGGGTCGTTATAGTCCTGACCTTGACCGTCGCTATCCTCAAGAACGTTGTCGGACGATTCGAAGAACATAGCTATGAAAACTCCGATAGCAGCGCCTATAGGACCTCCTAAAACAAATCCTAACCCGCCTAATATCCATCGACCTACTGACATAATGGAAGTTTGTTTAGCGTGACTACAAAGGGTATAATGGAATAATGCGTTTCAAACATCTCAGCCGAGCAGGGTCTGCGGGTCGAGATTCTCTTTCTCTATATCGAGGAAATACTTGTAGGTACCCACCTTCAGCTCGTCGCAAGCCGACTCGTCGCATACGATGATGCCATGGCGGTGCATCTGCAATGCCGATATGGTCCAGAAATGGTTGATTGGCTCCTCTACCGCATGTTGCAACGCACGGGCTTTGTTATGTCCGTTGACAAGGATGAGCACTTCTTTTGCATCCATCACTGTTCCCACTCCGACGGTGAGCGCCGTTTGCGGCACTTTGGTCACATCGCCGTCGAAAAAGCGCGAGTTAGCTATGATGGTATCGGTGGTGAGTGCTTTCTTGCGGGTACGAGAGGTAAGCGACGAACAAGGCTCGTTGAATGCTATATGCCCATCGGGACCTATGCCGCCAAGGAACAGGTGTATGCCGCCATAGTATTTGATTTTCTCTTCGTAACGTGCACATTCTGCCTGAAGGTCAGCAGCATTGCCATTGAGGATATTGACATTCTCACGACGTATGTCGATATGCGAGAAGAAATTATCCCACATGAACGAGTGATAACTCTGCGGGTGCTCCTCCGGTATGCCTACATACTCATCCATATTAAACGTCACCACATTGCGGAAACTCACCACGCCTTTCTCATAAAGCTCTATCAGCTTACGATACATACCTAAGGGTGACGAACCGGTAGGCAGACCCAATACAAACGGACGACTCTCTTTGGCTCCAAACTCATTGATACGTTTTGCCACATAATTGGCTGCCCACTCCGACATCAGGGCATAATCTTTTTCAATAATCAGTCTCATAATTTATGGGTTTTGTTAGGTTTTAAGATTTTCAGCCTGCAAAGATAAACATTTTTTTTGTTTTAACGACATCTGAGGCGTATTTTTCTACTATATTACCCGCACAAGTTTGCTATATCGAAAAAAATATAGTACTTTTGCGTTTAGTTTCGGCGTATGTCGACGCATATCAACACTTACACTCTCATGGATTGGACTCAACTTCTCACTACCATTCGTTTCGGCTTAGAAGACTACCATCAGCCTTCGCATGACTCGCGCAGCGAGTTTCAACGCGACTTTGACAGGTTGATATTCTCGGCACCCTTCAGACGGATGCAAAACAAGACTCAGGTGTTCCCGCTTCCGGGTTCTGTCTTCGTTCACAACCGCCTAACTCATAGCTTAGAAGTATCGTGTGTAGGACGTTCCTTAGGACATAACGTGTCACAGGAGCTAAGCTCCCGACATTCAGAGCAGGCACACCTGTTCGACTCGATAGAGGCTATAGTGTCGGCTGCATGCCTTGCACACGACATGGGCAACCCTCCGTTCGGGCACTCGGGCGAGAAAGCTATCGACACCTACTTCTCCGAAGGCAACGGACAACAATACCGACAAAAGCTCAGCGACAGCCAATGGGCTGACTTCACACACTTCGAAGGCAACGCCAACGCCTTTCGCATTCTCACACACCAGTTCAAAGGGCGACGCAAAGGCGGATTCGTACTCACCTATCCTACCATAGCATCGGTAGTCAAATATCCGTATACTGCCATCTGTTCGAAAAACAAAAAGGGCAAATTCGGCTTTTTCGACTCCGACCTCAGCTCGTGGCGACTGATAGCCTGCAAACTCGGCATCCGACAGACCGTCCCCGACAGCGATGCTTACCAACGCTATCCGTTAGTATGGCTCGTAGAAGCAGCCGACGACATCTGCTATCAGATAATGGACATCGAAGACGCACACAAACTCCGTATTCTCACCTTCGATGAAGTACGACAACTGCTCATGCCTTTCTTCGATGATACAAGAAAAGCCAAGATAGAAGACAACATGAGTATGGTTGCCGACACCAACGAGAAAGTGGCATACCTGCGCTCATGCGTGATTGGCAAATTAGTTGACCTGACAGGCAAAGTGTTTGTCGAAAACGAGACAAAAATACTCGATGGCAGCTTCAGCGGCTCACTGATACAGCATATCAGCCAACTCGAATACTCAGCATACCAACATTGCTCTGACGTGGCTGTGGAAAAGATATACCGTGCACAAGAGGTTCTCGACACCGAGCTCGCCGGATATAAAATAATATACATGCTAATTGAAGAACTGGTACACGCTGCCTTCGAACCAGACAAGGCATACTCCCGCCAACTGCTGCAACGTATACCGCCACAATACGACATCAGCGCCACTGAACCATATCTCAAGATACAAGCAATATTAGACTATATCTCGGGTATGACCGATGTGTATGCCCTCGACCTATACAGAAAGATAACCGGAATGTCGCTGCCAATGATATAGGGCACATCTAAAAATTACGCGTTTTAGTTGTCCCTAATAATAATTTAACATTGTCACTTTTACTCTGCTTTCGGTTTTCTCTTCTTATCTACGCTTCGCTCCGAACGATCGTAAACGTGGGCATCTTGCTGACTGTCTTATCCCTTCGGGAACGATCGTAAACGTGCACTCAGTCGGGTTCCCCGACAATACTCAATGCGTTTCGTTTCTGCGCCCGCATTGCTCCTTCGTTCAAGCCATCAAGCTGCTACGATAAAACTCTAAATCAAAATAAAGCAATTTTTAGAAATGCCCTATAACTATGAACGACCGTCAACAACTAAGATATACCATTGCTCTGCCGCTTCTGAGTGAAGTGGGGCAAAAGCGCTCGCGCGAACTCATCGACTTCTTCGGTTCGGCTCAAGCCGTCTTCGAAGCAAGCGAACAAGAGCTTGGCAAGATTCCCGGCATCAGTCATGCTACGATAGCCAACCTGCTGTCGTCCAAACAGCAGGCACTACAAAGAGCTGACCAAGAACTGCTTTTCATTGAGAAAAACAAGATAGACTGCATATACTATAAAGACGCTGAATATCCTTATAGGCTGTTGGAGTGTACTGATGCCCCCGTGCTTCTCTATTTCAAAGGCAATGCCAACCTCAACCCTACGCATGTGGTCTCGGTGGTCGGAACGCGAATGCCCACACAGTCAGGCAAAGATAGGTGCACCAAACTCGTACGTGAACTCGCCGACGCGGTCAGCGACCTGACCATAGTAAGCGGACTGGCATACGGCATTGACGTGACATCGCACCGAGCCGCCATCGAACTCGGCATACCCACGCTCATCATACCCGGACACGGATTGGACCGCATCTACCCTTACGTCCACCGACAAGTGGCAGTCGACGCACTGCATAACGGAGGTATACTGACCGAATATATGTCTCAGACCACACCCGAACGACAGAACTTCGTCGCCAGAAACCGCATCATCGCCGGACTCGCCGATGCCGTCGTAGTGGTGGAATCGAAAGAGAAAGGCGGCTCACTCATAACCGCCGAGATGGCATGGTCGTACGACAGAGATCTGTTTGCCTTCCCGGGAAGACCCGAAGACATCAACGCCGTAGGGTGTAACCGACTTATCAAACAACAAAAAGCTATGCTCATAGAATCCGCAAACGACTTAGTCAATGCCATGCAATGGCAAACAAACAAGCAAAACAAGCAGACAGAGCTTTTTATAGAACTAACCGACACCGAACAACAAATACTATCACTGCTCGAAAATAAAGATAACGGAGAGCACCTCAACTACCTGCTCGCGCAAATGAAACTGTCGTTCAGCCAACTCACCACTACGCTTTTCGAAATGGAGATGAAAGGACTGATACGAGCCTTGCCGGGCGGGATGTACAAAGCTATTATAAACTAAACAATATAAAAACATGTCATTAAAATGTGGAATCGTAGGACTACCTAATGTAGGGAAGTCCACTCTCTTCAACTGCCTCTCAAGTGCCAAAGCACAGTCAGCTAACTTTCCCTTCTGCACCATCGAGCCCAACGTGGGTATGATAACGGTGCCTGACGAGCGACTAAACAAACTCGCCGATATCTGTCACCCACAAAGAGGTATAATACCTACAACCGTCGAAATAGTCGATATCGCCGGACTCGTGAAGGGTGCATCAAAAGGCGAAGGTCTCGGCAATAAATTCCTTGCCAACATACGCGAGACCGATGCTATACTGCACGTATTGCGCTGCTTCGACGACGATAACGTAGTGCATGTTGATGGCAGTGTTGACCCGCTGCGAGACAAAGAGATAATAGATACCGAACTACAACTCAAAGACCTTGAGACGGTAGAATCGAGAATAGTAAAATGCGAGAAACAGGCTAAGGCAGGAGGCGACAAACAAGCTAAGGCTATGCTTGAGCTTCTGCTAAGATACCGTGAAGCATTGTCGCAGGGCAAGTCGGCACGTACAGTAGAACTCGAAAACAAAGAGCAACAGCTGATGGCTAAAGAGCTGATGCTGCTTACCGGCAAACCCGTGCTCTACGTATGCAATGTCGACGAGCAGTCAGCAGCCACCGGAAACCGATACGTCGAGACTATACGACAGATGGCTCAAGCCGAACACGCGCAATATATGGTTATCTCTGCTAAGATAGAAGCCGAGATAGCAGAACTCGAGTCAGCCGAAGAACGACAGATGTTCCTCGAAGAGATAGGACTACAGGAGTCGGGCGTCAACCGACTTATCAAAGCCGCATATTCTCTGCTTGAGCTGCGAACATTCCTCACCGCCGGTAGCGATGAAGTCAGGGCATGGACCTTCCGCGAAGGTATGAAAGCACCGCAATGCGCCGGCGTCATACACTCCGACTTCGAAAGAGGTTTTATTAGAGCCGAAGTCATCAAATACGACGACTTCATCGCGCTCGGAGGCGAAAGCCAATGCCGCAATGCCGGCAAACTGTCGATAGAAGGCAAAGACTACCTCGTCAAAGACGGCGACATAATGCACTTCCTGTTCAACGTCTGACAAACTATAGCATCATTACTTTATCCAACACTATCCTTTTAAACAAATCGTTATGATAGAATACATATCATCTAATTACTGGCTGCTTACGGCATGCCTCGTAGTAGGTCTCGTGCTACTCGTCTATGGTGCCAACTGGCTCGTCAACGGTGCATCTGCTGTAGCCAAACGTTTTGGCATCAATGACCTGATAATAGGACTGACCGTCGTTGCTCTGGGCACCTCAATGCCCGAGTTTGTGGTTAATATGGTGTCGGTAGCCGACGGCGTTACCGACCTTGCCATAACCAATATTTTAGGAAGCAACATCATCAACACTTTTGTTATCCTCGGCTGCACTGCCTTGGTCTATCCTATCGCCGTTCAGAAACGCAACCGCGACTTCTACATACCTCTCAGCGCCTTCGCCGGAGTAGTAGTGCTTGCATGCGTCGTCTTCAACCCGCAGCCGTTAGAGACAACCAAAGGCATCAGCTTCGTGGGAGGCATCATCATGCTGCTGCTTTTCGCTGTATTCATGTATATCACCATTGCACACGCTAAAAACAACCCCGACACTGCCGAACAACAACAGATACAAGAGATGGCACTCGGCAAAGCTATCGCACTCATTCTTTTAGGACTCGTCGGACTCGTCATCGGAGGCGAGATGATAGTCAAAAGCGCCGTATGTATTGCAAGCCGACTCGGCGTCAGCGACGCCATCATCGGACTTACCATCGTCGCTCTCGGCACCTCACTGCCCGAACTCGCTACATCCGTCGTCGCAGCCTTTAAGAAAAACTCCGACATTGCTATTGGCAACGTCGTCGGAAGCAATATCTTCAACGTGTTCTTCATACTTGGCACAAGCTCACTTATCAGACCCCTACCCTCATACGACGGCATCGAACTCGACGCCATCGCTGCCACAATCGGTAGCGTAGTAGTATGGCTACTCGTCAAATCTAACAAACAACGACAAATAAAACGCTACGGAGGAGCTATACTGCTAATCCTATATGCCGCATACCTAACCTACAGACTCATGAATCTATAAAGCAGCGATGCTTTAAAGACGCTTAAGTCTTAAATTACAAAAATAGCCGCTTTCGGAGCGGCTATTTTTTTATAATTTTATCCTTTTAGACGAGAGGTAGAAGTATGTTACTAAAGCTAAATAGGCTGCTATTCCGGTTATCTGTGCGCCGGGTGAAGCAGCCCACGAACTCATGTAGGCATCTACGCCCGCGAAACGCAGTGCAGCGCTTATTACTCCCATAAGAGCTCCACCGGCGATAAAACCGCTGGCGATAAGCGTGCCCTTGTCGTATCTGCGCTTTGCCAACTCAGCCGCCTCAGCCCCCTCTTTGTCTCTCTTCTTAGATACGAGCCAGGCTATCGCGCCGCCAACAAGCAGCGGAGTGTTGAGTTGCAGAGGAATGAACATACCAAGGGCGAAAGGAAGGACAGGGACGCCCAATAGGTTGAGAAGCAAAGCTAAGATAGCTCCTACACCATAAAGCAGCCACGGCGCCCCTTGACCCATCATCAGCGGCTCTATCACCGCCGCCATGGCGTTAGCCTGAGGTGCTACAAGGGCATTGTCGCCGGTGAAGCCGTAGGTCTTGTTTAAGATAATGATAACACCGCCGACGGTAGCAGCCGAGACAAGAGTACCTAAAAATTTCCAAGTCTCTTGGTTCTTAGGAGTGGTGCCTATCCAATATCCTATCTTGAGGTCAGTAATAAAACCGCCAGCCATACTCAGAGCCGTGCATACCACACCGCCAATAACCATAGAAGCTACTATGCCGGTAGTGCCACTAAGACCTATAGCCACCAATATGACAGAAGCTATTATCAGCGTCATGAGCGTCATGCCCGACACCGGATTGCTACCTACTATAGCTATTGCATTGGCAGCTACGGTAGTGAATAGGAAGGCGATGACAGTAACTACTAACCATGCCACTAACGCCTGCCAGAAGTTATGCACCACGCCTATTGCAAAAAAGAGTAACACCAGAATAAGCGCCACAGAGATAGATATCAGCAGCATGCGCATCGAGATGTCTTTCTGAGTACGAACCGACGCCTGAGCTACCTTGCGCGTCTTGCCTGATAACTCGTTCTTAGCAAGTCCGACGGCACCTTTTATCACGCCCCACGACTTAACAATACCTATCACGCCCGCCATAGCTATAGCACCTATACCTATATAACGAGCATAATTAGTGAAGATATACTGAGGATCCTGAGCCGACAACATCACCGAGTCGACAGTCGTCATACCTAATAACGGAACGATAAACCACCAAACAAACAGCGAGCCGGCACATATTATAGCCGCATATTTCAGCCCTACTATATATCCTAAGCCTAAAACAGCTGCCGAGGTATTGATAGAGAGAGTGAACTTAGTCTTCTGTGCTATCATCTCGCCCCAAGATGTCATTCGAGATGACAGTTCTTCGGTCCATAAACCAAAAGTAGAAACAACAAAATCGTATAATCCTCCTACTAAGGCAGCCCATACTAACGTTTTAGTACTTTTGGTTGATTGCTCATCTTCCTCACCGTCTTCGTTAGAAGGTGTCTGCACTAACACCTGTGTTGTTGCTGTGGCTTCAGGGAAAGGATATTTGCCGTGCATATCACTTACAAAATACTTTCTGAAAGGGATAAGAAACAGTATACCTAAACAGCCACCAAGCAGAGACGATACAAAAATCTGCATGAAGTTAACCGTCATCTCGGGGTACTTATCTTGCAGTATATAAAGTGCGGGCAGGGTAAAAATAGCACCTGCCACTATCACACCAGAACAAGCACCTATCGACTGAATTATTACATTCTCTCCAAGAGCGTTCTTACGTTTAAGTCCGGCACTCATACCAACAGCCAAAATAGCTATCGGGATGGCAGCTTCAAACACCTGACCTACTTTAAGTCCTAAATAGGCAGCAGCTGCCGAGAATATAATCGCCATCACTACGCCCGTAATCACACTATATGGTGTGACCTCTTTGTGTGAACTTTCTGGTGACAAGATAGGCTCATACTTCTCGCCTCCTTTGAGCTCACGATAGGCATTATCCGCAAGTTTATACTTACTCATAATATTTAATATATTAGTTATTTATCTCAATTACTCATTTCAAGCATTCGGTTAATCGAACGAATAGCCTGCTGCGCTGTCTGCTCGTCGACCAGCACCTCGTTAGTCTCGTTGAGAAGGCATTCATAAAGTTTTTGAAGAGTATTCATCCTCATATATTCACATTCGTTGCAGCTGCATGGTACCAATTTGCCGTCGACCATCAGTTCAGAAGCCTCAGGCGGCACAGGTATAAATGTCTTATCGGGGCAAGCAAGCTGCATCTTATGTAAAATGCCACTTTCGGTAAGTACTATAAACACGCTCTTGTCCGACTTACGTACGTAATTGAGTATTGCTTGCGTCGAACCTATATAGTCAGATAACTCTAATACGGCTTTCTTACATTCGGGATGTGCCACTACATCCGCCTCGGGATATTGCTTCATAAGTTTGATAAGCTCGCTTACCGAAAAGCGCGAATGAACATGACAAGCACCATTCCATAGCGACATCTCACGACCCGTAACGCTGTTGATATAATTACCTAAGTTATAATCAGGTCCGAAGAGTATAGGTCTGTCTGTCGGCAATGCATTTACTATCTTTAGCGCATTCGACGAGGTAACCACTACGTCAGACAACGCCTTCACCTGAGCCGACGTGTTAACATAACTCACTACTAAGTGGTCAGGATGCTGCTCTTTCCACGCACTAAGGTCAGAAGCCTTGCAGCTGTCGGCAAGCGAACAACCGGCTGCAGGTTCGGGTATAAGAACTTTCTTGTCGGGACATATAATCTTGGCTGTCTCTGCCATGAAATGCACGCCGCACATCACCAGTATATCAGCCTCCACGCCCTTAGCCTGCTGAGCAAGAGCCAACGAGTCGCCTACAAAATCGGCTATGTCTTGTATCTGAGGTATCTGATAATAGTGAGCAAGGATAACAGCACGCTTCTGTTTCTTTAATTGCTCTATCTTCTCTATAAGTATTGTATCTTCCATAAGCGTTGTCAGCTTTCTTTGTTAGTTTATTATTATATGTTATTTTCTTTTAAAAACCTATTACTACTATGGGTGTTGATAATGTTGATAACTTATTTAAGTTACACAAGATTAGTCTTATACCTATGTTAATTAAATAAACTCTGATGTTCAAAAATCTTAATAATTTATGATTGTTGATACTTCAGAAAAGTAATTAACAATTTATCAACACCTGTTATAACCACTTTTTGATTTTGAATATACCGAGTACGAACAGAGTAAACACTATCATCAGTCCGATAGCGTATGGGTAGCCTAAGCGCCAATGCAGCTCCGGCATGAAGTCGAAGTTCATACCATACATAGATGCTATTAGCGTAGGTGGTAGGAATAC
>CAMHKW010000072.1 GCA_946185835.1 uncultured Bacteroidales bacterium
TCTTGCCGATGGCTTTCTTTTGGAACTCGGCATCACCGACGGCGAGGACTTCGTCGACAACCAATATCTCCGGTTCAAGGAATGCTGCCACAGCAAATCCCAAACGTACAGTCATACCGCTTGAATAGCGTTTTACAGGTGTGTCGATATAACGTTCGCAGCCTGAAAAATCGATAATTTCATCAAGTTTGGCTTGTATCTCGTGGCGGGTCATGCCGAGGATGGCACCGTTGAGGAAGATATTCTCTCTGCCCGTCATCTCGCCATGGAAGCCGGTGCCCACCTCCAAAAGCGACCCTATCCTACCATGTGCACGTATGGTGCCTGTAGTAGGACCGGTGACACGGCTCAGGAGCTTCAAAAGCGTCGACTTGCCGGCACCGTTCTTGCCGATGATACCGACGACATCGCCCTGCTCCACCTTGAAGTCGATATCGCGGAGTGCCCAGACGTACTCCGACGTGCCTTTGGTGGCACGGTCGTTTGTCTCGCCAATCTTCAAGTATGGGTCTTCCTTGCCGAGGACGTTGGTAATCCAGAAGCGACGGATATCATGGCTCAGGGTCTTGGTGGAGACCAAACCCAAACGATACTGCTTGCTTACATGTTCGAATTCTATTGCAGTCATAGATTAATTTCGGATTTCAGTTTCAAGTTTTAATTTTTAAACACAGATTTCGCAGATGAGACAATTTTTTCTATTATTTCTTTCTTCAAACTCCACTGGCTGAAAACCTAAGTACCCTCTAAGCTCTCAACTATCAACTAACTTATACTAACTCAACTATCTCTCCGCTCTCATCGGGTTATTCAAGAAATCATCATAGGCAAGACGAATGCCTTCTTCAAGCTCTGTTGAATACTTCCAACCTAATGCAGTAGCCTTGCTCACGTCGAGAAGTTTACGTGGTGTACCATTCGGGCGTGACGTATCCCACTCTATCCGACCTTTGTACCCAACAACGCGCGCTACCGTCTCTGCCAATTCTTTTATCGTCAGTTCCTTGCCCGTACCTGCATTAACAGTCTCATTTCCCGAATAGTTGCACATAAGAAAGACACATAGATTTGCCAAATCATCAACATACAAAAATTCACGAAGCGGAGAACCATCTCCCCAACAAGTAACGGTGTCCAAGCCATCCTGTTTTGCCTCATGAAAACGCCGTATCAAAGCCGGCAGAACATGCGAATGCTCAGGATGGTAGTTATCATTTGGACCATACAGATTGGTAGGCATGACAGATATATAATCAGTTCCATATTGCCGATTGAGATACTCACAATATTTGAGTCCGCTAATCTTAGCAAGTGCATAAGCCTCGTTGGTCTGCTCTAACGAACCGGTCAGCAAACAATCTTCTCGCATAGGTTGTGGTGCAAGACGTGGATAAATACAAGACGAGCCGAGGAAGAGCAGTTTGCGACAACCGTTCTGCCAAGCCGAATGAATAACATTCATCTCGAGTATCATGTTTTGATACATGAAGTCGGCAAGCGCATTTTGGTTAGCGACGATACCACCAACCTTAGCTGCAGCCAAGAAGACGTATTCCGGCTTCTCTTCTTTGAAAAAGCGTTCAACAACATCTTGCCTTGTGAGGTCAAGTTCTTTGTGAGTCCTCAAGACGAGGTTATGATAGCCTTGCCGCTCAAGTTCACGAACAATAGCCGAACCTACCATCCCCCGATGACCTGCCACATATATCTTAGATTCTTTCTCCATGACGCTGAGTTTCAATTAGTATTTCACAATGTTTAGTCTTTTTGACAATTAAGCTTATCCATCCTTTTTAGTCCTTCAAATCGTTCTCAACCATCAGTTTGACGAGTTGTTCGAATGAGGTCTTGCGCGGGTTCCAGCCGAGAAGGGTGCGTGCCTTAGTGGGGTCGCCACATAGTTGCTCCACCTCAGCGGGGCGGAAGTACTTAGGATCAACTTCAACGAGCACACGTCCGTTATCATCAACACCTTTTTCTTCAACGCCCTCTCCTTCCCAATGAAGTTCCATGCCTGCATAATGGAAAGCAAGCGTGCAGAATTCGCGCACTGTATGCATTTCACCGGTAGCAATAACAAAGTCATCGGGCTTGGGCTGCTGCAGTATGAGCCACATGCACTCGACATAGTCTTTCGCATATCCCCAGTCGCGTCTTGCTGACAAATTTCCCAAATACAACTTATCCTGACGACCTTTAGCTATAGCAGCTGCTGCAAGGGTTATCTTTCGGGTCACAAAAGTCTCGCCCCGGCGTTCTGATTCGTGGTTGAACAAGATGCCATTAACAGCATACATACCATAAGCCTCACGATAGTTTTTAGTTATCCAAAAACCATATTGCTTTGCCACACCATACGGACTGCGAGGATAGAAAGGCGTTGTTTCTTTTTGCGGCACTTCTTGTACCTTACCATAGAGTTCAGACGTAGAAGCCTGATAGATGCGAGTTTTCTTCTCGAGTCCAAGGATACGAATAGCCTCAAGCAGACGAAGAGTACCTACAGCATCTGCTTCTGCAGTATATTCCGGAACATCGAACGACACCTTGACATGACTCTGAGCTGCAAGGTTATATATTTCGTCAGGCTGAATCTCTTGTATAATACGGATTAGTGATGACGAGTCAGTCATGTCACCATAATGCAGATTGACGGCACGTTTCTTTTTCATATCGCGCACCCACTCTGTGAGATAAAGATGTTCGATACGTCCGGTGTTAAACGTCGAACTACGCCGCAGAATACCATGTACCTCGTAATTCTTTTCGAGTAAAAACTCGGCAAGAAAACTACCATCTTGACCGGTAATACCTGTTATCAATGCTTTCTTCATATTTAACAATTTATATATTTTCCCACAGATGGAACGGATGTTTTATTTCTTATTTCAAATCTCTGATTTATAACCACATATTTAGATGTTTTTTAACCACAGATTTGTATTTTTCTTTTACTTTAACCACAGATTTAACAGATTTTGCTGATTAGAACAGATTCTTATTTCTTATTGCTTCATAATGAAATCTCACGCAGATCGCTCAGATTGTTTAGATGACACAGATTCTTTCCTTGCACCATTCCCACCATTTTCACCATTCCCACCATTCCCACCATTCCCACCATTTCACCATTCCCACCATTTTTCGCCGGTTGAAAACCGGCGTTCCTCTCTTAACACTCACTCTAAACTCTCAACCCCAGCGCAGCGTCCTCTAAACACATGCACGCACACGCACTCTCAATCATGTATAATTCGCCACTCACCACTTTTAGATGCACCAACATACCTTACCACGTCTTTCATTGCAGCTAAGTCACGTTTAACCATATCATAGCTCAATCCTAACCGTTCGGCAATTTGTGCTTTAGACAACCGCGAATTAGTTCGTAATAATAGCAATATTCGCTCTTGCCTTTCCGTTAGTTTTTGGGGTGCAGTTTGGGGTGCAGTTTGGGGTGCAAAATGTATCTTTTCTATGACACACTCATATTGCTTGGATTGCTTATCATAGTTGATGCCCACCAACATAACCTCGCCCACATACTCTTTGAGGGCTTCAGCATAGCGTCTCTGTTTAATCTGTTGAATGGCAGCATGGGCTGACCTATCGTATTTCAACTCTATAACAATCGCAGGGCTTTTCACATTACGCCGTGGTATAAGCACTATGTCAGCAAAGCCCTTACCTTCCGGCAACTCGCGACGCAAGATGTAATCTTTCCATGCAGCGATATAGGCAATAGATATTACACACGACAACGAATTCTCATCGTTATATTGCAAAATAGAAGCATTATCCTGATGCACATACTCTATTGCTGTAGCTACAGCCTCCGCCCTGCCGGCGATAGTATCTGACAATAACTGTTCCGAATGGTCGAGTGCCCTTGCCAAATACTGCCAATTGCCATCTTGTATGGTACGCTCGAACTCTCTACGGACTTCATAGTTGGGTATTTTTACAGTCCTATTTGTTGCATTATACGACAAATAGCCCAAATGTATCAGCAGCGTTAAAATACCATTACGATTAGTCGCCTCGTGTATATCGTTAGAGAAATCATCCACATCTACTCTTACCTCATTGCCTGCCAATAATTCAATCACAGCATCACGCATACCCTCAAAATTCATCGAGATATAACGTTTGAGGCTTTCGTATGACGCCGTAGCCGTCCAATAATTAGCTATCTTACCACTCCTCACAGCCCGCATCACTGCAAACGGATTGTATATCTCTTTAATATCGCCCAACTGATAACCATCATACCACTGCTGTATCAAGTCAACATCCATCTCATGCTTCTTGCAAAGCTCAAGTACCTCGTCACCGGTAAAGCCGAAATAACCTGCCAAGTTCATCGGATTTACCATAGAAAATTCATCAAAGTTATTTAATGTTGACTCAGTATTATATTGTTTTATAGGCAGTATGCCCGTCATATACACTCCGGCAAAGATGGTGTTGGTATAACTGTCTTTGAATAGTGTACGCAACCATTCTACATACTTACGTTTGACTTGGTCATTATCTACTTCACGCAACACAGCATCCCATTCGTCTATTATCATTATAAATGGCTTATGAGTGTAGTGAACAACTTTCCACAATTGAATAGATAACTTATCAGACGAATCGATGGTGACATTCGGATAAGTGTCTATCAACTCTTTGCTCAGTGCATCGTTGATGTCATTAACCACACGTGCCTTGTCAGCGTTGATATCGGCAGTAAATCCACTTACATCCAAGTATATCACAGGATACTTATTTCTATGCTCCTCGTATGAAGAATCTTTCGCTATTTTCAGGTCGGCAAATAATGAACTTGCATCAACACTCTCATCATAGTAAGCATTAAGCATCTTGGCAGCCATTGATTTGCCAAATCGCCGAGCACGAGTCACACAGATAAATTTGTCATATAGCCCTATTCGGCTATTAACAAATGCAATAAGCATTGACTTATCCACATATTCACCTTTCCTGATTGCTTCAAAATCAGCTTTTCCTATGTTGATAAACATTCCCATGACAATCTAACTTCCAAGGATCGGACGTTTTTTTATTTTTGATTTCTTATTGCTGATTGCTTAATGGAATCTCACACAGATTACACCATTCTCACCATTTCACCATTCTCACCATTTCACCATTCTCACCATTTCACCATTCCCACCATTTCACCATTCCCACCATTTCACCATTCCCACCATTTCACCATTCTCACCATTCCCACCATTTCCACCATTAAACCTCTCATAACTAAATCGTGTCGATAAAATACTTCTGCTTGCGGTTGAACATCCAGATGCCAATCAGTAGTACCACTGCCGTGATGGCGAGGCTGTAGCCCAGCGAGGTCCAACTGAATGAGCCTGCCCCGTATGCCCCGTACTTGAACGTCTCGACAAGAGCCGTAACGGGGTTATAAAGCATAACTTTATGTAGTGTTGGATTGGTAACATAACTCAAAGGATAGACGATAGGTGTGGCATACATCCATAGCGAAATCAACGTGCCAAGTACGTTGGTGAGGTCTTTGTATTTGGTAGTCAGCGAGGTGACGATGAGTCCGAGTCCTAAGGCAAGGCCTGCCAAAGCCATCAGCACCACAGGGAAGAGCAACAAGTACCAGTTCGGACACAGATGTACACCACGGATGACGAAATAAATATATACAAATATGAATGTAGCCAACTGCAATGAGAAACGGAACAACTTGGAAATGACCACCGAGATAGGCGTGACAAGGCGCGGGAAATATACCTTGCCATAGAGAGCGGCATTGGACTGGAAAGTAGAAGATACGGAAGTCAGACAAGCCGAGAAGTACTCCCAAAGACAGATACCGCTCAGGTAGAAGACAGGTTGCGGAACATCGTCGGTAGGTATGCCGGCGATGCGACCGAAAACCACCAAGTACATGAACATGGTGAACAGCGGGGAGATGAAATACCAACCCATACCAAAGATGGTCTGCTTAAACTGCACAGTGATGTCGCGCTTGATAAACAGCCATATAAGGTATTTCTTCTGCCAAAGCTCACGCAAGCCCAGACCGCGTTGGTTGGTCTTAGCAGAGATCTCAGTTGTCCAATATGTGGAAGAGGGTTTCAAATTTCTAATTTTTTAATGGTGACGCTGCGCTTAATGGTGTGATTTTGATTTCTTATTTTTTATTTCTTAATGGTATGATTTATTTTTTACTATTTTTATTATTTTTCTTGTCATCTTGTTGCTTCTTCATTTTTTTCTTCAGCGTGATAATACTAGCTGTTAACATACGCATTATTTCCTCTGCGTCAGCATACAAACTGTCAAACTGCTTTTCATCAATATATTCTGTCATTTTCAATAATTCTAACCAAAACAACGTCTCATGACATTCTTTTTGAGATACAGAAAGTTTGTGTATAAAATCGACATCACTTTCAGCCGCACAAGCCTCTCTATGGTTAGCACCTATGCTTGTTCCTGAACGCAAAATTTGGTCGGCTATAGTATATTCGTGCTTTTCTTGGTTGAGATAGCTCCGCAACTTCACTATTCTAACCGCAAAGTTAAGGAACTTTTCTTTATATTCGTTGTCCTTGTTATTCATAACATCATTCTTTATGAATCCACCATTAAGAAATCAAAAATCCACCATTCAGAAATCCCTACACGGTGTCCATGAAGCTTTTTTGGACTTTGTTGAACATCATCAGGCCTATTGTAAGTAGAATGATTGTCATCAGTACGCTATATCCGAGCCAGAGCCAAGAGAACTGCCCCTGTCCCAAAAGCGAGTATTTAATAGCTTCCATCACCGGCGTGACGGGGTTGAGCGACATAGCAAGGTGCAACTTCTCGTTGGTCACCATGCTGAGCGGATAGATAACCGGCGTGACATACACCCAAAGCGACACCACCTTACCGAGCATCACTTGCAAGTCGCGGTATTTGGTTGTCATCGACGAGAATATCATACCGAAGCCTACCGCCATGAGCGCGAGTATCAGCACCAGCACGGGGAACAACGCCAACTGCCAGTGTATCTGCAGGTCGGTGCCCGTTGCTACGTAATAGACATAGAAGACTGCAAAGATGGCGAGCTGTATGGAGAAAGTGAGCAGGTTAGTAGTAACAGCTACCAACGGCATGATGATACGCGGAAAATAGACCTTTCCGAAGATGTCGGCATTAGAGACGAACGAGTTAGAGGTGGAGTTAAGGCACGAAGCGAAATAGCCCCAGACGGAGATGCCAAGAAGATAGAACAGCACAGGCGGCACGCCGTCGGTTGGTATCTTAGCTATGCCGCCAAAGATAGCCACATACACTATCACCGACAGCACCGGTGTGATGGCGAACCACAACGGACCGAGGATAGTCTGCTTGTAGGCTGTGCGGAAAGTGCGCTGCACAAACAACACATAGAGGTCGCGATAACGCCACAACTCGCTCCAGTTGAACGCCAACAAGTGGTCTTTCGGAGTGATTTTCAAGTCCCAATATTTAGCTTCGCTATTCGACATCGGTGATGTAACAAAGGATTGTCTTTGTGTGCCCATATATTATCGTGCAAAGATAGGCATTTTTTTTTACATAAGAAAGTTTACTGAAATATTTTGACAAAAAAAGTGCAAAAAGTTCAATTAGTATACAATAGTATTTATACAACTAACCGGGAACAGACGTCCGGATTACAACTGCGCATTACGGATTGGAAATAACAGAAAAAAGAGAGACGGCAGTTATGCCACCTCTCTTATCATTATTGATTTGCAAAACTAAACTGTATTATTTCTGCACACCTTTCTTTGCCGGGTTTTCAAAGAAAATCCAGAAGAGGACAGCAACGAGCAGAGCATAACCGGCAAAGATATACCACGAGGTTCTCCAACCTGCCCAAAGTTCAAGCGGAGTAGCTCCCAACGCTTCGGGACCATAGACGAAATGGTTGATGACAGCCTGTGCCGACAGAGTGCCGATGGTAGCACCCAAACCATTTGTCATCATCATGAAGATACCTTGAGCCGACGAACGCAGAGCGGGGTCTGTCTCTTGGTCGACATACAACGAACCGCTGATATTGAAGAAGTCGAAAGCGAAGCCATAGACGATGCAACTAAGCACGAACATCCACACTCCGTTACCGGGGTCGCCGGCTCCGAAGAGTCCGAAACGCAGTACCCATGCGAACATAGCCATCAGCATGACGTTCTTGATGCCAAACTTCTTGAGGAAGAATGGTATGAGCAGAATACACAACGCCTCGCAGATTTGCGAGATACTAATCAGAATATTAGAATGCTGAACTCCAAAGGTATCAGAGAACTCCTCAAAGGCTGCAAACGAGCCGAGGAAGGGGTTGGCAAAGCCGTTTGTTATCTGCAGACTTACTCCGAGCAGCATCGAGAAGATGAAGAAGATAGCCATCTTCTTGGATTTGAAGAGGGTGAATGCCTGCAGACCCATCGCCTCGACCCACGACTGCGGCTTTACATCTTTCTTTGTCTCACATTCGGGCAACGAGAGTGCATAGCAAGCAAGAATAACACTGAGACCTCCACTAACCACAAACTGCCAAGATGTATCTTGGAAGCCACAGAGGTCGATGACCCACATGGTGGCGATGAAGCCGACGGTGCCAAACACACGGATAGGCGGGAAGTCCTTGACGGTGTCAAGCCCTGCCTTACCTAAAGCCGTATAAGCCACCGAGTTGCTCAGAGCTATCGTAGGCATAAAGAAAGCCACAGAAAGAGTATATAGAGAGAAGAGCGGTCCGAACTGCACTGCGTCACCGGCCATCATGCCGTAGACTCCGGCAGATATCATAAAGGCTCCCGCAAGGGCGTGACAGAGCGAGAGAAGTTTCTGCGCAGGTATCCAACGGTCAGCCACGATACCCATCAGAGCGGGCATAAAGAGCGACACGATACCTTGAATAGAATAGAAGATGCCGATGTGAGAACCTAAACCATAGGTGGCAAGGTAGCGTCCCATACTTGTCAGATAAGCTCCCCAAACGGCATATTCGAGGAAGTTCATGACAATAAGACGGAATTTCATGTTTTTCATATCAGATAGATTTATTGGTGTTACTCGGTTAGAATAATGATTCAGGCTGCAAATTTAAGAAAAATATTGCAAACGGACAAATTTTTTTTCATTTCTCTTGCACGATTTCTGGAAAAGTAGTACCTTTGCAGCGTCGTTTGATGATATCGTTGGCGGTGGTCGGCGATAAAGACAAGACAAATGGGGCATTAGCTCATCTGGCTAGAGCGCGACACTGGCAGTGTCGAGGTGAGCGGTTCGAGTCCGCTATGCTCCACAACACAAGACCCTCTGACGGAGGGTCTTGTTGTTTTTTATGATGTAGGAGAAGATGATTTACTGCGTGTGAGGGCGGCTTTGCGTTGTTTGACGACTTCGAGACCTTGGAGTGCGAAGTCTTGCAGGTCTTCGTCGTTGCTGAGTTCTTTGAAGGCTGCTTCAGCGGCATCGAGGTCGTTGAAGTTTAAGAAGGCGGCTGCGTGGTTTTTCATCAGGAAGTTACGCAGTTCGATGTCTGACTCGTCGACGTTATCAGACTTGAATTGTTTGTTCACTTCGTTGGCATACATCTCTATTTCGCGGAAAGAGCGTATGTCTGAAATCCGACTGAGCAGGTTAACGAACATCGTCACATAGTTATACCTATTGCCGGAGCTGCTGATGTCGAGATAGTAGTAGGCTTTTTCATACTCTTGCAGCTGATAATAGCACATACCTAAGTTATAGCATACCGTAAAGAAGACATCTTTGGTTCTTTGCTCAGACCTAAAGAAGTCGGGCTTTAAGTTGTTGTATACTTGTGTGAGATAGCATATCGCGTCCAAGTATCTGCCTCTGAGTACGTACTTAGTACCCCAGTAGAGTTGTTGTCGGGCTACATCATATTCTACGCCGATGAGCAGTTTCTGTTCTTCGGTCAGTTCGTCGGCTCGCCCATCTTTCATCTTATCTTGTGCATCAAGCCACATGTATGTATATTCAGCTCGATGCTGGGTGTCGTCGGTTTTGTCTTTGGCAATGAGCAGACTACATGCATTGGGCTGCGCTTTGAGAGGCGTAGCAGGGAAGGTGGTGTCGTCGATAGGTTGCCGTGGTGCACGTGTTGCGGCAAGACGCGCGTAGATGGCGTCTTTTTCGTCTTCTACCTGACTGACACTCAGCGAATAACTGAAACAAGCAGATTCAACAAACACTACAGCCTTGCTGCCTTTCATCTTGTCGACGGTGAGTTCCCAGAGGTCGGATGAGCTGATTAGCGGTCCGTAGTCGAGCACTTTGGTGACGGTGCTACCCACTATGACGGTCATGCTTTTGAGGTCGTCGTCGTTCTCTTTGTCGAAGAGTTCGGCTATGAGGTTACCTATAGTGAGGGCATTGTCGTGTTCGAGAACTAAGGCGTTGTTGTTAGGTCCGTCGACAAGTGTGTCGCTGAGCAGAGCGGCAGCGTGCATCTTACCATAGTTTTGTTCGGCATTGCACGCCATAAAGCTTTTGTCGTTGACTTTTTCTCGCACCATGTCGGCGAGTCGGTACATCGACGAACAAATGTTTTCGAGAGCTTGCTCTGTGATATCAGCCGTTTCGTATCCGAGTGAGAGAGTGACTTCATCTTTCTTGGAGTCGCCTTCTAAGACTATTTTGATGAATTTCATCTTAGCCATAAAGTCGTTGGCGATGAGTAGCAGTCGTTCACTCTCTTCGGTCGGTGCAGAGAGGAATTCCGGGAAGTTGAGCAGCAACTCGGCAGAACCGTCGGTTTTGAAAAGCACATCGAAGTATCCGCCTTGGAAGATAAAAGATCCCGATTTAACGTGGTTTTCCTTATCTTCCGACACGTTTTGCAAGGCACATCCGTACTTCTTGAGGAAGCTACCGAGTACCTGTTCTGCCGATTGTCTTTGCGGGCTGTTGCCATTCTTTAATCTAAAGAAGTAGCCCCCCGCAGCTCCCAACAGCAGCGATAAGAGTACAATTAAGTAAATCATAATGGTAA
>CAMHKW010000073.1 GCA_946185835.1 uncultured Bacteroidales bacterium
TTGTAATTATTTTAAGTCAAAGAACACTTTTATTTAATTCCGCCAACAGGTAAAATTAGTAAGAATTAGCGTAATTAGTAGACAAAAGAAAGAAAACCGCAGATAAAGCAGATTGACACAGATTCCTTTTCTCAGCCCTCTCAGCTAACTATGCAGACAAAAAGAAACATTAGTTCAATTCGCCTAATTCGTGAACAAAAGACAAAAGAAAACCGCAGATGAGGCATATTAACGAGGGAGAGTCGTACGTCATTTGATATTTTTTCTTTCTTTTTTAACATTTATTCTTGCATTTTTCGAAAATTCTTCTTACCTTTGTCGTCGAAATATTGGGAATTGCTTTACTCTTATCGAGCCTTAGCTATGAAATGTCAACAACGGCAGCCATGCTGTCGACCGCATTTCGTGGCTTTTTTTGTTGTATATCTGACTGGAAACAATACACTTGAACCTAAAAATACCGAAAGATATGAAAAACTTTACACCCGATTTTTCATCATCCCGCGCTCTGCGCATCTTCTCCACCCTTGTACTTATCACAACTCTGTGCATCTGCAATGTGTGGGGAGATACCTCAACATTGACTTTCACAGCTAAATGCAATGGTTCCGGCACGGCTGATGACGGGACTTCTTGGACTGTTACTTCCGATGCGGCTGAGTCAAACTTTGACAATACTAAAGGCATTCACTATGGAACAAGTAAAGCAGCGGTGTCATACTTAAACATTTCTACTTCGGGTATTAATGGAACAATCACACAAATAAAAGTGAATGCAAGTGGTGCAAGTAGTACTTCTGCAAAGTTAAATATCACTGTCGGCGGTTCAGCGTTTGGCACTCAGCAATCACTCACAGCAACCGCGACAGAATATACACTAACCGGCTCAGCTAGTGGAGAAATTATTGTTGCCATAACTCAAAGTTCTACAAAGAACGCTCTTTATTGCAAATCAATTCAAGTCACTTATACTAAAGGAAGCGTTACACCAACTCATTCATTATCCTCTGCCGTGTCACCGGCAGAAAGCGGAACGGTAACGCTTAGTAGCACCACGGTTGCCGAAGGCTCTACCGCTACTGCTACCGCTACTCCTGCTGCTCATTATATTTTCAGCAGCTGGTCTATAAGCGGTACAGGTGCATCGCTTTCAAGTACTACCGACAACCCCACCACAGTGACGATGGGAACAGCCAATGCCACCGTCACAGCCAACTTCTCCGTAGCACCTAAGGCGAGCATCACATTGTCGGAAGCGGGCGTTCCCTCCACCATCAACACATATTACGTTGGCGACTCATACCCCCTTCCATCCACATCGTCGCAGCCGTGCGGTAGCAAGGTGCTTGTCGGATGGAGCACTGTAGCAGTGGCAGAAACCAACACCAAACCCACCTCCAACTTCTATGAGAAAGGTGCATCCGTCAACCTCGACGCCTCACAAACCTTCTATGCCGTCTATGCCACCGCAAGCAGCGGAGGAGGTATGGAATGGGTAGAGACGACTTTAGCCTCATTAGGTGCAAGCGATATCTTTGTCATTGTCGGGAATAATGGCAGCACTTATGCCATGACAAATAATAATGGCACAAGCAACCCTCCGGGAGCTTCTGCTGTTACAATATCAAATGGCAAGATTTCCGGAACGGTCAATGATAACATAAAATGGAACATATCAGGCAACGCAAGCGATGGGTATGTGTTCTATCCCAATGGCTCCACCACCACATGGCTTTATTGTATAAATGATAATAATGGTCTTAGGGTAGGCACCGGTGATAACAAAACATTTACCATAGCTGATGATTATTTAAAAAATGTAGGTCAAAGTCGTTATATTGGTATTTATAACAGTCAAGATTGGCGTTCATATACTTCCATCAATAACAATATCAAGAATCAAACCTTTGCTTTCTACAAATACGCTGAAGCCGTCACCTACTCCGCTTATTCCACTACCTGCGCTGCACCCACAGCCTGCGCCACCCCTACGTTCTCAGTTGCCGAAGGGACATACAACGAGACGCAGTCAGTCACCATCACCTCCACCGCAGGTGCTACCATACGTTACACCACCGATGGTTCTATGCCATCGAAATCGAATGGCACTGTTTATTCATTACCTGTCAGCATCACCCAGACCACCACTCTCAAGGCTATAGCCTACAAAGACGGACTGACCGACTCTGATGTCGCCTCCGCCACCTACACCCTCAAATGTGCTACGCCGACCTTCACACCTGCCGCCGGCAACTACGGGAGCACTCAAAACGTATCGATAGCTACAACCACAGCCGGCGCAGACATACATTATACCACCAACGGGGACAAACCTACCTCCGGCAGTACCATTTTTAGCCCTAACATCTCCGTCAGCTCCACCACCACCATCAAAGCCATAGCCACCAAGACTGGTTGGACAGACTCTGACGTAGCCACCGGCACCTTCACTATCGTTGCCGCCACCACTTACGAGCTCGTCACCGATGCTTCGTCACTCGTTGAAGGCGATGAGGTCATCATATTAGACAAAGACAACGGTTATGCCCTTAGCACTAACCAGAAAGCGAGCAACCGTGCAGGTGTCGCCGCATCCGGCAACTTCGCCGTCAGCGGCTCTAACGTCACCGTCACCTCTGCTAACGTACAGGTCATCACACTCGGCGAAGGCACTAAAGGCTGGACTATGTATGTCACCGGCGATGCTACAGGGTATCTCTACGCCTCAAGTAGCAGAAGTAATCAGCTTAAAACAAGAGCAGAGAACACCACCGCTGACAGCGAGTGGGCTATCCGCATCACAAACGACACAGCAAGCATAGTGGCTCAAGGCGACAGCACACGCAACACCTTGCATTTCAATTCCACAAACCACCTTTTCAACTGCTACGCTGCAGCCACACAGACTGCTATTCGTCTCTATCGCAAGGTCGACAACACCCCGCATACTATTACCTATAACTATGGTGGCGGCACGGGCAGTCCCGCCTCGTGGACGCAGCCGACAGCAGGGGCATCTACCACGCTGCCAACTGCCACTCTCTCCAACGCCACTTGTGTGTCGAAAGGCTGGACCTTCGCAGGATGGAAGCAAGGGTCAGCATGCGACAACTGCCTTAGCCCCACTCTGCTGACCGGCAGCTTTGCACCTCATCGTGACGTTACTATGTATGCTGTATACACCAAAGCCGGCAAGACCAACACCACCGCCACCCTCGATGCCACCACTATGGCAGGCCTCGAGGCCAACACCTCGCTATCGTGGACGCATACCGCATCAGGCATCAGCATCTCACTCTCTGCAGGTCAGCACTACACCAACGGCACACCACACACCTTCACTGTAAGTAGCGGTACGAGCAACTACATACGTATCACGGCACCCACACTCATCACCGGCATCACGCTTACCTTATCAGACGCCGACTACGTAGCAAGCTCCGTTAGCACCGGAACCCTCACTACTAACGGCACCACGCAGACCGTCAGCCTCACTCCTGCACAATACACCAATGAGATATCACTCTTTGCTACTGCAGATAATCAGATACGTGCAGCATCACTCACTGTGACCTACAAGACACTGCGCTATAGTTCCAACCCCGACTGCGACGCATCCGACTGCCAATGGCAAATCAACTACGACACCGACGGCTCCGCCGGCAGCGCCGACTGGAGCTCAGAAAACTGCTTCACCCAAGTAGGCACCTCGCATCTCTGGCAGATAGAAAACTTCGTTGTGCCCGATGTGACAGGAGAGTTCTGGGTCGGACCCGGCAAGTTCCTTGGCGAACCCTCAGGACATTCCTACTCCACTCCGCTAAGCTATATCTACACCGCCAAGCGAAGCGACGGCACTCGCACCGACTCCGAGTACGCAGTGCAGACCGGTTCGGTCGGCACACTCATCATCTACGACAACAGCGACCTTTTCAACGGCAACTACTACTGCTCGCTGCAACCCGTCTATCAGCTCACCTATGGCATCGATGGCGCTTCCATTTGGCGCAATATACCCTTCGAATACGTCAGCAGCACCGAATACCGCACCGCACAGATGACGGCACCTGCCAATTATTTTACAAATGCCAACTTCAAGTTCTACGTCGGCATACGCAAGTCCGACGGCAATACCATCTTCTACGACAAATCGGCAAGCAAAGGACAGTCGAAGACACTATCGATGAACACCATGCAGGGCATGTCAGCAACCGACCAGGCGGGTATCAAAGGCTACTGGCGCATCTATGAAGACAGTGGTGACGACAACTGGTATTGTGAGTGGGTACCAATCACCAACTACACCGTCACACTCTTTGACAACGGCACCTCATATACCGAACTCGCCTACGCTGACGAGGACTACATCCTTCCTGAGAACGGCAACTCCGACTGCGCCGATGCCACCTTCCTCGGCTGGGTACGTGGTACATACAACAACCACTCGACCGGCACCACCACTCAGCCTGCCAACATTCTCGAACCCGGTACCGCCGTCAGCGACATCACAGCTGCCACCACCTTCACCGCCGTATATCGCGGTTCTGATCCTAACAGCGTTGCCGAATGGCGCAAGATGACATCGTCTGACGTACTCGCAACCGATAACAAGATAGTCATCGTACCTAACGACCCTGACGCGCAATATGCACTCTATCAGGAGACAGTAAGCAAATCGTATGTCAAATATTGGGAATTTAGCAAAGCTAATATCGACAGCGACGAGAAGAACTCGCTCACCGTTACCGAAGCCAACACAGGCACATGGTATCTTGGCGATGGCACCAACGGATATATCTATCACGGCACTGACAACAACCTAACAGCTTCTACTGCCAATAAAACGGCATGGACCATCACTTGGGACAACACAGAAGGAGCATTCACTATTGTCGATGGCACAAAATATCTGTCTTGCAGAAGCGATCTCACTTCTGAACATCAAAACAAATACCGCACAGAGAACTCAACAGGCTCGGGCTCACATTACTTCGACATCTACCGTTTCAGCGGCAGCCGTGTCTATACCTCCAAGCCATACTGCTGCCATGCTCCTGCCACACCACTGAGCATCGATGCCGACGCCACCTCGCTCGCCGGTAGCGGCACCGTAGCACTCACCCTGAGCGGAGGCAACGGCAAAGCCATCACATGGACCACCACCGGCGGCACCTTGTCTAATCAAACCAATTCAGGCGCCACCCTCACGTTGCCCACCGCAGCTGCCACCACCACCTACACCGTCACCGCCACACAGGCAGTCAACGAAGATGATGCCGACAACATACTCTGCGGCGCTGCCGTAAGCATCGACATCGAGGTGAAGGCACAGTTCACCATCACCTTCAAAACTAAAGACGACGGCGTCAGCTCCACCTTCTCTACCATCACTGTCACCGACGGCGACGACTACACACTGCCTGATATAAGCGAGGAATACAGCTGCGAAGACGGCTACTCATTTGCCGGATGGGCAGAATCGGAAAGTGCTACCACTGTCGTCAAAGCACCCAATGGCAGCGCTACCGCCGAGGGAGCCGGCAAGACATGGTGGGCTGTATGGGGTTATTCTACAGGCACTACCAAGGCTTACATATACGAAGAAGTGACCAACATCAGCAACCTCACGGCAGGCGACAAAGTAATCATAGGCGCATACTCGTTCTGGCTCGCCATGGGCGCTACACAAAACTCCAACAACCGTGCACAAGCCACCATACATCAAAACGGGAGCAGCAACACACAGACCTACTTCCTCGAATCCGACAAAGTGCAGGTGTTCACTCTTGGAGGCAATGCCGCTAACGGATGGACATTCTATGACGACGTCAAAGCCGGTTACATCGCAGCGGCGTCCTCTTCAAACAACTACCTGAGAACCATCAGTCCGCTTACCGACAACGGCAAGTGGGACATCACCATCGACAATGAGACGGCTGAAGCTACCATCGAGGCGAAAGGCACCTACACACACAAGCTGCTGCAATATAACAACTCGAGCAAAATATTCTCATGCTACGCAAACACTCAAGCTAAAGGTGGCATTATCATCTACAAACGCACTAACACCCAAATTGACGTCGCTGCCTCTGCCAACACCTCCTACGCTGTCAATAACACCCATTGCTCGTCGGGTGCTGCAATCCGTATTGCCGACTCGCAGTGGATAACGTCTGCCAACGGTCAGAAGGTGCGCACCACCCTTAGCCTCACTGCTAAAGGCTTCGATGCCGCTACTACGCTCACTGCCACATCCGACAACGAGAAGTTCACTGTCGCTCTCGCCAACAATAATATTCCTGCAACGCCTGCCACACTCGCCACCACCCTCACCGTAGAATACACACCAACCTCGTCCGATGTGCGTGAGGCTGCCACCATCACACTGACAGCAGGTGACGTAACCAAACAAATCACCGTCAACGGACGCTCCCTGCCCGACGAGTTCGTCATCGTTACCGAAAAAGGCAGCAAATGGTATGCCATGCCTGCCAACATGACCGAAGGTGCCGGCACCTACGACGGCATCGTCGTTACACCTAATGCCGGACTTACTATGCTACCCATTGCTTCGTCGCGTATACTCTACTCGCTCAGCGCGGTAGCATCTTCAAGATATGCCGAGGCAGGCAACTGCGTCCGACTTGTGGGTAACAACAAC
The DNA here is from genome assembly GCA_946185835.1 of uncultured Bacteroidales bacterium. Classification (GTDB taxonomy): domain Bacteria; phylum Bacteroidota; class Bacteroidia; order Bacteroidales; family Paludibacteraceae; genus Colicola. The sequence continues at coordinate 6,662 of CAMHKW010000073.1, forward strand.
AAATGCCTATGGACCTCATCCTCAGCCGGCAATACCGACCTTCAGAACTATGCCATGCTCGCCGCCACCAACGGCAGCAACTACGAATGGCTGCTCTCAACCACCGACGGTGAGCAATACACCATCACAGTGCCTTCGCGCTCGGAAGCTTCCGACGCTAACCGTCAGTTGGCATACAACGTCAAGTTCGGATACTATAAGTCAGAATCTACATTCTACCTGCTGCCCGTCGGCTGCTCCACCTATCCCGTCAACGTGCAAGTCAGCCCGCGGCGTGTAGAAGCCACCTTCTCGTGGCAGAGCTCTGCCGACGAGATGCTTATCGAAGCATTCACCAACGAAGAGATGACATCCGGCCGCATCGCCGCCACCGCCACCTCTTCGCCCGCCACACTGACAGGACTCACCGAACAGACCACCTACTACTACCGACTCACACCCGACGGCTCAGCAAGCTGCGCCGTCACTGGCGACTTCACCACCACCGGACCGCTCATCGACATCGTAGAATGGAAAGAGAACGCCGTCGTCATACATGTCGACAAAGACGACAACGTACACCCGCAGATAGTAATACAAGGTGAGGTAGAACACGGCACCGGAAGCGCCATGGCAACCGACATCTTCTTCTCCAAATACTTCGAGGCAGAAGGCGACGCCAAACTGCTTGCCATCTACAACGGCACAGGCAACAAGATAGCACTCGACAACATCACCATCCTGCAGCGCAGTACCACACACTCCACTAAATACACACCGCTGTCGCTCGCTACTTTCGGAGCGATAGAACCCGGGTACATCTATCCCGGAGAAGAAATCATATTGTTCAACAAGGACAATCGTGACGCGGTGATGACATGTGCCGAAAACGACCCCACCTACAACAAATGGAATAATGTAGAGAACAACAACCTTGCCTTTAGTGGAAAAGGTACTGTCCGACTCTTCCGAGGCAGTAAGTGCATTGACATCATTGGGGCAATGGAGGTTGGAGGCGATATAGATAATAAGGAAGTCGCTCCTATGGAAGGCGGTACCAAGCCGTCATTCGGTGATGACGTCGGCTTCATCACCGCTCTCGGTGACAACTATGCCACCGACGAAGAGGAAATCGACTACGAGCTGTCTACCAACCGATGTCTGCTCATCCGCAAACCATACGTCACAAGCGGCGACTCGGCTGTGCTCAATAACTTCGGCGACTTCCTCACACTTGGTCTCTACCAAGACAACAACTCCGTAGAGCACCACGGCGAATGGGCAGGACTGCAAATACCTACAGCTAAAGACGGCAGTGGCAACAAAACTTTCCAATACACCTGCGAAGGTTTCCAGGAAGTAGGCAGCTTCGACTATAACAAATACTATAAGGAGTATAGCAACATCGGCGACGGCACACTGCTCGAGAGCTACGAACACCAAAACGGCGACTACACTATTCCTATCGAATACCTGCGTCAGTACGCCTGCCTAAACCTCAAGTTCCAACTCGTCGACAACACCGACCCCTCGATAGTGCTCACACAGCAAGAGTCACAGGTGCCTATCATCGTCACCAAACCCAACACTACCACCACCGACACCCTCTTCCACTACATCGTCAAGAACGAGTCGACACACGCACCACTCATCGACGAGAGTATACGACGCTGTCGCGACTGCAACATCGTCATTCTCGGCAACGCCTCGCTACAGAAAGCTGACGACGGTGCCACCAACGACGCACCGCAAGTGGGTAACATCAAAATCTACCCTGGCGGCTCACTCACCATTCCGGCTAACACCACATATAACATCAACTCGCTGTCTATACGCCGACAAGAAGACGACATCTCGACCGTCAACCTGCTCGGGACGCAAGATGCCGAACACGGACTCGTCATCAAAGACAACAAAGGCGTATATCTCGACCTGCGTATCAACCCGCAGAACTGGCATTATATAACCCTGCCATACGACTGCAACGTCGACGACGTGCGCTTCTCCAACGGCAACGAAGCCCGACTCGGAGCCGACTGGCTTTGCCAATGGTACGACGGCGAATATCGTGCAGTACACCGAGACGGAGGATGGACCAACGTAACACCGGGTACCACGCTAAAGAAAGGTATGGGATATATAGTCGGCATACCGGGCGACGGATATGTCAATAGCGAACTACGATTCCCAATGTCTAAAGAAGTCATCGCTGCCGACCGAGAAAACAAAACCATCAGCGAACTTTATGCATACGGCTGCAACGACCCCGAACTACGTTGGAACCACCGAGGATGGAACATGATAGGCAACCCCTTCCTCACCTATTACAACGCCACCGGCATCGAATCGCCACTGCAGATTGGTAAGCTCGAGAAAGAGGTTGTCGACGGACGATGGACCGGCAAATGGAACCTCAACACCACAGGCAACATACGATATCTCGTAGAACCCGTCGACAACGGATGGAGCGAATACCGACAAGTGGCAATCACCACCATCGACAACCTCGAACCCTTCACCTGCTACTTCGTACAGGTGGGAGGCAACGACCCGCAACAGCCGCAAGGCATCGAATTCGCAACCTCCAACATTCAACGAGCCTCTATCGTAGCAAAAGCCAATAACAGCACAGAATATGACGAACCCGTCTGGTTCGGCATCACCATGAGCAACGCCAACGGCGAAGCCGACAACACCGCACTGCTCATCTCCAACGACTTCACCACCGACTACGACGTCATGGACGACCTCATTAAGATGCGCGGCGCATACTATCAGTACTACTCCAAACCCGTCGTCGCCACACGCAACGACTACGGAGAGATGGCATTCAACGCACTGCCCGACGACGCCGCAGCATCAGGAGTGCCCGTCAACTACTTCGCTGCCGCCAACGGACAATATACCATCGCCGTCGACGACAGATACGACATCTCACGTGTCGAAGAGGCTACACTCTTCGATGCCGACAACAGCCAATGGCATAACCTGCTGCTATCCGACTACACGTTCAGCTCTACCCGACAAGACAACAAGGCGCGTCTCTCACTCTTCGTCAAGGTTCGACGCACACCACAGATAGCTACCGACACCGAACGGCTCGGCGATGACCAATGGGGACATGTCCGACTTATAAGCGAGAAAGGCATACTCACCATCAGAGGCGTTACTATGGGTACATGCGTATGGGTATACTCTGCCGACGGCAAACTCGCATACCATAACACACATGCCGCCGACAATGCCGCCATCACTCTCTCACTGCCCACAGGCGTTTACTACATACGCCTTGCCAACGAACTCACTGCCACCACGCTGAAAACCATCGTACGTTAAACCGACAACACACAATACCATGCGTACTTATCAATATGTAATATTCTTGATGTTGACGTGTTTTGCGGTGCAAGCATACGCCAACAGCTATACCCCCTCGAGTACGGCGGCACAGGTCATCACCTCGCCCAACAGCATGACAAAAGCCCAACATGTCGGTCGGCATACTGTACCCGCATCGGCTACTGCTAACTACAGCAACAACCATGCTACCGGCTCTGCTAAGGTCAACCTCTACCGACAAAGCGGTGCCATACTACGCAGCTATGGCAGCGGATATGGCAGCTCTTATAGCAACGGTCATGGCAGCTCTTTTGGAAACGGCTTGCAAGGCAATAGCTCGCGAGGTTATCACGGCAGTAGTACCCACAGCGCAGCCTATGGCTATGGCTCATTCGGCTCTTTCATCAAACTCACAAACAACACTAAAGGTCAGCTCACCTCCAACACTAACACCAACGATGCTTATAACTCTAAGTCATACAACTCATACGGCACTAAGCATTTCGAATCTGATGGTACTAATAGCTCCTCAACGTGGCACTCTTATTCATCGCGTTGTGGCGACATAGCCGCTGTCGGAGCGGCATTACCTCCCTCTCTCTCGGTGCTGGCAACCGACGACAGTCCGCTACTCGAATCAGGAAGGCGCAAAGTCAACGACTCGCCTAACATTCCTTTCGGCGACCCTATAGGCGAACTCCCCTTGGCGCTCATGCTACTTCTCGCCTCCAGCTACTCTGCCCTAAGGGTACGCCGGTTTGCCACCACCAACAAAAACACCGGGCACCCCGCCCTATAACAGGCGGTAAAAAAAATCAGCGCATATAAGATAAATATCTGCGATAAAAGCCCCCTATCTGTGGTTATAAGTCAACTGCCATATAAGGTAAAGTTTAGTAAAATGACTGAAGTTTCCCGCTCGTTTCATAATGCTCTTATTATAACAAATTTATTGCCAAATTATTCTACTCCGCCTGATAACTGATTGATTATC
>CAMHKW010000074.1 GCA_946185835.1 uncultured Bacteroidales bacterium
GTCGAGATCACGAGATGACGAAATCTGTTTTTTTTTTCGAGATGACGAGATGTCGGGATCACGAGATGTCGAAATCACGAGTTGTCGATTGTTTCGTTTAGAGCTTCTGTTCGTATTGTTTGATGCAGTCGACCAGTGCTTTCACGCCTTCGATGTCCATAGCGTTGTAAAGCGAAGCACGGAAGCCACCTACTGAGCGGTGTCCTTTGATACCTACCATCCCGCGCTCGGTAGCGAAACGGAAGAAGTCGTCTTGCAAATCCTGATATTCAGGACGTAGCACGAAACATACGTTCATGCGCGAACGGTCCTCAGCTTTGGCAGTGCCGACGAAGATACGGCTATGGTCGATGCAGTCGTAGAGCAGCTCAGCCTTCTCGATGTTTCGTTTCTCAGCTCCCTCTACACCGCCATTAGCTTTGAGCCAACGCAACGTGAGCATAGCGGTATAAATAGGCAGTACTGGTGGTGTGTTGAACATCGAGCCGCCATCGATATGTGTGCGATAGTCGAGCATGGTGGGGATATGGCGTGTCACATGACCGAGCATGTCGTCGCGGATGATGACGAAGGTGACACCCGCCGGTGCGAGGTTCTTCTGCGCACCGCCGTAGATGATGCCATATTGCGAGATGTCGATAGGACGTGACAGCACATCCGACGACATGTCGGCAACCAACGGCACACGTCCGCGCTTGGCGTAGATATCTTTTAGTTTGCTGTCGCTCAGCTCGGTACCATAGATGGTGTTGTTGGTGGTGATATGGAAGTAGTCGGCATCTTGCGGCACTTGATAGTCGGTAGGGATAAAGGTGAAGTTGGCGTCAGCCGAACTTGCCACCTCTACGGCTTCGCCGAAAGCCTTAGCTTCTTTGAGGGCTTTCTTTGCCCACACACCGGTGTTGAGATAGGCTGCTTTGTGTTCCATACAGTTGAACGGAACCATGCAGAACTGCAAGCTGGCACCGCCGCCAAGGAAGATAACAGAGTAGCCTTCGGGTATATGAAACACCTCTTTCATCAGTGCTACAGCTTCGTCGACAACGGGCTGGAAATACTTGGCACGGTGTGAAATTTCGAGTATTGACAAGCCTTCTCCTTGGAAATCGAGAACGGCATCGGCAGTCTGGCGAATCACCTCTTGAGGCAGAATGCTCGGACCGGCATTGAAATTGTATTTTTTCATAACTATATGATTTTATGTTTTCTAAAAAGTAATAATGCAGATTAAAACAGCAGAGCGCTATTTCTGCTTCTTAGCATTGACAGCATCTTTCCACTTGCTTGTCTTGGGTTCGACACGTTTGGGCTTGTCAGCCATGGCTTCTTTTGCCGTGTCGAGAAGGTCTTTTGCCTTCTGTTTGAGGGTGTCGACAGCTGTTTCGGCTGCTATCTTAGCTTCTTCTATTACGTCTACTTTCTCGACCCAGCATATCGTCTGTCCTTTGGCTATTGTCTCACCGGCTTCGTGTTCAATGTCGACGATACGGCAGTTGCAGAATGCCGGCACCATCTCGATGCCGTGTGTTGTTTGCAACATACATATAGTCTCCGAGTTGAGGAACATCTTACCATGCACCGGCTTAGTTGAGCCTTCGTCGTAGTTGAGTTCCCATATCAGCTTACCATTGACGGGAGCCTCCACCGGTTCGGCATTGGGGTGCAGTATGGCACGTTTGTCGGCAGCCGAGAGGAAGGTGACTTGTTTGCCTTCGCCTGCAGCTTTCTCGATACGCTCGAGCAGGTCTTTATTAAACTGCTCTTTTGCCTGCCCCGACTTATATTCGCGATACTGCTTGTCGTGCATGGCGAACTCGAAGAGCTCTTCGTCGTCTTGTCCGCGGTCCCATCCGAGTTGCTCCATCTCCTTGATATACTGCGGCAGTACATCGGGATAGAGTTTTTGAGGGTCGTCGGTGTAGAACTCATACCCTTTCTCTTTAGCCAGCTCAATGATCTCGGGTGCGAGGGTGCCCGGCAGCTTGCCCGACTTGCCGAGTATCATGCCCCACATGGCGGGGTCCATACGTGTGAACTCCTTCTCTCCCATCGATCGTGAGAACAGATTCATCAGAGCTGCATTCTTCACATATTGCGAGAACGGCGTTACTAAACACGGAGTGCCGAGCATAGGCCATATACGCTGCACCTCTTGGAAGAGCTCTACGAGCAGTTCGTCTTCGTTAAGCTCCGCCTCACCACGTTTGCGCAGGTTGGCGTTGATGGCGGCATGCATGCCCTTGAGGTCAGCCATCAGCGAACCCATCATGCCACCCGGCAGACCGCAACCCACGAGTAGCGATGTCATCTTCGAGTTACGCGGGTCGATCCAGTAACCCAGGAAGTCGTCGATAAACGATTGTGTCAGCGAGCGAGCCTCCATATAAGCCTTCATGTTGATGTCTTTAACGAGGAAGCCGGCATCGCGCAACATAGCTTGTATGGTGATGACGTCGGGATGAACCATACCCCACGAGAGCGGCTCCATCGCCACGTCGAGCACGTCGCAACCGGCTTTAGCGACTTCTAACATCGAAGCCACCGAGAAGCCGGGACCGGTATGACCATGATATTGAATGACGATATCGGGGTGTTTCTCTTTGATGGCAGCCACTATCACGCCGAGCATCGCCGGGCGTCCGATACCTGCCATGTCTTTGAGACATATCTCTTGTGCCCCACCCTCGATAAGCTGCTCGGCAAGGTTGATGTAGTATTCGGCAGTATGCACCTTAGAATAGGTGATACACATCGTTGCCTGCGCCGTCATGCCGGCTTCTTTAGCCCATTTGATTGAGGGGATGATATTTCGAGGGTCGTTCAAACCGCAGAAGATACGTGTGATGTCAGTCCCTTGTGCATGTTTCACCTTGTACATCAGCTGTCGCACATCAGCCGGTACCGGATTCATTCGCAAGGCGTTAAGTCCTCTGTCGAGCATGTGAGTCTGAATACCTGCCTCGCGAAAAGGCTTAGTGAAGGTGCGTACCGCCAGATTAGGGTTTTCGCCATACAGCAGGTTCACCTGCTCTGAAGCACCACCGTTGGTCTCGACGCGGTCGAAACAACCCATGTCGATGATGACGGGAGCGATCTTTGCTAACTGATCTTTACGAGGCACGTACTTGCCCGAACTCTGCCACATGTCGCGGTAGACAAGCGAGAATTTAACTTCTTTCTTCATAAGAGGATATGTGTTGGGGTTTTAATTGAGTCCTGTGTTGGTTTTTTTATTGAGTCCTGTGTTGGGGTTTTAATTGAGTCCTGTGTTGGGGTTTTAATTGAGTCCTGTGTTGGGGGTTCAATTGAGTCCTGTGTTGGGGTTTTAATTGAGTCCTGTGTGTGTTATTGATTGAACATGCAAAGATACTGAAAATTTCTCACACCTACAACTATTGCCGAAAAAAAATGCCGACCACTCCGGTCGGCACTATAAAAAACACTCAGAATCAGTAAGACGATGAAGATAGAATTCACAATTACGAATCAGCCTCCCCTATCATCTCCCCACCGCTAATTACAAATTGGCGTACCCACGTCTATCCTCGCCGCCAATTGCAAATTGGCGTACCCGGCGACAGCACTTCACCCGCCGGGAGCGCCGGTTTGTAACCGGCGGAAAAGAAAACTGCTAAGAAGCACCCCACACTTTATCCCTCGCAGCCTCAAACCTTCAGCCTCACATTCGTATGTTAATAGCGCAGTTTTATTTGCCAAAGGCGTTAAGAGCTTCAACTACTGCCTTATAGTCGTCGAGTGTAAGAACCTGACTGATAGGCAGACTCAGTTCCTCGTTGGCAAGACGCTCTGTGATAGGCAGTCCGCTGCTTGGAACGACGATATTGCCCTCTTTAATATCCTGCTGATAACATTCTTGAAGATGCGGAGGAATGGGATAATGGATAATCGTCTGAATACCTTTTGCCTCAAGATAATCGTGCAACTCATCACGGCCCCACTGCCCCCTAAAGGGTGAGACGATGATTGGAAACAGATGATAGACATTCTGCTCGTCGGGCAAGCGCTTCGGCAGTCTGAGAAGAGGGTTGTTGATATGTTCGTAATAATAAGCCGCCACCTTCTGCCGCAGAGCGTTATCCTCTTCCAAATGACGGAGTTTGACATCGAGTACTGCTGCTTGTATCTCGTCTAAACGGCTGTTTCTGCCACAGTATTTAAACACATATTTCTTCTGACTGCCGTAGTTAGCTAATGCCCGGATACAGTCAGCCAGCTCTTTGTCGTTGGTCGTCACAGCACCGGCGTCGCCAAAGGCTCCGAGGTTCTTTCCCGGATAAAAAGAGTGCCCTGCCGCATGCCCAAGCGAGCCCGTCCTGCCCCCCAGCCCCCTAAAGGGGGAGTTGCACGCATCGTATATTGCTTTCAAAGTGTTTTCAGTATCAAATAACACTTGTTCGTTGGTAAAACGAATTACTCTAAAGCCATAATTCTCAATAACACGAGTACGTATAGCATCTTCCTCTGCTTGGCCTTTAAGATTATGGTATTTGCCGTCAATCTCTATAATCAACTTTTGTTCCAAACAAGCAAAATCAGCAATGTATTGGTCTATAATATGTTGTCTGCGGAACTTATAATCACTTGAAGCCCCTAAATCACTTGAGGCCCATAAATCACTTGAGGCCCCTAAATCCCTTAAAGGGGACTTGGATTTGCGATGACTAAGTAAGTTCCATAAGACCTCCTCCGCTTCTGTCGGGTTATGTCTATTCTGATTTGCAAAATCTTTTAACAAAGGATATAATATAGGATCAGCCAGATTAACTCCTATTTTAGATGTACCAACTAACGTGGTGTCTCCCCCTTTAGGGGGTTGGGGGGCTCTACACCCATGCGCTTGCGCATTATCTTCCACTAATTTGAGGTCGTATTTCTCGCAAAGGGCAGCTATCTTCTGTGTCATGGCACAGCGACCATAGAGGTGCACCAGCAAGATCGATTTAGTGCGCTTAGTGATAGCAGCCTCTATCTTCTCGTCGTCAAGTTCGAGTGTATCAGGATTAGGTTCTACAAGCACAGCCTTCAAACCATTCTCAGTGATAGCAAGAACTGATGCGATATAGGTGTTGGCAGGCACGATGACTTCGTCGCCAGGCTGCATGATGCCAAGTTCGACGTATGCCCTGTAAATCCAAATCAGCGCGTCGAGTCCGTTAGCACAACCGATACAGTATTTGGTACCGATGAAGTCAGCATAATGCTGCTCGAAACGCTCATTCTCTTTGCCTTGCAAGTACCAACCGGAGTCAACCACCCGACTCACCGCCTCGTGGATCTCATCGCTGTACTTAGCAGTGATGTCTTTTAAGGATAAAAAAGGAATCATATTTAGTGTTTTGATTTTTAATATTCTAATGCTTTAATGTCCCAAGAACTTTTGCAAAAGCTGTTGTTCCGATTCCTCTACCATGCACAACCCGTCGAAACTTACCTGCCAAGCCAACTCTAAAGAATTTTGCAACTCCTCACGACTGCGTCCTTTAGGCAGTCTTGCTGCCACAGCATGAAAGAGAGCTCTTGTTATGTGCAAATTACCCCTCCGCAGGGAATTTATTATCATTCGTGTTAATTTTTCTTACAAACCGTGCCGGATTGCCATACCATAGCTCGCCGGCGGGTACGTCGTGAGTGACGACGCTACCTAAGCCTATCATGGCGTTCTCGCCTATCGTAATGCCGCACATTATCGAACTGCCGGCACCGATGCTGGCTCCGCGTCGGACTATCGTCTTCTCTAATATCCACTCTTTGTTTTTGGCACGCGGATAGCGGTCGTTAGTAAACGACACGTTGGCTCCTACTTGAACATTGTCTTCGAGCACGACGCCGTCCCAGAGCTGAACGCCGTTTTTTATCGTTACGTTATTACCAACGACAGCTCCGTTCTCGATGAAGCAGTGAGAACAGATGTTGCAGTTCTTCCCAATCTGTGCATGAGGAAGAATCACGCAATACTGCCAGATATTTGTCGATTCAGGTACCTCAGCCTGACAATCAGATAATGGATGTATCATTGTTTTTATACTTCAGAAAATCATCATAATCTCGGATATAGTCGTGCTCGTCATAGTGTTCGGAAGCGAGACAGAGGAGGACGGCTCCGGATGAAAAGTCGTTAAGGTCACGCCAAATGCCAGGCACCACAAGCAGCCCGTAGTACGAGCGTTTGAGGTTGAAAGAGCGCTTCTGCCTACCATCATCAAGAGTGACAGAGAACGAACCATTAGCTGCTATAATAAGCTGATATAGGGCCTTATGAGCATGAGCACCACGACTCTCGCCGCCGGGTACGTCGTAAAGATAATACACTCGCTTGATATCGAATGGCACATCAGCGCCACTCTCAATAGGCGTTAGATTTCCGCGTGGGTCAGATATCTTGCGAAGATCAACGATTCGGCAATCGTCTATTGTTGTATTCTTCATAGTTAAACATTTTTAGTTGAGTTTATAAACTAAACGAATTTCTCTTTTACCACTGATTTATGTTTTTTCATTAACCACTGATTTGTGTTTCTTTAACCACTGATTTACTTTTCTTTCATTAACCACTGATTTGTGTCTTTAATTTAACCGCAGATTTCTGAGATTGGGCTGATTAGAACAGATTCTTTTCTTCTTATTGCTTAATGCAATCTCACACAGATAACACAGATTGCTCAAATGGAACAGATTTTTTCTTGCACCATTCCACCATTCCCACCATTTCCACCATTTTCACCATTCCCACCATTTCCACCATTTTCACCATTCTAAAACTACAGTGCCTCTATTCCCTGCTTGCGGTATGCATGTTCTTTGTGGAAGTGGAACGCTACGAAATGGAGCCATGAGTGCATGAAACGCTGCGCTTGGCAATAACGAGGTTCGCCAGCAAGGTGTGCATAGCGCTTCATCAGCTGCTTGGCTTCGCGGTATTGCAGTCGGTGCAGATACAGCAGAAACTCCTTATAAAACTCGTAGTCTTGCAGTTGCTGCTCGGTGAAACAAGCATCTTCAGGGAACAACTTGTTCAAGTATCGCCGAGTGTCAGCAAGTCCATGGTGATAACTAAGGTACTTGGGATGTTCAAAAGGGACGAAAGTAGCTGACTCTTTATATATACGATAGGTGACAAGCAGGTCAGGAAGGCATGCAAAATGTGAGTACTGCGACCAGATAGCTTGTATAGGGTAGTCTTCCACAGGCAACTTCCTACGCACTATCTCGTCAAAGTCGATGACATCAAGCATCTGGCGACGTATCATCATACCGACAGGTTTAAAGTACACCCCACCCTTGTAGTCAGCAGAGAAATAGAACTGCTTTGCCTGGTCGGTCTCGGGTGTGACTATAGGGTTGAGTCCGGGAACTTTGCGGTTTTGCCGAACAAAGAACTTATATCCATTGGACCCCATTACCCCCACTTCGGGATGTGATAGCAAATAGTTGAGTTGCTTTTGGAAAGCGTTGTCATCAGAGTAGAAATCGTCGCCGGCGATGTCGGCTATGTACTCGCCGGTGCATGCCCGCAGAGTACGGAAGTAGTTGGCGGTGATACCGAGGTTATGCGGACCGCTAAGTAGCTTAACAATGCCTGGATATTGGTCCGCAAATCGCTGACAGATGCTAAGAGTTCGGTCGGTTGAGCAATCCTCACCTATGACAAGTTCAAGTTCGAAATCACCTTGCTGACAAAGGATACTATCAAGTGTTTGTGCAATAGTATCTTCCTGATTATAGGTGATAACCGCTACCGATATTTTAGTTCTACTACTCATGCTCTATTACCTTTATTCGTCCATGCTTTCGCAACATATTCATCGTCAACAAGAATCCGCGGCAAGAACCAGCGACCGCTCATCCATTTTTGTCTTAAAGATCCATCTAAAGCTGAAAAGCCGCAGCAAAAATCACATTGCGACAGAGTCCGGATGTTAGCATTAGAGACCTCTACTTGACGCCCAAATGGGAATGCAAAAAAGTCCACTTTCTTGCCGAACGTATTCTCAAGCCACTGCTTGGATTCCATCATACTATTGCGTGCCTGCGTCTCGTTGAGCGTACGGAAAACCACATGATGGGTAGCATGAGCGCCCAAGATACATAACGGATCGGAAGTCATTTCATGCAGATGCTCCGATGTAATCATCGGGTTGTTAGACTTCGGATTAGCATCTATTGTGTCGATTAGCGACGGGGTCACGAAGATGATGAACGGCACATTATGCGCTTTTAAAATCGGGTACGCGTTGGTATAAACCGAATCATAGATATCATCAAAAGTCACTATAAAATGATTATTGTACGCAGAAGGATAATCCACTGCCTTCTTTAATATATCCGCATCCATAGGGATTTGACCGCGACTCAATTCATACTCAATAAATCGCTCGAAAGAATTCCTCGTAATCGCAAATTGGGAAAATACATGCTCCGGAGAATCCACCACACCATGGAACATATATACCCGAGGCGAATCCTTTCCTTGAACTCTCCATAGCCACTTTAACAAGTAGCGATAGACTCTATTATGTTCGCGAATCAAACGCAGTTTTGGACTAATCATTATAGACGTCCTCCTTTCTGATTTCTCGCCGCAAAGCGGGCTTCATCAATAATCCGAAGAAACGCAAATTACCTTGATGCTGCTTTAATACAAAATAGCGCTTCATATCATTCGGATGGATCATCACTGCGAAGCTCTGTTTTATAACCACTCCTATTTGCTGCAACAAAAATTTCCACATCTTACTATTCATACAGAAGTTTTGCTTCCTGAACATGGCGTATGAATTAGCAATACCATTATTATAACAATGAAGTGCTATTCCACGTTTGCTACCATGCATGGCAACCAGCTGCATATGTTGCATGCAAGCATTAGGCGACCAACCAATAAGGGCATTCTCCGCATGCAATTTATTCACAAATCCCAAATCACCATCTCCGATAAGATATGGACCTATCAAATCCGGGTTAAAGCCTCCCAATCGCTCAAACACATCTTTGCGAACAGACATCAAACCGCCATTGAGATAGAAACGATTATGATTGTCATACCTAATCTTATCTCCATAATTCAGTTCGCCTAACAGATATTTGTATGGTTCGATCCATTGAGGTTCCTCTCCATCCCATTGAATATCAATTTTGCATGCTACAGCTGCGCAATCTTTATTGCCTGTGTACACTTCAAGCAAAGAAGCTAAACATTCTTGATTGAATAGACCATCGTTGTCGGCAAAGACCAGATATTCTCCTTTTGCCCTATGTGCTCCGGCATGCCGTGCAGCTGTTGCTCCCGGTTTGGGTTCGTAGAGAAAGATGAGATTTTTATGCTGTTGTAACAATGATTTCACATATTGTCGCGTGCCATCAGCGGAACGATTGTCAACCACAATCACCTCATACTCTTCTGTTGGAAGAGTTTGTTTGAACCAAGTTGGCAACGATTTTCGCAACATGTCCAACCCATTATATGTCGGAATGATAACTGATATCATGCTAGTGTATCCACTCAACGTTTTCCTTTACTACTTTTGCAGGAACTCCCGCGACCATACATTTAGCAGGCACATCTTTCGTCACCACCGCCCCTGCTGCCACAATTGCGCCTTCGCCAATTCTCACTCCAGGCAGTATCATAGCTCCAGTCGCTATCCAAACTTGATTTCCAATCAATACCCCACCCAGCGAATTGTCACCATGACAAGAATTATCCATTATTCGCACTCCATCCGCAATCGCACAGTCATTTCCTATGGTGATTAGGCGAGAGCAATCGATGTTGCCACCATTAAGATAAGTATTGTTCCCTATTTCCAATTTGGCATCATTATGCACCATAATAGACGAATGACCATGCATTGTGAACCGCCCATTTATGCACAATTGGGCATTCTCTCCGAGGTACAATGTAGTGCGGTCATGTGTTTTGATATAGTCTTGACGATTGATTTCAAACGAAGAGTGCTCTGCCATACTAATTACAGCAGATGGAGCCAGATAGATGTTAGAGCGATTGAGCACGCGAATACTACTGCGACGCGGCTTCTTCACCCGGCGGTACATCATCCAAGTTTGCCACAGTTGGATAGAAGATAAGATATCTATGTATTTTCGAATCTTATTCATTTATAAGGGGTTCATTATTAGCCTTTCATTAGATATCAACTCGCGATCAATATATGAGGTGTTATTAAAATTTCTATTTCCCGATGTATAAACGGGAATAATACCTTGCGCTCTAAGTAGTTTATCATTTTCCAATTTTGCATGCCCATACGTATGTGCATAGAACGGAATTACATTGGGAAAGTTTTCCTCCATTGCATTTATGCACTGTG
>CAMHKW010000075.1 GCA_946185835.1 uncultured Bacteroidales bacterium
GCTTGGACTTTGTTGGATAAGAGTTGGACACCTTATTATATATAATATAGACGCTTTGGAAGCCCTAAGACGTCATAGCTGCTTTAGAATCGGCTTATCTTCCCATTGCGACGGAGGTGGTATTTCCTTTTCAGGGTGCTTTGATAGCGGATGATGAGCGGTGAGAGGTCTTCGAGATACACATTAAACGGTGGTGTATCGACTTCGGGGTAGTCGGGTTGCGGGTAGAGCTGAGCCACCACGTCGGCTATCTCACGGCGCAGGGGTGCCACCGACCCCTTGTCTTTAGGATGCACACGGTTGGTGAGCACTATGACTGCCACCTTACGTTGGGGGTCGATGGCAATAGAGGTGCCGGTATATCCGGTATGGCAATACGAAGTCTTAGAGAAGAAGTGGCCCAGACAGCCGTTGTAGTCGGACTGCGAGTCCCATCCGAGTGTTCGCCCTGCGTCTTCGAAACCTTCGGGTATGGTAGTCATCAGATGTACGGTCTGAGCGGTGAGCGGACCGCTGACCGTCTCGGGGTTGAGCAGGAAGACACACAGCTTAGCGAGGTCGGAGGCGGTAGAGAAGAGTCCGGCATTACCCGAGTTGCCCCCATTGAGTACACGTGCTATCGGGTCGTGCACCTCGCCGTGCAGCAACCGCCGCTGTCGGCGTCCTACTTTTATGTTCTCGGTTGGTGCGATACGCATCATCCACTCACTCGGAGGACAATAGGTAGTGCTGTTCATGCCAAGCGGCACGGCTATCTGCTCGTGGTAGAAGTCGGCGAGCGTCTGCCCGGTGATGTTCTGCACCACATGCTGCAGCGTCACGAAGTTAAGACATGAATACCTGAAGATACCCGTTTTGCGCCCATGCGAGAGCTCAGTGATGCGCATCAGCAACGAGTCGGGCGCGGGCGAGCCGTATTGTTTCTCTAACTGCGAGACATTGATATAAGCGGGCAGCCCGGAAGTATGTGTCAGCAAATGTGCTATGGTGATGGTGTCGTTGAAGCCCGAGATATAGTCAGCCACGTGGTCTGAGAGGCTAAGTCTGCCTTGCTGCACAAGTAGCATCACTGCCATGGCAGTGCCGGTAGGTTTAGATAGTGAGGCAAGGTCGAAGATGGTGGAGGTGGTCATCGGTTTTACTTGAGGATATACCTGTCTGTTGCCAAAGGCTTTAAGATATACCACCGATGTATCTTTCACCACACACACCACGGCTCCGGGAATATGTCCGGAAGAGATGGCAGCCTGAGTCACGGAGTCTATCGGCAACCAAGCTGAGACAGGTAGGGCAAACGACGACGCTGCAAGAAACGACAAGAGTAGCAGCACAGATGACTTCTTTTTCATAGGTTCGGTTTTTGTTTTTCCGCGGGTGGGGGACTTGCGCTCCCGGTAGTTTTCCGCGAGTAGGGATGCTCGTGTAGCAATTGTTTTCCGCGAGTGGGGGAACTCGCGCTCCCGGTAGTTCCAAGCGAGTGGGGGCACTCGTTACAAGCGGGTGCAAATATAGTAAAAAAAAATGAAGTACGGACATCGGCAACAAAGAATTTGTGTAATTGAATAAATTTCACTATTTTTGCACACACGTTTGTACTCGTCGGGATTTCGGCGTGTGGTAGTCATCTATCGCTTTTGAGATTAATTGCTTATCAATCCTTTGAATATATGAAAAAGCTTTTGTATTTTTTCGTTGCTATGCTTTGCGTGGCATTATGCGGTTGCCAACAAGGCAGTCGTCGTGTAGTAGCCTCGAGCGAGGAGGTTATCGCTATCGATGAGAGTGTTGACTCTGAGAGTGACACGGCTTACGCCACGTCGTTGCAGTCGACCAAGCAGATGCTTGAGAGCGAGTTGAACACCGTGATTGGCACTATCCCTTCACCGATGCGTGCTGCTCGTCCGGAGAGTTCGCTGCTCAACTGGTCGGCCGATGCGTTGTTAGAGATGGCACGCCTGAAGAGTGGTCAGGCTGTCGACATGTCGGTAGTTAACATCGGCGGTCTGCGTTGCGAGTGGCATGCCGGCGCCATCACTTTCCGTGAGGTGTTCGAGCTTATGCCTTTCGACAACGAGTTGGTGGTGCTCACTCTTACGGGCGAGGACTTATTGGCATTAGCTCAGTGTTTTGCCGACCAAGGCGGTCAGGGCATGTCGGGCATGAGGTTAGAGATACGCGACGGCAAGGCTACTAACGTGACTCTGAACGGCAATAAGATAGTGCCGCAGATGCTGTACCGGGTAGCCACCAGCGACTACCTCTCGGGCGGCAACGACCACATGGAGCCGCTTGCCAACTACTCGTCGATATGGAAGTCGGACGCCAAGATACGCGACTTATACATCGAGTATA
Organism: uncultured Bacteroidales bacterium; assembly: GCA_946185835.1. GTDB lineage: Bacteria > Bacteroidota > Bacteroidia > Bacteroidales > Paludibacteraceae > Colicola. Next base: position 2,353 of record CAMHKW010000075.1, read on the forward strand.
TAACACTGCACCCTGTGGTTGAAGGTAAAGTCGACGGCAGAACAAAAGTCATCTAAGATCCATATATCATTAAAGTTATGAGACGTATCAGTTTATTTGCAATACTTTGTTTGGCATGCTTGTCGGAGGTGTGGGCTTGCACCAATTTCATGGCGGGACGTCTTGCCACTACCGATGGCAACATCTATATCAGCTATGCTGCCGACAGCTATTCTCTTTATGGTTTCTTACACTACAGCGCTGCAGCCGACTACGCCGAAGGTGCTGTGCGTAAGATAGTTGACTGGGACACAGGTCGTCCTTTGGGCGAGATACCACAGGTCAGTCACACCTACAGTGTGGTGGGCAACATGAACGAACATCAGCTTGCCATCGGTGAGACGACATGGGGTGGCAGAGAGGAGCTGTATGGCGACAGCGGTATCGACTACGGCTCGCTTATCTATATCGCTCTTGAGCGCTGTCGCACAGCCCGCGAAGCCATCGAATGTATGACGTCACTTGCCTCAGAATACGGCTATGCCTCTGAGGGTGAGAGCTTCACCATTGCCGACACACGCGAGGTGTGGATCTTAGAGCTTATCGGCAAGGGCAAGAGCGAGAAAGGAGCGGTATGGGTTGCCACACGTATTCCCGACGACTGCATCTCGGCTCATGCCAACCAGGCACGTATCACCACCATCGACTTCAGCGACAAGCGTCACGAGAACTGGATGTGGTCTGACGACGTGGTGAGCTTCGCCCGCGAGCGCGGCTACTACGACGGCAAAGACCGCGACTTCTCATTCTCTGACACCTACAACCCCCTCGACTTCTCGGGCACCTATATATGTGAGAGCCGCGTATGGTCGTTTTTCCGCCATTTCGCTGCGATGGACGAATACCTTGACTATGTGATGGGCAAGTCTTCGAAACGTATGCCTCTGTATATCAAGCCCGACCGCAAGGTCAGTTTGCAAGACATGCAACATTGCATGCGCGACCAGTATGAAGGTACTCCGCTCGACATCACCGAAGGCATCGCAGCCGGTCCGTGGCATACCAAACTGCGCTACGGCTCCCTGTCGTTCAAAGTCGACTCGGTGACCTACTGGTACGAGCGTCCGACAGCGACGCAGCAGACAGGCTGGTCGTTCGTGGCGCAGATACGTCCATACGTTCCCGACCATATCGGCGGCATCTTCTGGTTTGGCGTCGACGACGCAGCCACCAGCCTGTATATGCCTATGTACTGCCGCATGAGTGCGGTGCCTGAGTGCCTCAGAGAGGGCAACGGAGACCTGTATACCTACTCGTCGACCTCTGCCTTCTGGGCGTTTAACACGGTTGCCAACTTCGCATATTCCAAATACTCGGACATGCGTGTCGACATTGCCAAACTGCAAAACGAATGGGAGAGTTACTTCACCTCAGCCGTTGCAGCTACCGACATGGCAGTCAGTCAGATGCCCGACGCTGATGCACGTGCCTACCTCACACGCTTCTCTTGCAGCCAGGCTGAGTCGGCGACAGCGTCATGGCGGCGGCTGTTCGAGTACCTGATGGTGAAATACCTCGATGGTCAGGTTCGCAAAGAAGATGCCAACGGCTTCGTGCGTAACGAGTACGGCAACCCCGTCGGACCGAATCGCAAACCCTTCCCCGAAGACTTTTTGCGAACTATTGCGCCACATACGGCACACGAATAACCGCTACATACGCATAATCCAAAACATACAAACTCAATATCACAATGAACCAATTATCACCAGCGGAAGTCTTTTCGATTTTCCACGAGATAACGAAAGTTCCTCGTCCGTCGAAACACGAGGAGCAGATACGTGCATGGCTTGTGCATTTTGCCGAGTCGCACAACATCGAATATCGCACCGATGCGATAGGTAACGTAGTGCTTTCTGTTCCTGCCACAGCGGGCTACGAGAGTCACGAGGGCGTGATTCTGCAAGCGCATATCGACATGGTATGCGAGAAGAACAGCGACGTCGAGCACGACTTCATGACTGAGGGCATCAGCACGTATGTCGATGGCGACTATGTCAAGGCACGCGGCACCACCTTAGGTGGCGACGACGGCATCGGCATGGCGATGGCATTAGCGGCTCTGACATCGAAAGACCTGCCCCACCCTGCCTTGGAGGCTCTGTTCACCGTCGACGAAGAGACGGGGCTGACCGGAGCTTTTAACCTCGGCGAGGGTATGCTCCGAGGCAGACGGCTGATTAACCTCGACTCCGAAGACGACGGGCAGATCTTCATCGGCTGCGCCGGAGGTATCGACACCTTAGCTAAGCTTTACTACACCCCCGACCTCAACTTCGAAGACGGGCTGTTTGCCGCACACATCAAGGTGAGCGGTCTGCAAGGCGGGCACTCGGGCGACGACATCAACAAGGGCAGAGCCAACGCCAACAAGCTGCTTGTGCGGTTCTTGTTTAAGATAAGCAAACAGACAGAGCTGCGCATCTCGCATATCGGCGGTGGCAACCTGCGCAACGCGATAGCGCGCGAGGCGGAAGCACTGATCTTAGTGCCCACAGAATATAAAGAGCAGCTGCGTGTGGAGCTTAACCATTATCTGGCTGAGATAGAGAAGGAGTATGGCGATGTGGAGCGCGACATGCGCATCGAGTTGGAGTCGGCACCGCTACCCTCGACGCTGCTGCCTAAGCTGACGAGCGAGCGTCTGCTACTCGCCCTCTACGCCTGCCCTCATGGCGTCTATGCCATGTCGAAAGACATGCCCGGGTTGGTAGAGACCAGCACCAACCTCGCCTCGGTGAAGATGCGAAGTGACGACCGTGGCGAATACATCGAAATCAACACCTCGCAACGCTCGAGCGTAGAGAGTCAGAAGCACAACCTGAAGAACATGGTAGAGTGCGCCTTGCGTCTGAGTGGCGCCGAGGTGACACATGGCGATGGCTACCCCGGCTGGCAGCCTAACGTCAACTCACCGCTGCTCGACATCGCCCACCGCGCCTACGTAGAGCTCACCGGCTCCGAACCCGAAGTGAAAGCCATACACGCCGGACTCGAGTGCGGACTGTTCCTCGAGAAGTACCCTTACTTAGACATGGTGTCGATAGGTCCGCAGATGATGGGAGTGCACTCGCCATCAGAACAACTAAGCATCTCGTCGACGCAGAAGACATGGGAATGGCTCAAACGAATAATAAGTAGTCTGTGATGGAACTCATAGCCAAGACATTCAAAGGGTTAGAGGAGGTGTTAGCGGGCGAGCTGATAGCCTTAGGTGCCAACGACGTTCAGATAGAGCGCCGCGCGGTGAGCTTCACGGGCGACAAGCGCGTGCTCTATAACGCTAACCTATGGCTGCGCACCGCCTCGCGTGTGCTGCTGCCTATCGCCACCTTCAAAGCCGGAGATGCCGACGAGGTATACGAACAGGTGAAGGCTATTGAATGGGAGCGGTACCTGACCTCCGACATGAGTTTCTCTATCGACTCGACCGTCTATTCCGAGACGTTCCGCCATTCGAAATACGTGACCTACCGCACCAAAGACGCCATTGCCGACCGTTTTACGGAGCGCGAGGGCAAGCGCCCGTCGGTACAGGTGACACATCCGGACATATACATCAACGTCCATATAGCCGGCGAGAGAGTCACCGTCAGCCTCGACTCGAGCGGCGAGTCGCTGCACAAACGTGGCTGGCGTGACTCCCAGACCGCCGCCCCGCTGAACGAGGCGCTCGCCGCAGGTATGCTGCTGATAGCAGGCTGGAAAGGCGACCGCGACCTGTGCGACCCCATGTGCGGCAGCGGCACACTGCTGATAGAGGCTGCTATGATAGCACTTAACATTCCACCGGGCATCTTCCGACAAGACTTCGCCTTCGAACACTGGCTCGACTTCGACAAAGAGCTGTTCGAAGACCTATATAACGACGACAGCCACGAACGAGAGTTCGAGCACCATATCTACGGCTCCGACACCTCGTTCTACGCCATCAAGACAGCCGAGAAGAACATACGCGCTGCCGGACTGCAGAAGTACATCACTCTGCGACAGATACGCATGCAAGAGTTAGAAGAGCAGTCACCACGACTCGTCGTCATCAACCCACCATACGGCGAGCGGCTTAAGACCGACGTTTTCAGTCTTTACGACGAGATAGGCACCACACTCAAACATAAGTTCGCCGGATCGGAAGCTTGGATCATCTCATCGAACGAAGAGGCAATGAAGCATATCGGACTGCGTTTCTCAAGACGTGTCAAACTGATGAACGGCGAGCTGGAATGTACCTACAATAAGTACGAGCTTTTCAAAGGCGACCGCAAGCAGTGGAAACAAGATACGCACTCCGAGCATGCCGAGCCGCGCAGAGAGCATGCCGAGCCGCGCAGAGAGCATGCCGAGCCGCGCAGAGAACGAGCCGGATATAACAGAGAGCGTTCGGACCGCAACACAGAGCACACCGACCGAAGGACACGGTCTCCGAGAGCCGGCAAACCAACCAACGAAAGAAATGGAAAGATGGGCAATCATAGTGGCAGGCGGCAGCGGTAGTCGGATGGGCGCCGACATGCCAAAGCAGTTTTTAGAGATTGCAGGCAAGCCGATACTGGTGCACACCCTTGAGCGTTTTCGCCGCTACAGAGTGGTGCTGGTGCTGCCCGACAGCCAGATACCATATTGGAAAAGTCTGTGGCACCGTTACCGTCTTGACGACTGCGAACCGATAGTGGTCGTGGGGGGCGCTACTCGTACACAGTCGGTCCGGAACGGTCTGAGCCGAGTGCCCGACGACTGCTTGGTTGCCATACACGACGGTGTGCGCCCGTTGGTGTCAGCACAGCTGATAGAGCAGTGCTACGCCTCGGCAGAGCAGTATGGCAGCGGCATCGCTGCCACCGACTGCACCGACAGCCTCCGCTGCAACGGCAAGGCTGTCGACCGCTCTATATACCGACTGATGCAGACGCCACAGACCTTCCGAAGCACCGAGCTGCGACAAGCATACCAACAGATATGCGCCGACAATGCCGACAACGGCACCCTACCCTACACCGACGATGCCATGGTATACGAAGCAGCAGGGCATGAACTGCACTTCGTACGTGGCGAACGCACCAACATCAAAATCACACTTCCTGTAGACCTTAAGATAGCACAAGCCCTCCTCAATGATTGATACTCACGCTCATATATACGACGAGCAGTACATGCCCGACATCGAAGGTTATCTGGCTCAGCAGTGCGCTGCAGGTGTCAGCCATATCGTGGTGCCGGCGACGGATGCCACATCGTCGGCGCATGTTCTGAGCTTATGCCGACGCTTCCCCGAGATGTGCCACCCCGCTTTCGGACTCCATCCCGAAGATGTCGGTGCCGACTACGCCGAGCAGATAGACCTCATCAAGCAGTTAGCCCAACCGGCTATCGACGCCGGAGTCATGGCGGCTGTCGGCGAAATCGGACTCGACTACCATTTCTCTACCGAATACAAACGCGAGCAGCAGCTGGCGCTGCGACAGCAAGTGGAATGGGCACTCAGCCTCGACCTGCCCGTGATAATACACAACCGCGACTCGACCGACGACTGTCTGAACCTACTCAGCGACTATACCGCTCGAGGTCTGAGAGGTGTGATGCACTGCTTCTCGGGCAGCAGAGAGACGGCAGAACGAATCATACAGATGGGACTATATATCGGTATCGGAGGGGTGTTGACCTTCAAAAACAGCAAACTCGCATGGCAACTGCAAGGAGCGGATCGCTATAAGCCGGTACCACTCGAGCGCATCGTGCTGGAGACCGACAGCCCATATATGGCACCCGTACCACATCGAGGAGAACGCAACGAGTCAAGTTACATTAGATATGTAATCAGCAAGTTAGCAGAGACTTACCGGCTCAGCGAAGAAGAGATAGAGCAGGTCACCGACAACAATGCCCGACAGCTGTTCGGCTTCTGACGCATAGTCCACATACCTCGATGTGCACCATTTGCACCATTTTCCACGACCCGATACCGAGACACGACCGAGACAATGTATCACTGCCGTCTCGTTGTGTTCGACGGCTTCGTCGGTTTGCAATCGGCGAAAAGACATGCGGCAACATGTAAGAAAATCCCCACCATCTGTGTAATCTGCGCAACCTGATTACTCTGTGTCATCTGTGTGAGATTCCATTATGAAATAAGAAATCTGTTTCGATCTGTTCCATCTGCAAAATCTGCGGTAAAAAAACTTTATCAATCAGCTGTTAGCCATGCCAACATTAAGGTATGCAAAGAGTAATCAACGATTTGTAGGTTGCACAAACACATATCGAGAGTGGTTCTCATTCGCTCTTTTACATTTTGCGAGCGGGTACTATTGCACACCTTTGGAGTTGCGAACTGCTAAAAAAATTACTTTTTTTTCGATAAATTATTCTCATATCATTTTTTTTTTGTAATTTTACCGCCGATTTTATGCAGCAAGATTTCCGTCTTCCCCTACGCAATGTAAAATCGGGATTACACTATTGTATATATCAGTATCTTACTATCGCGAGATTAGGTGTTGGTATATCGAAGGAGAGATGCTCGAGTGGTTGAAGAGGCACGCCTGGAAAGCGTGTAAACTCCAAAAGGGTTTCCGGGGTTCGAATCCCCGTCTCTCCGCAAAGAAAAATAAGAGGGTGCATGTGCTTGCACAATTGCACACGATTATTTTTCTTTGAACAAGGTGCCAGCGGCAGCTTGTGGGGATTCAAGCATAGCGCAGACTCCCCGTCTCTCCGCAAAGTTCAAAAGAACCACAAACGATGCTTGCATCTGTTTGTAGAGATTTTGAACTTTAAACAAGGTGCCAGCGGCAGCTTGTGGGGATTCAAGCATAGCGCAGACTCCCCGTCTCTCCGCAAAGAAAAATAAGAGGGTGCATGTGCGCACACGATTATTTTTCTTTGAACAAGGTGCCGGCGGCAGCTTGTGGAAAAATATAAAACATAGAGTGTTAAATCCGCATTAGATTATATACGAGATAATGGAGTGGTAAAAGAAGATTGCTTCCCATTTCAAAACGATGCGACAGTTCCTTGTAGTTTAAAATGCAATGACCCTATAGATGTTATTACTATAAATGGATATAGAAATGCTGATATCGTTGTTTTAAATGGAGGAAGTTTAATTCTTCGAGAAGACGCCACATTGAAACTAAAAGCAAAGGACCATATCAAAACTGGAATTGGAGCAAAGATGGTCATACATCCAAATTGTAGAATTATTAAGGCAGAATGATATAATTAAGGCACATGTTAACTAAACTATAATAACATTTTTAATCATTACAGCCATGAGAACTCGTATTTTTTTAATT
>CAMHKW010000076.1 GCA_946185835.1 uncultured Bacteroidales bacterium
CAACTGCTTCCCCAGACGAATGAAGGTCATAGCTTCCTTACCAAGCTGTTCCTCCATCATCTGCTGACACTGAGCAAGATTCATAGTAAACACCTGTTCCGTTTTATCATGCAGCACCATTGTGGAGTAGTTGCCATCTGACTTCACATAAACCACACGTTCAGGTTTTATCCTGATGAGTTCATTTGCATTCGATATGATTAGTACCTTGTTACTCACTAGTTTCTTGATTTGCTTGCAAAGTTAGTTCTTTATTTTTAATATAGTAGTTATATTCGATAGTAGCTTGTACAAAATATAGGTCTTATTGTATGAAAAGCCCAACCACTCACTATGATTTTTTTGTATGAAATGGGTGGTTGGGTGTAGGAAATTATTTCTCCGTAACAACTAAGAGCACTTTACTACTAGAAAAATAATAAAAGCTGCAATCGCCTATTTGCAGATTTTCGTATACTCTTGCCCCTCGTTTGGCTATTATATTACCTTCTCCTATCACATACCCCCATGCTCTTAATTGTGCATTGTTGCCGAGTTCAATTTGCGAAGATTGCGGCACATACATAAGTGCATAATAGCCTGTAGTATTAGCAGATAGTGTTCCTCCTGCATGTTGTTGTCCGCTCACTTCGATAGCTCCGTCAACGATGACATGTACGGAGTCGGACAACACAAGTCGAACATATTCCACCGGTTTGAGTTCTTTAGTAATACACCTTGCTGCTGTCCCGACTACTGTTATTTGTCCTTCCATATAAGGCACTAATAGTGTTACATTTCGAGGAATGTGATATTCGCCTTTGTGCAATATACATGTCCCGGTCAATACTATGGTCTGCGTCTCATTGTGCTGACCGACATATTCCAACGCCTGTTCCAGATGCTCAAAATGTGCTTTTAGCATCTGATTTTCATCATAGACATAAGCTATATCTATCCCCGGATTAGCTACAGAACGAATTGTATAATAATAGCCTGCATCGTATTCTACACCTTCGGTCAACACATATACAGAAAGTGAATCGGATGGCATATAGAGTCGTAAGTAATTATCATTAGAATAGAAGCCTGAATGCAAGAAAAAAGAACCTATTACTTGACTATTGGCTCGAATGATGTCGTCGTCGGTCACAGCAGACGTCTTAAGCTTACAGTTATAAACGTTAGTGTATGACGAATTAGAAGGAGCAATGGCGTTGGCATTCTGCTGTCGAGAGATGGCGGTTATTGTGGTATTGCTGATTATTGCTGTGTCGTTTTGCTCTATACCATAAGCTTTTTGGCGCACGGCAGAAACGTATATCTCGCAGCCATTGATATCGGAGGCATTGGTGAGGTACAATCCGGAAGCAACGCTATCCGTTATGACGCTGAGAGTGTCGTTATATAGTCGTATCACTCCTTTGGACTGGATTCCGACAGCTGAACCTTCTCCGCGAACATCTATCTTAAGATTTGTAATTTCGCCGATGACATTAGCGTTTTGAATTGAGTCGAAATAGTTGTTTACCACTATTCCTCGCGCCGGTTGTCTATGTGCAAGTGCTGATATCTCGGAGTTGGTTGCCGATAGTCTGCTATAAACCGAGATCCCGTAGTTATCATCTCCTTCTACCTCAATCCGGCAATTATCAATATTCACTGCTGCTGCATTTTGTGCATTGCCGTTTGCATATATACCGTATGGATTTTTTGGGGCATTTGATTTAAGGTGCGAATTAGTCAATTTCAGTTCTGCCGTACTTAACAGGCTGATAGCCATGGCACTTGCAGACCCTACTGATACTATTATTTCACAACTGTCAACATCTGCCTTACCTCCTAACTGAAGCCCCCCTACATTGCGCGAAAATCCCGGTTTGTTTGCCTGAGCGGAAAGTCTGCAATTCAGGATTTCATTTATAGTATTTGCGCGCGGGAGGCGCAATGCACAAGTGGCAGCATCGGTCAGGACTGTTGCCGTGTCCAAACGGCTTATAGCATCAAAAGAACTGTTTTTTGCAATGACTGAACCCTTGTCAACATTGATTGCATTGGCTTCAGCATGACCACTTTCGGCTTTGAGTTGACAATTGTTGATTACGATAGTCGCCGTGTCTTGCGAAACGTACATTGTGCGTGCTGACTGATATTTAGACTCTGCTGACAAGTAACAATTATGAAGTGCCGCACTATTGGTCATATATACACATCTACTATTATTATCTGCATATACGAGTATTGAATCACTATCTAAAGCGAGCCTGCCTGTTGAATAAATACCATAGGCATTTTTTGCGGCAGTCAAGTTTATGGTAACATGTTCGATTTTAGAGATATGCTGTTGACCTGGCACGGAATCAACTTGATTTATTATATTGATGCCTCTTACATTATCAACTCTTGCGCTTGCAGAAAGTCGGCAATCAGCCACTTGCAAATCGCTGTAAGTAGAAATTGCAGAGCAGTTTATGTCTCCTTCAGCTGTTATATTGCAATTAACTATCTCCGCTTTAGTGGATTGATATAGTTTATTATCATTTACTCCTGTTATTCCTTTTATATCCTCTATTCCATAGACTTTTATATTTGTATCTGATATTTTTGCCGCCGAGGTCGCAGCCAGACTTATACCCCTACAATCTGACCACCCCGTCACAGCCTCAATGGTGCAACTTTCTATTTCTCCAGACCCTCTGAAGTGTAAGCCTCGTATGTTTTTTGCCAACTGTGGTTTCGGTGCCTTGGCAATCATCGTACAATTGCTGACATTTGCAGTAGATTGCAGAGAGTAGATACGCACGGCGGCTGTAGAAGCATCAGTTGAGATTGTTGCCGTATCCAAGCGGCTTAATGCATCAAATGTGCTGTTTTCTGCAATCAAAGAGCCCTTTGCAACATTGAGTGCTTGGGCATCGGTGTAGCCCGCAACCGCAGAAAAATTGCAATCTGAAACCACGACATTTGCAGTGTCGTTTGAAACATACATTGAATATGCCGTTTTGTCTTGCGATATCACATTAACCTTTGATTTAGAAATTGAAGCGCTATTGTTGCAATATACACCAAAGACGCTTTTAAGCCCTTCGGCATTGATAGTGTCTGACAGAAGATTTACATTTGAATTGGCAAATATGGTATAAATTCTATCAGCATTACCTTTGACATTGACGGTTGTATTACTTATTGTCGGGGTCATAACAGAATTTATTGAGTCGGTGAAATTACTGATATGAACGGCATAAATAAAGGTTGAGTCGCCTTCAAGGTCAATATTGCAATGGTCGATTATTGTTTTTGGGAATGTCTTTACTCCATATACATAGCATTTTCCGCGCGAAGAGATTGAAGTATTTCTCACTTCAATTTTCGGGCATGACTCTGCATTTGACGAACTGCTTACGCCATAAGGATAGTAATCGGCTTGGGATTTCAATACACAATTATTTACTGATAATGAAGCGTCTGCAGCCACATTTATCGGTGCTGCACCGGCACTTTTGCCATCGTCGGAATAAGACCTGAGGTTTGTGGTTTGTATTGTTATGTTTTCAACCTCAAGACGACCTTTTTTTACATCAATGGCTGCAATTTTCCATTTATGATCGCGCAGAGCAATGATTTTGCCGCCTTGTACTGATGAAGTGAGGTGCAAAACGGCAGTGTCCGCATTGACTTCAAACAGATTAGCTTTGGTCAGAGTATCACCGATAGTGTAACCATTGAGATCGATAGTCATCTGCTTACGCACCGAAAACGATGGAGCCTGACCATCAAACGAGATGTTTGCGAGCAGTTTGATACTTGCGTCATCTACTTGATTTGCTGCTTTGAATGCATCTGAAAAATTGCTATAGCCGACTGTATTGTCGGAATAGAGGACAACAACCGGATCTTGAGCGAATGCCGACAACAAAGGCAACAACACACAAGCAAGATTTACAAATAATCGATACATAATGGATTAGTGGATAATTAACAGTGTGAGTTCAAGAAAAAGATTTATGCATTAGTCTGCGCAACATACCATACCAAACTCAGTTTTATAATTTATATCATGCGACTTTTATAGTCTAATCTTATTGTATTTTCCATCCGCAGAACGAACAATGTATACTCCGTGTGGCAGATTCTTATTGCTTACTCTAACTCCTAATGAGGTATATATCACAGCATCGTCAGGCAACCGGCTTATGCTATTGAGTGGCGACACCGGCAAATCATCGATGCCTGTTGCTACATCCGAGTACGAGAGGGTATACGAGCCGTCGCTGTTGTCCTGAAGACGATAGGTAAGCGTCTTGCCGGCAGGGGCGTACATCTTCTCCTCATACAATCCTTCGCCGTATACCGACTTGAAGAAGACACCAGAAGTGGAGTTCTCGTCGACATAAGTTTGAGTCATATAATACGTGTCGGTCTTATTGTTCTTCAGGAACACAAACGCCGGCACAGAAAATGAGGTCTTCAGGTATCCGTCCTCGTCGAAGTTATATTCGGGCAGGGCATCCCATACGTCTTCGTTGTTGATATAGCCTACTAAGTAGAAGTTGGTCCATTTCGACTTGTAGCATCCGTCAGACTGCGCAAAGAGGTACTTGCCATCGCTGTTCTTCTCACCGAGTTCGAGGCACACATCATCGGTCAGTGTTTCAGAGTCGACAGTCTGCTCTCCGGCGCCGTTGTTGTTGAATATTATCTTAGCACCCTTAGCTATCTCTATTCTTATCCATCCGTCGTCGTCGGCGGTCTGCAGTGTGCCGGGCCAGTCGCCAAGCAGTGTTCCGTTGTCGTTCCACGCATAGGCTGCGGTCTGGGTCCATTGCTCGGGCTGCAGGAAACCGATGTTCAACGTATCAGTCGTGGGTTCGGGTTCGTCGTTACCATCGTCGTAGTCGGAACGCGTCACATAGTACACTCCGCAGTTTTCGCCCACATAAGCAGCGGTATAGCCGTCGGGGGTAGTTTGATAGTCGGAGTTAGGTCCGATACGCAGTTTTATCGACCCGCCGTTGGTGCCGCTCACTGTCGCCTTATAGTAGCCGTTGCCTGCCTCGTCGGTCACGTTGCTACCCGAGTGCACCCCTGCCTTATGGCGTGCTTCGCACATCGCCTTAATAGGTTCGGGGAAGCTATAGTAGTGAGGGTAGAACACACAAGGCACGCCCGGCATCGACAAGATGAAGGCGTATGCCTGAACGGTACGGTTGGCATAGTTGCCTATAGAGCCATTGGTACCCATAAATTCGCCATTGTCGGTCAGACTGCCACCATTCTCACGACGGAAGGTGTCGTGGTTATCGACGAAGGTGACTGCGTAATTTTTGTAGGTACATATCAGTCCGGGACATAGCAAGTCGGTGTAGTTGCCGTCGCCAATGCCGGTGTTGAGTCGGTACTTAGTGGGGAAGTCGAAGGCGTAGGAGTTCCACGAGGCATCGGTGAGTTTGCCTACTATAGCGTCAACGCCATCCCAGTATTCGATGACAGAGAAATACGCCTCGGAGGCTGTGTTATAGTCGTTTTCGTGTGAGCCGTGGAAACCTTTTCCGAAGTCCCACCTCCAAGCGTCGTATCCTATCTCGTTCTTCAACCACTTCAGATACGCCTTGCACATCTCACGTACCTCAGCTTTGCTATGTGCCAGGTCTCGTGCACCGTCGAAGTCTTGTCCGCCGTCATAGCCATCGTCGCTGACAGTGGCTTTGCCCCGACAAGCAGCGGCGTCGCTGCTGTAGTTCATCTCGTCGTTGGTGGTCACCCACGTAGCGTCAGGCTGGAAGCTGCCATATTCGCCGAAGTCCTGCTGATAGAACGAACACCATGAGTTAGAGTTGCCTAAGTGGTTGACCACTATGTCGGCCATCACCTTGGCGCCATTGTCGTGAAGCGTAGTGATAAGCGAATGTAACTCTTCCGCTGAACCCCAGTCGCCGGATTGGTTGCTCAGCTGTGTAGGTATATAGCCCGTTCCTCCTGTTGAGCGAGCCGATGGCGGTAGCCATATCATATCAAAATACTTAGCGAGAGTGGGAGCCTGCCCGAGCAAGGTAGCCCAACGGGTATCACCGAAGTCTTTACCTACTCCGCTCGAGTTATACGAGTCATAATAGAAAGCTTGCAGTATGATGTCAGGGCAGTTAGCGGGTGCTTGTGTTGTATATCCCACCTCACCCGTTTGTGAGTTCGACCATACGCCCTTCGACACTCCTTCTGTCCCCCAATCGGTGATGGTGAAGGTGTCGTAACTGCCTATCGTCAGATTCGGCGTCTGATTCCATTTGTTATCCCACGAGGGAGCGGTGGAGGTGCTGTTCAGACGGACGAAGATGACATTGTCGTTGTCGTCGTCGATGGCAACGGAATACAGCGACGGCGAATCCTCGGTCATCAGTTCCGACCACTTGCCTTCGGTGGTATTGCCCCAATACCAAATGGCGAACTTGGCATTGTCAGCCGACCATAGCGAATTGCCGCCGGTATTTAGATATAACGTTTTGGCTGAGGCAGACGAGAGTATACATAATGCCGCCATCAGACAAAGGGACTTAAGAATGGGAAAAGTCTTCATTGCAGGAATCTTTTATTAATGGCTAATACGAAAAGAGTATACATTTCACCCGGTCGAAGCGTTTGCCTGCCAAGTCGTCGGGTTTGATAAGAAAGAACAGCGTACCGCAATCATAAAACCGCAGTCCTATCTCATCGCATTCGTCGAGGGTGAGCAGCACTTCGTAGCCCGGGTATTGTTGTTCGAGTTCGTCTTGCCACGCCTGTGCCGGCTTCAACACCGCCGACATCTCCCCGCGCTTGGCAGGTGCATCGAGTGGTTGTGCCTCGGGCACAGCTGAGCTGCCATCGGCATTTCGAATCTCATGCTCGCGCATATTACCTTCCAACGGGGCATATCTGACGCTGAAGAACTCTCTGCTCCACTCTCCTAAGCTTCCGCTCGCCACATCCTCATAGCCAAAGAAATAGTCGAGGTCGGCGAACACATACACCATGCCTTCGGCGTAGTGAAACTGGCATACGAGGGTTAAGGGGTTGTCGTCACCGTTATAAGGGTAATCCATCGCCTCAGGCATCACGGCAAAGCCCCACCAGTGGTCTTCTAAGGGTACTTTTCTATCCATATCGCATAACTTTACAAAAAGACAGCTATCACGCCGTTGTGTAGCATTATTTCTATTCGGCGCTGCAAATTTACTATTTATTTATATTATATGCAAGTCAGAACCTAAGAAATTCACTCATCGCATGTCGGCTGTCAGAGGTCTCAGCCTCCTAAGTTTTCCATCCCTTCGATCGGTCATTAGGCAAAAAAACAATAGGATTAAACGAGAACTCCCCACCCTAATGGTGAGGAGTTTTCAATATATCAGCCATATACTATTATTTTGCTACGGCACTATTATTTCGCTAAGGTACTATTATTTCGCTATGGCACTATTATTTTACTAAGGCACTATTACCTTGTTAGCGCCTTTCACACCTGCCACATATACCAGATAGACACCTGAATGTAGCGAGTGCATGTTAAAGTTGGAGTTGGTACGTGCTACCATCTTACCGGCGGTATCGTATATAGCTATGTACTTATGTTCGTCGTTAACGATATTATATCCGTTGAAGGAGATGGGCAGTTGGTCGACGGGAGTGACTGACATCTCGACAGCTGTACCTGTACTTTGGTCACCGGTATTGATATAGAAGTTCTCTATGGGTGCGTATCCAAGTTCCATCATCAGCTCGTTCCAGTTGTCGGGCAGCTCTACTTTATATGTCCCGAAGTATCCTCCTTGCATCACCTGCACTTTGTTGCGTGCGGTGTCGCCTGTAATGATAAATGCCGTTTGTCCTTTCTGCATACACGGAACGGTCTGCGTGGTGGCTTCAGTGCGGTCGTACCATGGTTCGGTAGGAGTATCTTCGCCGCCCTCGCTTTCAGCGATATGACGGGTATACTGGTTCATTGAATAGTCTTTCTGTCCGCCGGTGTTGGCATAGAGGTTAGCATAAGCACGCTCTTTGACAGGTCTGCGCGAGTGCAGGATGAGGCTGTCTTCGAGCCGGTCGAGTGTCTCGAATCCTTCTTTGAGGTTACGCGCCACCGGTTCGGTCATCAGTATGGTGCGAGGCGTAAACTGCTGACTGCTACCCAATGCACACTGTCCGCGCTCTGAGCAGTCCCACGCTATCAGTTTCATCATGATGTTAGGGTCTTGCGTAGAGATAGCCATGTTGTTACCCCACAGCAAGGCAGAGGTCACGGTGACGGCACTCTCGTTGATGTCGCAGCCTCGTTGTACGTGGTAAGGCTCCCAGCCTAAGCGATAGCAAGCGGCATCGTCTTCCATCAGGCACCATGCCATAGGGTAGCCGAAGGTGCCCATTCGGTTGTCTTTGGTATAATAGCCCATCATGTTGATCATAGCGAGATTGAGGAATCGCCCTATACACATCTGGTCGTGCTCGTTGATTTGTCCTTGTCCGGTGTCGAGTCCTAACTGTCGAGCCAGCGGTCCGTTGAGTATGCAGTAAGGCACCCAGCCGTGGGTGGAGAGCAGCGTGCGTCGGAAGTTATCTTCCTTCATAGCTTTGGTCATCGCCACCAATAGGGGCATGTGTTCGGGTTTGCAGCCGGCCATGATGGCATTGACAGCCACGTGCCATACCAGCACTATACGTGTAGCGCCGGGCATTACCGCTGCCACGTTGTTCCAGCGATAGCCTGAATATGAGACATAACGCTCAGCCTCGTCGTAGGTAGGCGGATAGAAAGGCAAGCCATCGGTCCAGTTCATCTTGCGGAACTGCTCGTCTATCTCTTGCACTGTGCCATAGAAGACGTCGTCTCTCAGGTCGCCGTGGTCCCCCGTCTCGGCGGCAGCTATCTCTTCGTCACTGATAGGCTTAGTGAGGGCTTCGATGAGCTGCGGCCATACTACGTTGCGGGTGTTCTCTATGAGTTGCTCTTCTGTATGTGTAGCAAAGGCTCCGGGGTACTCAGCGGCGCGGAGGACCTTGATACCGTTGTTATAACCTGTGGAGGCAGCCTGAGCGGTGAAGCCCGGGGCGGCGATGACGACGGCAGGGATACCTAACGACTCGGCAGCGATGGCAGAGCCTGTCTCTTTGGGCGTACAGATACCGCAACCACCATTACCGGCAATGACGGCATCCACACCATATTCTACAAGTTTCTTTTTGAACTCGATAGCCTGCGGGCGGTCAATACCATTGCCGGGATAGGGGCCTGCATAGCCCATCTCGTCGGTCAACAGCACCCTCACATTCCGGTAGTTGGCTTCTATCAGACGCTTAATTTCGGGGTGAGTGACATGTGCCATAAAACTAACGCCTACCACGGCAATGGTCTTGTTGTCGAGCGTCTCAAGACGCGGACCTTGCGTCACAAAAGTGACACCACTACGTCCGATAGGCGACACTACGGCATACTTGTTGATACCGTCGTCGGGGGCATGGCAGGTGGTATCACAAACAAAGCGGGCATGACTCGTAGTGCAGAACAAAAACAGTACTAAGGGCAGTAAAAATCTCTTCATTGCTTATAGAATTATGGTTACAGGAAAATCGTTAACATCTAACAGCGGAGCGGTCTAACTTCTAACAGCGAAGCGGTCTAACTTCTAACAGCGAAGCGGTCTA
>CAMHKW010000077.1 GCA_946185835.1 uncultured Bacteroidales bacterium
TGTTTTCGCGGGGTTGTTTTCGAGATGTCGAGATGTCGTGATCTCGAGATGTCGAGGGGTGGTTTTCGCTGGGTTGTTTTCGAGATGTCGTGATCTCGAGATGTCGAGGGGGGTGTCTTTTCGAGATGTTGTTTTATTCTATTTTTCGTGTTCCGCGGCAGTCGGGGTATGAGGAGCAGCTCCAGAACTCTTTTCCTGAGTTGGCGCCTTTCTTGGCAGTGCGTCTGATCATGGGTTTGCCGCAAACGGGGCAGACGGGTGCGTCTTGCTCGATGCTCTGCTGCTTGCGGTGTTCTAACCTCTCGGAGGTGAGTGCCTCGGTGAAGCCGCCTTCGGTGGTGAATTGTGAGAGTAGTGTCTCTATCTGCTTGGAGAGCATCTGTGAGAGTCTATCGCAAAGTATAATCAAGCAGTTAGCGGCACAGACAGAGTCGTCAGTATTAAGCCATGTATCGAATTTGTGTTTTTGCAGGAGTATGTGTTTGCTACTCTCGTGTATGATGTCGTCTTGGTATGTGGGTTTGTCGAGTGCTACAGCTACAACGGCTTTATATTGTTCGTCATTGGTCGACCATGGTAGTTTGTCTTGTTGCATTAGAGAATTGATGTAGTCGTTAGCGAGTTCGGCAATACTTGCCCTTGCTACGTCGGTGAGTTTCATCTCTGTCTCTTTAGATGTACTATGCCTGGAACTTCCTTCGGCGATGTTAGCCGTTGCGGAACGTGCGGCTTGCGTCATCTGGTCGAATTGGCGTCCGCAGGGGTCGTTGCGCAAGTTAAGATATCGCTTGCAGAAGTCTTGCGTTGCCAGTTGAATGACATTAGCGAGCACCCATGTGTTGAGCCAATAGAAGGTAAATCGCCGAATAGTTATCATGATTTTGTTTTTTTGAAGGGTTAATGTTGTTTTCGAGATGTCGAGATGCCGTGATCTCGAGATGTCGAGGGGGTTGTTTTCGCTGGGTTGTTTTCGAGATGTCGAGATGTCGTGATCTCGAGATGTCGAGGGGGGTGTGATCTCGACATCTCGAAAATTGCCCTTTGCTTTATTTGACGACCCGGAGTACTTCGTTGCCAAGTCGGATGAGGTATACTCCTTGTGTGGCGGGTAGGTTGATGGCTTGTCCGCGGTAGGTGTGCTGTTGGTATACGAGTCGTCCGGCGGGGTCGAAGACGCTGACGTCGCTTCCATTGTCGTTCATGCCGTTGAGCAGCAGACGTCCGTCGTCGGTGAGTGTGGCGCTGATGCCTGATGCGGTGTTGCTATGTAGTTCGGTGGCGATGTCGGCTGCGGCGGGTGCGAGACGTATGTGGAAGCGTGAGTTATATGTACCGGCGTCGAGTTCTACGGTGTAGGTGTCTTTGCTGAGGTCGGTCTCGGTGTCAGCTTCGGTGTCGACGAGGATAGCCTGCAGTCCGTCGGGTACGCTGTCGAGTGCGAAGGTGTAGTCGGCGGTGGCTATGGTCTGTAGTCCGACGGGCACGGTCTGTGTCTCGAGCGGCAGGCAGTTAGCTCCCAGGGGCTGTTCGCCATAGAGGGTGTAGATGTTGGGGTTGTTGTTGTTGATGATCTTGTCGAGGTCGAGGTTGAAGTCGAAGTCGGCGGTGGCGGTGCTGCTGAGTGCGATGTAGGTGTTGTCGAGTTCGTTGTCGCCGTCGTTGAGTGTGAGTCGGATTTTGGCAGAGCGTATGGTGTTGCCGTCGTTAGCAGCGGCGTGTCGTGCTGCGGGTACTGCTTGCTTGTTGGTGGTGGCAGCTGCCCAGTTGATGGTGCCGTTGTATTGTATGCAATAGCCATGGAATGCCTTGTAGGTGTCGTTGGTGTTGACGTGGTAGAGGTATGCGTTGTTCTTACTGCTGCCAGAAGAACCGGTTGAGTAGATGGCGCCGTCGTATACGTATTCGTAGTAGAAGGCGGGTATCTCTTTGTTTCTTGCAAACGCGGCGTCTGTCGAAGTGATTGTGACGTCGTTGAATCCGGGCACGCCTACCATGTGCCATCCGGAGTCGTAGTTTTCGCGTCCGGGGATGGTGCATTCGTATGGCTCGAGGGTGACGGATTGTGTCTGGTTATTTAGCGTGAAGGTCTTTCCTGCGCGTCCGGTGCTGGGGAAGTAGACGAAGATAGAGGCGTAGTTAGTACCCGGGTCTGTGTCTGAATTCTTGATATTGATGTCTTGGAAGTCGGAGCGTTGCAGGTCGAGAACGAGCACATATCCTTCGTTGGCTTTCATGATATGGTTGTTTTCTTCACCCGGGTCGAGTTTGAGCCATTTCCAGTAGGAGTCGGAGTCGACCCAGAAACCGTTGCGCGCACGTGACTTTCCGTCGTATCGGCAGATAGCCCACTTGTCGCCATAGGCGCCCGGGATGCCGAAGATGGAGTCGATGTCACATTCGTATGGCAGCGAGATCCAGTAGTATAGGTTGGTGGATGGGTTGTCGTTGCCGCTTGCGCCGTGTACCTTATAGAAGTCGCCATTTACGTTGTCACGCTGTATCTCGAGGGTGGTGTATAGCAGTTGGAGACCTGTTACTTGACCTGCACCTGATGTCTGTATCTGCTGCACGGAGCCACGCTCTACGCGGTTGAGAATCATGTTACCTTCGACGTTGACGGTGCTGGTGCCTATGTTCTCGGTAGCAGCGGGCAGCCATCCTGCGATGATGGTGTTGGTCTTGAAGTCGTAGATGGCTCGCATGGTATAGTTGCGTTTGGTGGACTCGTTGCCCAAGATGACGAGCGGTTTGCTGCGCGGTACTATGTCTTGCACATAGGAAGTGCCGTCGAGGCGGGCTTGTATGCCTACCTTGACGTCGTTGTTAGTGGTCTTTTTGACTACCACGTCGGCTTGGTAGGTCCAGTTACTAAGGTCGAGGAACTTAACCTGTTTGGTATCGTCTTTCTCCCATGTTGCTGTGATACCGTCTGCCATATATACGGTGGTACTTGGCGTTTCGTTGTTGGAGTCGGCGCCGAAGATAGAGAGGAAGGTGTACGCGGAGGTTGTCGACTCACCGATGGCGGCTACGTCGAGCCAGTTGGTCTGCGAGTCGTAGGAGTAGCGCACGTTGCGGTTCGACACCTTGCCCATGTTAGCGCCGGTGATGTCGCCATTGTCGGAGTAGTGACGAGCGAGGCATGGGTTGATGTTATCTCCGACCATCGCGTCGATGCTCACGTAGTCGGCTCCGTAAGGTGTGGTGCCGTCAGGCTTAAGGGCGTTGCCAGAGAACTTAACCCAGTAGTAGTCGTAGGTGACGCGCGGACCGAAGTTGGTCATCTTGTTGTCTTTTTTGGGATCGGTGTAGTTGTCGAAGCGTCCGGTAGCGAGTTCAGAGCGGATATAGAGGTTGCCGGTGTACTTATACATTCCTGTGAGTGTGGCGCCATTGAAGTAAGCGTGGTAAACATGGTCGTTAGTGCCACCCTTGACGCCTTTTATCTGTGTGACATTAGCTGCAGCAGGGCGTGATGCACTGAGGTCTACGAGTCGTGTCCAGCCACCGTTGCCGAACTGTTGCAGTTCGAATGTGGTAGCGTTATGGCAAGTGTAGAAAGAGACAGAGTCGGCTTCTGACACTATGTTAGAGTAGTAATGGTGTGAGTTGCCATTGGCGGTGCCGTTATCATTGTAGAGTGGTTGCTCTACGTGTACACGATAGAATCCGTCGCAGTCGTCCTTGAGGGTAGGTGTTTTCTTGTTTTTATCTGCCCCCGCTGTGCTTACATAAGTGACATCTACAATATAGCAAACATCATCATTGACGTTGGTGATGTCGGTGGATTGATGCCAATGAGTACTTTCGTTGAAAGATATATTATTGCCACTCTCACCTGTGCCATCGTAGAGAACGAAGCTGACAGGATAGGGTTGGCGGAAAGTGAGCGAGTACCACTTGGTGTCGCCCATTGCTGTGATGTACTCCGCTTGTGTGTTGACAGCCGACTTAGCTGAGGTCCACCAATGGAACTTCAAGTTGTCCCAGCCAGAAGAGGTCTGTACACCGACTTTTACCGTGACGACCTTATATACATTAACAGCTATCTCATCAAAGTAGAAAGTACGCCCGTGGTAATTTAATGAGGCTTTGAAATGGTATACACCTTGTGTGTTAAGATTGCCTGTGTTCTTAGTGTTAGTGGTATTCAATTGCATTTTCATTGTTGTGTAATTCCATTCTCCGGATACTCCCGGGGCTTTCTGATAGAATGAGAAGTTGTTTCCCACTTCGGTGCCATCGCCACCTGTGACAGTAGCAGTCAGGGTGGTGCTGTGTCCCTTCTCTACGTCGGAGGTGGCAGCGGTAAGTGTTAAGGTTGGCACTGTAATAGCTTGATAGTAAGCTGTAGTTGTGGCTTTAGGACCTTCTATGCCATTGTATTTGAAGTATACATCTATCACGGTATTGTGCAGGTCGGTATCGTCAGGAGCATCTATAGTGAGATTTTTAGCTGTTACTCCGGATGGTTGTTCAGTGCTTCCAAATTTGAAATACAGGTGGTCTTTGATATCATCTATATTATAACCTCCGGTGGCACCTGTGACGGACACTCTTATGTTCAAGCACTTATCTTGGAAGTATTTAAATGGATTGCCGGATGTACCATTACCAGCGAAGGCTTGTAGGCAGGGGGCAACTAAGGTAGAAGCTATGCTCAGTCCTGTCGGAGTCGGTATGGTGGGGTAGGTTACCGTTACCTTTTTTGTGGAGGTATTGAATGATATCTTATACGAACCTGCGACAGTTGTTTGAAGTTCGCCTTCGTTGCCGGAGCCGTCAAGAACGGAGAAGTTGATATCGGAGTTGTGATTGCCGGTGAAGATATCTCCAGAATTGGTACGAGTGTAGTAGTCGGCATTATATATCACCTTAAACTTATATGTCACCTCTTGCAACAAGGATAACGTGTATTCCACATTCGAGCCGTTGGTGGTCATGGTGTAGTTGGTATAACTGCCGCTGCCCGCTGTTGACTCTATCATCAGCGTTGGCTCAAGTATCGGGCAAGCCATCACACCTAAGGTCAAATTGCTGTGCGAAGCCTTTTCCGTGCCGTTCCAATACCAATAGCACTTGTCTTCTTCGGGTGCTGCCCAGTTGTCTGTCTGGTTGGAGTCGTATGCCGCGTTGTTAGCCCCTGTGGTTATTTTGAACTGATTGTAGGTGTTGTTCATAGAAGTGTATTCGTACCATGTACCTTCTACGCCGGTGATACCCGTTGAAGTCATGGCTATGCCGGGCCATTCATGGTTTTCTACAGTCTGTTCGCCGCATGTGCCTTTTCCGGAAGCATACGACCAAGCGTAGATATATGGTTGTGAGGAGGCTCGCACTTTGATAGTGTAAGTCGAAAGTGCGGGCATGGTAACCGATCCGGCGGCACTCTTGCCTTCGCCTTTCACATTCTCAGCAAAAGCCTTTATGTTGCTATATGTTGTGCCTGCTGTCAGCTCCGGAACGACAACGAAGAAGCTGTCGTTGCTGCAACATGTGGTTGTGTATTTGGTATCACCAATATATATACCCACCGTCTTCATCTCAGCAGCCGACAAGCCATCGCCACCAAAATTGGTTATCTTACCCGCGAAGCGAGCCATAGTAGCACTAATCACCTCAGGTGTTGCAAGTGTTACGGTCGGGATACTAAGGGTTGCCGGTTGAAGCGAATAATACATCTTTCCATCACCACCAGTGTTATCATAGTTAACATACCAGAACGAGCCGGGTTCGAAGGTTGCGATGTCTGTTGCATAGGTGCCGCTGCCGAAGGTTTGCTTATTGCCTTCGTTGTTGTTAAGAATGAAATGCGGATATTGTGCATCAAGAGGCACTGAATACCATGTGGCTGCACCATTATATTTACTGCTTGAGTAGTTATATCCGGGCCATTCATCGCGATATGTGTTTGTCGCGTTGTCATACACATACAGATACATAGCGTTCCACGAGTGAACATCATGCACATAGATATCCCATTTGCGATAGACGGTGACGGTGTTGGTGGCAATGACAGAACCACCTTCTTTGATTTGCAGTGTATATACCTGACTTGTGGTATTGCCATCGAAATTAACCGTTACATCTTGCGTGGTACTTTGATATGTAGCATTAGCGGTGTTGGTTTTTGTTGCTATCTTATTGGCATCTGTCAGCGTAATGCCTTTGTAATACTCGTATGTTATGGTATGTGAACCACTGCCGAGTTCGGATGCGTAGCCGGTCAGAGTAACGGTAGTACCTGAATACACTGATGTTTCGGGCGTTAGCACTGCCGATTTAGGATATACCACTGTCAGTTTATGATTTGTTGCATCCCATGTGAAAACATAAGTACCAGCCGATTTGGTTTTGAGTTTTGTGTCACTGGTGCCGGTTGAGAATGTGCGATTGGAAATGCCTGTGTTGATAAGAGTGTTATTTCCGTAGTATGTGCCTTTATCATTGATTTTGAACTCGTAGGTTGTATTGGCAGCAAGAGTGAGATTCCAACGGTAACTTGTAGCAGAAGGCATGCTGTTCCATTGGTGGTCGCCTATGTTTGTGCCATCGGTTGGCGATGAGCGATAAATCTGCAATGCCGTTGGCCAAGTGATGGTTATCTTCGGTGTTGAAGAATAGTCGAGTTTAACTATATATGTACCCACTACATTGGCGCGAAGTTGGATGTTATCGTTATTTCCTCCACCGGTGCTTAATGTTTGCTCTCCTGAATCGCTGTTGTACCACCAATTGCTTGCATGATTATCGGTCGCTATACCATACCAATTTGAGCCGTTTACGACCTTGAAGTTATAATTTGCGTTCTCTGTGTCGCCTGTCAGTGCCGTTGTTATAGGTATCTCGGCGTAAGCAACAGTGCCTGTCGATTCTCCAGATTTCTTAGTGAAAGCGATTTCTGTTGTCCAAGCCGTTCCGCCTGTAATAGCCGTACCACCTTTGATGACATACGGAGTGGTGAGGTTCTCTTCGAAAACTGCTGTTGCAGTACCTGTACTGCTTGCAGTGCCGTTACCTTTGATAGTTATGGTTGGGTTTGTGAGTGTAGAGGTAGAGGTTGCTGCCCCCGACAATTCCCAACGAACAAAGTTAAATCCGGCAGCCGCCGTAGCGGTGATTTCTTGTGTAGTTGCAACACCAACCGATGCCGTCGTACCCCAACTTTTACTCGTCGAACCAAACTTAAGTGAACCTGCTGTAGTCGTTGCTGTCGTTACGGTGATAGTGGACTTATTTTCAGTAAACGAAGCGGTGACAGTAGCATCTTCGAATGCAACAGGAGTAAACTTACCATTTGCAGCATTGGTGGACACAGAGCCTGAACCTTCAGTTTTAGTCCATGTGCTGAATGTATAGCCTGTGTTTGCTTTAGCATATATATTTATAGCCGTTGCAGATGTGATATTGGTAATAGACGCACTTGCAGCCCATTCGCTACCGCTCTTACTTACCTTTCCACCAGTGCCGGCGGTCAAAGTAACGGTACCACCTGTGCGAACTGCGAACTTAACATACACAGTTACATTAGCGGTCAGCGTTCCTGCATTATATGAATTACCACCTGTTTGCAATTTGTTTCCTGCCGTACAAGCCGCATTGCTATACCAACCTTCTACTTGATAACCTGAATTCGGTGTTGCGGTGAAAGAGATAGAGGTGCCCTTGTTGAGTGTGCTTGAAGAGGTTGTCGTTACTGCACTACCGCTATTGAGAGTTATGCTACCATTACGAGTTGATGTGTTGACACCATAGTTGACGGTATATTGCTTTTGTTTGAATTTTGCAGTAATTGTAGTGGCTGCCGTAGGATAGTAGGTGTAGCTTGTCCCCGTACCTACTTGAGTTGAACCATTGTACCAACCGACAAAATCGTAGTCAGCATTCAATGATGAATACGAAAGAGTTGTAGTCGCTGTACGAGCAGCACTAACGGTTGTACTTTTTGCCGATGTAGAAATAGATGCTGTTTGTTTGGTGACACTACCATTTCCTATCATTTTATATGAAGTTACAGAAATGGATGCTTTCGAATTAGCATCTGAATAATTACTTCCACCATCAGTGCTTACCTGAGTTTTAATAGTCTGCGTAGAGTTGAGAGCAGAGTAACCTCCACTATAGTAGGTGGTTGAAACACTTTTACCTCCGGTAGTAGAAGATGGAACTATCAAATATGTTGAGCCGCTATTAAAGCCATAAGTATTCCATTCTGTGTACCAGGTTGATGATGACCAATTATCCCAGTTATCATTACTTTTACATGTGGCATTTGATATTATAACCCATCCTAATATTCCGCCCCATCCACTTCCTTCAGGATTAGCAACATAGTATAGTTTAGTATTGCTTATATTAGATAATGTCGCAAACCCTGTCCATGAACTTTGCCTTGCACAGAGTTGTGTACAACCTTTATGTACTCCAATACTGTTATCAAAATAGATATATCCGCCTGAATACGCTATATCCGCCCATATCTCTCCTGCGCCGAGAGTGAGTAGTAGTGTGAGCGTCATGAACAGCCTTGCGATGAAAGAGGGTCGGCTGTGGCGGTGGACGCGGGTGGTGCCACGGTTGGCACAGTTAGCGGCGCTACGGGTGGCGCCGTTGATGGTTAGTGTACTTTGCGCATCAGTCACCTGCGCGGTGGTGTTTCTTAGGTTATAAACTAAGGTTTTCATATCTGAGTGTTTTTTTTATTAGTCGTTTAGGGTTTTAATATCAATGCTTTCTACCCGGTGGGCAGCAAACATAAATTAGAATAAATGAATCATGAATTAATCATAAATTTCTTTTTCTTTGTGGGCAGCAATTCTCTTTCTTGGTGGTTCACGAATTACTCTAATTTAACGAAACTTACGTTTCTTCTTTTTTGTGGTTCACGAATTACTCTAATTTAACGAAACTTACGTTTCTTCTTTGTGGGCAGTTAACATAAATTAGAATAAATTAATCATG
>CAMHKW010000078.1 GCA_946185835.1 uncultured Bacteroidales bacterium
ACAAACCGATTGGAAGAATCAAATATGCGCTGGTTTAATTCCGCCAACGGGTTATCTTAAGTAAATATTTACAAATTTATAAGCTATCGCCTTTACTGCACATCCGGTCGCGACGATTTAAGAAAAGGCGCATACAGCAACCCCAGAAGCATACCTATCATACTCTGAACCATAATCTGCGACATCGCCATCGTCTGAGGTGTCAGTATCGACTCCAACAACTCCGGAGTATAATTAGGATTACCGGCAAAAAGCTTTTCGTACACCGGACGCAACTGCTCCAAAACCGACGGCAGATAATCGGGCGAAAGGTATTTATAATAAATCACTGAAAACAAGGCTGCTATCAGCGAAGCGTAGAAAAATACATTCAATGTATATGCAAACGACTGAAACACACGAATACTACCGCCAAGCTCTTCGTCGCGGTAAGACTTGGCATACCTATAAGCGCGAACTATAATATACGCTTCTATCAGAACATGCAACACACGAGACCACGTAGATGTAAGCGAAGAAAGCACCACATCCAAACTTAAAAGCAATCCTATACTGAGCCCGCTTTGCATCGCGTGTTGGATAGTAGCAGGCATACGAGACGTTTCAGACATATCTATTCAAATTTAGCCCACAAAGATAACACTTTTTTTTGTAACAACAAAAACTCACATACGTCCGACTATGAAATAACCGAATTTTCAAAATCTTCACCTTCATCGGCATGAAAATAGAACAGCGTTTATAATAGAAAAAAGGTACTTTCCTATTGTGTATTTGACGAAAAAACATTACCTTTGCGAGTTGAAAGAGGCTGACGTATAAAGCCCCAAAACAGACTCCACCAACAAAAGCAAAATACCATGTATCAAGATTTTCAGAAACATCTGCAGCTTGAGCTGCAAGGCATTCGCGATGCCGGACTTTACAAAAACGAACGTGTAATAGTCACTCCGCAATCGTCAGGTATTCGCGTTGCCACCCCCGACGGCGAAGCCGAAGTCATTAACTTTTGCGCCAACAACTACTTAGGTCTTGCCGACAACAAAGAACTCATCGAGGCTGCTAAGCAACGGATGGACGAGCGAGGATACGGCATGGCATCAGTACGTTTCATCTGTGGTACACAAGACACTCACAAACAGCTCGAACGAGCCATCTCCGACTTCTTCGGCACCGACGACACCATACTCTATGCCGCTTGCTTCGATGCCAACGGAGGACTGTTCGAACCACTACTCACCGAACAAGACGCCATCATATCCGACGCACTCAACCACGCCTCTATCATCGACGGCGTCAGACTCTGCAAAGCTGTCAGATACAGATATAAAAACGGCGACGTAGAAGACCTCGAAGAACAGCTCAGAAAAGCACAAGCACAACGTTTCCGCATCATCGCTACCGACGGCGTCTTCTCCATGGACGGCAACGTTTGCCCGCTCGACAAGATTTACCAACTCGCACAAAAATACAACGCTCTTGTCATGGTCGACGAAAGCCATTCAGCAGGCGTCGTCGGAGCTACAGGACACGGAGTGACCGAACAATACAACCTCCGAGGAAAGATAGAAATCATAACAGGCACCTTGGGCAAAGCCTTCGGTGGCTCCGTCGGAGGATTCACCACCGGCAAGCAAGAGATCATCGACATGCTCCGGCAACGCTCCAGACCTTACCTGTTCTCTAACTCCATACCACCAATGATAGCCGCTGCCGGACTCAAGACATTTGAGATTCTCACACGCGACAACACACTACAAGACCGCTTGCACAACAACACCCGATACTTCGTCGACAAAATGCTCGCCGCAGGCTTCGACATCAAACCCACGCAGTCTGCCATCTGCGCCGTCATGCTCTACGACGCACGACTGTCACAAGAGTTTGCCGCCAAACTCCAAGAAGAAGGCATCTACGTCACCGGATTCTACTACCCCGTAGTACCTAAAGGACAAGCACGTATAAGAGTGCAGCTGTCGGCAGCACATACCACCTCGCAACTCGACAAAGGCATTGCCGCCTTCGTCAAAGTAGGGAAACAACTCAGCGTAATCAAATAGCAACCTATGAAAGCATTAGTCAAGAAATACCGCGAACCCGGTATCTGGCTCGAAGACGTCCCCATGCCCAATGTCGGCGTCAACGACGTACTCATCAAAGTCAAGAAAGCTGCTATCTGCGGCACCGACCTGCACATGTACAAATGGGATATCTGGAGCCAACGGCATGTCAACCCGCCTTTCATACAAGGACACGAGTTCGTCGGAGAAGTGGTGGAAGTAGGTCCCGGAGTACAACAAGTCAAAGTAGGAGAACGAGTCACAGCCGAAGGACATATCATCTGCGGACACTGCCGCAACTGCCGACGAGGATACGGACATGTGTGCGAAAACACCGTCTCAGTAGGCATCACACGAGACGGCGCCTTCGCCGAATATGTGGCCATTCCCGAAAGCAATATCGTCAAACTCAAACCGCAAATACCGGACGACTTCGCCGCCATCATGGACCCCTTCGGCAACGCCACACATACTGCACTTGCCTTCCCTCTGCTCGGAGAAGACGTGCTCATCACCGGAGCCGGACTGATAGGCACCATGGCAGCAGGCATCTGCCGATTCGCAGGAGCTAAAAACATTGTCGTCACCGACCTCAACGACCTACGCCTCGACATCGCCAAACGCATGGGAGCTACACTGACCGTCAACGCAAGCAAAGGTGAAACGGTAGCCGACGCTATGAAAAAACTCGGCATCAAGGGCTTCGACATCGGACTCGAGATGTCGGGAGCACCTTCGGCATTCAACGAGATGGTTGAACACATGTACCGAGGCGGAAACATAGCACAACTCGGCATTCTACCAGACAACACACAAGTCAACTGGTCAGACATCATCTTCAATGCCATCACCATTAAAGGCATCACCGGCAGACGCATGTGGGAGACGTGGTACCAAATGGAACAGATGCTACTCGGCGGACTCGACCTCTCACCCGTCATCACGCACCGATTCCCTTTCCAAGACTACCAAAAAGGATTCGACGTGATGGTAAGCGGACAATGCGGAAAGGTGCTGCTCGAATGGTAACAAACCCTTTGGCACGATTATTGACATGCTGACAACAAATCAACATCTCGTGATCTCGACATCTCAACATCTCGTGATTTCGACATCTCGTGATCTCGACATCTCGACATCTCGACATCTCGTGATTTCGACATCTCGTGATCTCGACATCTCGAAAAAATCTCTCCTCAAAAATAACATCAACCAATAACAATAACAACAATGAAATCAAGCAAACTACTTCTGCCGCTGATGCTTCTCGTTTCAAGCATCACGGTCTTTGCACAGAGTCGTGAAGGTCTGTCGACTTACACTCTCGACAACGGTCTTACCGTCTATCTGTGGGAAGACCACACCGCACCCGACGTCACGGGCTACGTCTCGGTTCGTGCCGGCTCTATCGACGAACCTAAAGAATACACAGGTCTGGCACACTACCTCGAGCACATGCTCTTTAAAGGTACACAGCAGATAGGCTCTATCGACTGGGAGAAAGAAAAACCGCTGTACGAAGAAATCATCCGTCTGTACGACGAGTTCTCCGACTCCACCGACCCAAAGAAACGTGAGGAGCTGACCGCTAAAATCAACGACCTCTCACGCCAGTCGGCACAGTATGCCGTCACCGACGACTTCTTCGCACTCATGGACTACATCGGAGCCGAAGGCGTCAACGCATACACCACCTACGACATGACATGCTACCACAACCACTTCCCAGCTAACCAAATGCTCAGGTGGCTAACTATCTTCTCCGACCGACTCATCAACCCCGTCTTCCGTACCTTCCAGGCAGAACTCGAAAACGTATTCGAAGAGTACAACATGTACGAAGACGACATCAGCTCACATATTCGCAAAGCACTGTTCGCCGAAGCATACGCCGGACACCCGTACGAACGCGACGTGATAGGTGTACCAGAACACCTCAAAAACCCCAGACTGAGCCGACTCATTGAGTTCTACAACACATGGTACGTGCCTAACAATATGGCACTCATACTCGTGGGTGACTTCAACTCAGAAGACGTAAAACCGCTTATCGCTCAAACATTCGGACGTCTCGAATACAAACAAATTCCCGAAAGAGCACAATACACACCGCGCAACTTCAGCGGCAACCCTAAGAAAACATACAAGATCGGATATAACCCCGAAGTGCTGTGGATCTACGATGGAGTAAGCATCACCTCGCCCGATGCCGTACCTTTGGCGTTCGCACTCGCACTGCTCAACAACGGAACCAACACAGGTCTGCTCGACAAGATAACAGTCGACGGAGAAGTGACCTCAGCAGCTGCCATGTTAGACGCCAGACGAGACTGCGGACGTATCATCGTGGAAGCTACGCCTTACTACGACGTCAACCAAAAAGAATTTGAATCGTTCTCAGCTACCGAGAAAATCATACAAAAAGAAATCGACAAACTCCGTAACGGACAGATAGAAGACTGGCTGATGGAACTCGTCAAGAAAGAGGCTGCACAAAACAACAAACTCGCATTCGAGAACACCTCTACCAAAGTGCAAAACCTCATACAGTGCTTCATCTATCAAAGACCTGTCGACGACATCTTCACCGAACTCGACAAATACCTCGCTGTAACAAAAGAGGACGTACAACGCGTTGTCAACAAGTACCTTAACGGCGACCACCTCACTCTGCAATTCGAGGAAGGAACACCCAAAAAGAACAAACTGGCTAAGCCCAATATCAAACCCCTCGAACCCATACAAGGCGTAGAGACACAATACTCGAAAGCATTCAAGCAGATACCTGTCACACAACCTTCCGACAAGTATGTCGACTTCAACGAAGTACAAGTCATCAACATCGACCAGGATGTCAACCTGCACTACACCAAGAACCCCGAAAACAACATCTTCAGCCTTACACTCAGATATGGTGTCGGTACCGAAAAACTGCCTATGCTCGAATATGCTGTCGCTCTGATGAACCGAGCAGGCGTAATGCCCGAAACCAACCCGCAACAGTTCAATCGTAAGCTCGCTGAGTTAGGGGGACGTTGCAGCTACTCTGTCTCAGACAGCTACCTCACCATCAGCATCATAGGCGAAGACGAGAACCTCGAAGAGATATGCAAACTCGTCAACTTCCAAATACTCATGCCTAAACTCGACGAGAAACAGTTCCAAAGCGTCAAAGGTATGGCATGGCGCTCACGACTGATGATCTCGTCATACGACGAAGTACAAGCCGACGCACTGATGGAATACATGGTATATGGCGACAAGTCAGAATACCTCGATGTAGTACCTTTCATGGACATCTTCAACATGAACTTCACCAAGGTCAACACCACCTTCCTCGAAGCTACCAAATACGCACTCGACGCACACTATGTAGGTACACGCTCTATCGAAGATGTGAAAAATGCACTACCGCTGCAAGCTGAAGTACGTCCGTCGGAGTCACCTTACATCCGCGAACGTAAGACCTACGACAAGACCGCCGTATACTTCTTGCCCAACTCTAACGTACAGCAAGCTACCGTATACTTCTACTTCAACGGCAAGCCATACTACATCGACGAACAAGTCGACTACGAAGCCTTCAACCAGTATTTCTCAGGCGGATTCACCGGACTCGTTCTCGACGAGATACGCGCCAAACGTTCGATGGCTTACACCGCTACAGGTTATATGTCTGGCGCACAAAAGCAAGGCAAGAAAGGATGCTTCATCGGATATGTAGGTACACAGTCGGATAAAGTGGCAGATGCTATCGACGTTTTCATGTCGCTACTCGACTCCATGCCGCAATACCCCGAACGCCTGGAAGCTATCAAAGCATCACTGCGACAGTCGACACTCACCAACAAACCGACCTTCCGCTCCAAGAGCCGCGTCATCGCACGCTGGAAAGAGCTCGGATACAACGAAGACCCTGCTAAGATCAACCTGCCCAAGATCGAAAACCTGCAATTCGACAATATCAACAACTTCTACGAGCAGAACATCAAAGGCAAACCCGTCACCATCATCATCGTAGGAGACCCCAAACTCATCAACCAGAAGCAGATACAAGCCAAATATGGCAAAATCACGAAGGTCAACAAATCAAGAATCTTCGCACCCCTCGACTTCGACTGGTAATAATCACCCCTCGACTTCGACTGGTAAAAATCACCACCAGCACAAAAGAGGCGCCGGCATCCCGACGCCTCTTTTATTTTGCCATCCCCTCCCCCGCCCCTCCACCCCTCCCCCTCAGCAGCCCCCCACCTCGGCAGCCGTTGTTATGATGGTCGAAATGTTATTTCGACCCCTTCCCATTCCCCCCCCCTCGGCAGCACCCCTCCCCCTCAGCAGCACCCCTCCCTCACTGCCCCACGCACAAAAAGCGCACCCGGATTCCCGGGTGCGCCATTCTTCATACAGCAAGCTATCGTGGCTCGCAGCAGCCCTTTCTATTCAAATGCTCCCATCTGAAGCATGCTCACCTCTTTGGGCGTGAGGAAGCGATACTTGCCACGCGGCAGGTTTTTCTTCGTAAGGCCGGCGAAGCTGACGCGGTCGAGCTGCATCACTTTGTAGCCCACTTTCTCGAAGATACGCCTTACCACACGGTTCTGACCGGAATGTATCTCTAATCCGATATGTCGGCGGTCGTCTTTGGTAAACTCCAACGCATCAGGCACGATAAGCTCATCGTCGAGCATGGTACCCTCACGTATCGCCTGCTCGTCATCGATATCGAGGTCGCGGTCGAGAGTCACGGCATACACCTTCTTCTTGCCGAACTTAGGATGTGTCAGCTTGGCGGCCAGGTCACCATCGTTGGTCAGCAACAACACTCCTGTGGTGTTGCGGTCGAGACGACCCACCGGATAGATACGCTCCGAGCAAGCGCGAGACACTATGTCGAGCACCGTCTGGCGTCCCTGAGGATCGTCCGAGGTCGTCACTGTATTCTTCGGCTTGTTAAGGAGGATATACACCTTATGTTCGCGACGCACATGCTGACTGTTGAACATCACGTCGTCGGTAGGTAGCACCTTTGCGCCTAATGTCGACACCACCTGACCGTTGACGGTCACCACGCCTGCACGTATGAAGTCGTCAGCCTCGCGACGCGAGCAGAAGCCGGCGTTAGCAAGGAACTTATTCAAACGGATAGGCTTAGTGGGGTCTTCCTGACGCTGCTGATACTCAAGCTGTTTCTTCTTCGAATACACTGAGTTGCGCGAAGAGGTCTGCTGACGCTCGCCATAACGGGAACCGAACGACGAACCGCCGCGAGAGGAACTATATGACCGACGCTCTGAACGCTCTGTCGAATATGTACTTTCTGCACTCGACTCACGATGCTGCATGCGAAAACGCGGACGAGCCGTACGCGGCGATGTCGGCTCTACTGAATCAGAAGTATAGCTCCTCGAACCGCGCTGATCGCGATAACCATAGGAGCTGTTTGAACTATTCTCGCTCGTGAACCGAGGACGAGAAAAACGTGGACGAGCACCGCCCTCACGGCTTGACTCTTGTCCGGAATGGTTGACGGAAGTGCGATTCACATCGTCACTATGCCATCTTTTTCTGTCGTTGTTAATCATAAAATAATAATGTTATTATGTATAGACACACAAAACATCGCGAAATCCCACTGACAGGGCACTCGTGATGTTTGTGATTCTATACGTTATCGAAGCTTACTCATTAAGCCTCAGCTGCCTGCTCGATAGCAAGCTTGCCGCGATAATAACCACATGCTCCACATACTGTGTGGTAGATGTAGGTTGCACCACAGTTAGGGCAAATAGCCAAAGTAGGCAACTTTGCTACGTCATGAGTACGACGTTTCGCGGTTCTGGTGTGCGATTGTTTTCGTTTAGGATGTGCCATAAGTTGTTATGTGTTTTTAAGTTTTTCTTTATTTTCTCTTTATTAACGCCGAGCCCATGTCTGCAGAGAATAACACCAAGTTCGGCTATTGTTCGTCTTCGTCATCTGATGCGAGGTGGGTTAGGAGAAGGTCCGTCATCTGCGGATTACACCCACCATCTTGGTGACGATGCACCAGCGGAAGATTTATCACTATCTGTTCGTATGCTTGCCATGCAAGATCTAATTTGCCGTATGCAGGACTCACACAAATCAGGTTCTCATCATCATCGTCGTCCGCCAATCGGATTCTGAACTTGCGGTTTATTTCCACGTAGTAGTCCATCAAGTCAAGACAACGGTCGCATACAAGCTGCACTACTCCTGACACATGCAGTTTCATACTCGTCTCACGAGCTTGAACGCTTATCTGTGCCTCTACATCGACCTTGCCGCCTTGTAATTCGGTAGCTTCCTGACCCGACAAATAATCACCTTCAAGAGTAAAGGTATACTCATGCTCACCGCCGCCAAGCGACTGCAAATCAACTATGTAGTTCTCTTCTTGCAACATAAGCGAATAAGCCACTCAGCAAAACGGCTGCAAAATTACACTTTTTTTTCCTACTGAGCAAATTTTCAGATATTTTTTCTTATTCTTTTAAGCAGTCACCACGATTAGACTACTTGCGAATTATATACATAGGTAGCATATAACCAATTGGTATCTATGTCAGATTGAGAATTGTCAATACTTATTATAGGTGACAGTGTTATCATATTGTTAGAATAACGAGTCAAATAGCCCAATTTATCAAGCGAATCAATATTACGCATTTCATACCTTACAATCTTAGATATCATGTCGTACTCTTCTTTTGAATACAGCTGTTTGAGTACATCAAGTTTTTTCTGAGAATATCGCATCAC
>CAMHKW010000079.1 GCA_946185835.1 uncultured Bacteroidales bacterium
AAATGAGGCTAAGAATTTGTCATATTGAAAAAAAGTTGTAATTTTGCGAGTGGTGAAAATAGGGGTCAGACAAGAACTATTTTTCCCCTTAAAGAAAAGTTGTTTTAAAAGGCTCAAACAAGAAATCCGATAATAAACTTAATATCATATAAATTATTGTAACTATTTAACCACATGGGACTTTTTTCGTTCAATCAAGAAATTGCCATCGACCTTGGTACAGCCAATACCATCATTATTTGCAACGATGAGGTTGTAGTCGACGAGCCTTCGGTAGTAGCCATTAGTTATCACACCGGCGAGATGGTGGCTGTTGGCAGGAAAGCACAGCAGATGATAGGTAAGGGCGGTCAGATGATAAAAACCGTTCGGCCGCTACGTGAAGGAGTGATAGCTGACTTTCACGCTTGCGAGATGATGATTCGCGGAATGATTAAGATGATTCCGAAGAAGAGCAGGTTGCTTACACCGAGCATCAAGATGGTGGTTTGCATACCATCAGGCTCGACCGAGGTCGAGATACGTGCCGTTCGTGACTCGTCCGAGCATGCAGGCGGCAGAGACGTATATATGATTTTCGAACCTATGGCAGCAGCAATAGGCATGGGCATCGACGTAGAAAGTCCGGAAGGTTGCATGATAGTAGATATTGGCGGTGGAACAACCGAGATTGCTGTGATTTCACTGGGCGGAATAGTGGCGAATAAATCGATAAAAACTGCCGGTAACGACCTTAATGCCGACATCATCGACTACATGGGTAGAATGCATAACTTGAAAATCGACGAGCCTACAGCCGAGAAAATCAAGATGAAAGTAGGTTCGGCACTGACGGAACTCGAGAATCCGCCTGAGGACTTCATGGTGATAGGTCCGAACAAGACCAATTCGATGCCGCTTGAGGTGCCTGTCAGCTACCAAGAGATAGCACATTGCTTAGAGAAGAGTATTTCGAAGATTGAGAATGCCATACTGCAAGCACTCGAGTCGACACCACCTGAGTTGTATGCCGACATCTACAGACGAGGCATATTCCTTGCCGGCGGCGGTGCGCTACTACTTGGACTCGCAAAGCGTCTGACCGACAAGATAACCATACCTTTCCATGTTGCAGACGACCCACTGCATGCTGTAGCACGCGGCACAGGAGTTGCACTTAAGAATATCAACAACTACAACTTCCTGCTTCGATAATAGAATATAATATTCTAAACCTAAACCACTATGCGTAGTCTGCTTCAACTATTAGCCAGATATAGCATACTACTAATGTTTCTGGCACTTGAGACACTGTCGTTGATACTTGCTGTGAAAAACAGCGAATATCAGCGCAGTCGTTTTTTCACATCAGCAAACAGTATAAGCGGGTGGACATACAGCATCGCCACAAACATAAGCGACTACTTCCACTTGAAAGGGGAAAACGAGAAACTGAATGAAGAGGTAGCACGGCTGCAAAATGAAAACAACGCACTAAAAAACACCATCATAGGTCTGCAAGAAAACAAGCCGCAAGACTACATCTATTCCGACCTCGATAAGGAATTTATCAATGGTAAAGTTATCAATGTCAACAAAAATAAGGCACATAACTACCTGACAATAAACAAAGGCACACGCGATGGTGTAAACGCCGACATGGGCGTGATATCGGGTAATGGAATAGTCGGAATAGTAAGTGCTTCGAACGAACGTTTCTCGATAGTGATACCGGTGATAAATACGTCGCTGCACATAAGCTGCAAGGTGAAAGGCAGCAATCATATCGGTTCGCTCAGTTGGGATGGAAAAGACTATCGGTATGCTAACTTAGAAGACTTGGCAAAGCATATAGTGGTAAATGCAGGAGACACAATAGCAACAAGCGGGTATACCACCAATTTTCCGGAAGACATGTTGGTAGGTGTAATCGAAGAAGTGAAGACCTCACCAAGCGATGCATACCACAAAGTAAGAGTGAGATTAGCAACCGATTTCTCAAGTCTGAGCCAAGTGAGCATCGTAAAAAACAACACAATAGAAGAGCAGCTCTCGATTGAGCAAACGATAAAATGAATATATGGCTTAGCAATATCATCAGATTCGTACTTTGCATCAGCTTGCAGGTACTGCTATTCAATAATTTGAATATCTATGGTATATGCACGCCATACATATACATATTGTTTTTAGTCTCGTTGCCGATTGAGTTACCCCGCTGGGCAGAACTGCTCATAGGCGCTGCTACGGGATTAGTAATGGACGTCTTCTGCTCTTCGATAGGAGTTCACATGTCGGCATGCGTTCTGCTAAGCTATTTGCGTCCGCTACTGATAAACCTTTTCGTACAAGACAAAGAAAGACTTTCCGGAGATGTCGACATCGATAAAATCGGATTACAACCATACATCAATATCTTAGCTATATTGACTGTAGCGCACCATATCATGATGTTTACAGTAGAAAGCGGTAGTGCAAGCATGTGGTGGCTAACACTGATACGCATCGTTGCAAGCTCGATACTGAGCTTCGTTATAATGATAGGATACGAACTACTCAGGCGCCGATAGAAGATGGTTAACGAAATTTACTACAAAAGAAGATATGTTATTTCGGGCGTCGTGATATTGGTTGCGACTATTTTTTGTATAAGGCTATTTAATCTACAGATTCTTGATAGCAGCACCAAAGACAAAGCCGATACTAACGCTTTTCTGAAACAGACCATATACCCCTCGCGCGGTCTTATATACGATAGAAACGGAGAGCTGCTGGTGTATAATCAGCCGGTATACGACATTACCGTAATCATCAAGCAGATGGGTAGCCGTTTCGACACACTGGGGTTCTGCAATGCCATAGACATCAGCCGCGACGATTTTCAAAAACGTATGCTTGAAATCAGGAGTAAAAAGAATAAAGGCTTTTCGATATATACGCCACAAGTTTTTGAGACTCAGCTGCAAGCCGAAGATATTGCACAGCTGCAACAGACGCTATACAAATATCCGGGCGTTAACATACGCAAACGTACACTGCGCAACTATACTTACACCTTCGGAGCGCAAGTACTCGGGAGTATCGGAGAGGTGTCGCAGAAAATGATCGACAACGACAGCTACTACACCTCGGGCGACTATATCGGAAGAGACGGCATCGAACGCACATACGAAAAATACCTGCGAGGAGAGAAAGGCGTAGAGATACTACTCCGCGATTCGAAAGGAATAATACAAGGTAAATACGAAGACGGAGCTAACGATATAGAACCCGTCTCGGGAGGTAATCTGACCCTTACACTCGACATAAAACTACAGCGTGTAGCCGAAGAACTACTCGAAGGTAAAATCGGTAGTGCCGTGGCGATAGAGCCTAAGACGGGCGAGATTTTGGCATTGGCTTCGAGTCCGTCATGGGACCCGCGCCTGCTTGTAGGTAAGTCACGTAGCAAAAACTACACAGCACTGAAAAACAATCCGGACAAGCCATTATACAACAGAGCCACACAAGCGACGTATCCACCGGGGTCGACATTCAAAACAGTACAAGCACTTATCTGCTTGCAAGAGAAAGCCATAACACCGAATACGATGTATGGGTGCCAAGGTAAGAATTCAAGACCTATAGCATGCACACACTCGCATGGCTCGCCGGTGAACCTGCTTAGCGCCTTGGAGCAGAGTTGCAATCCGTATTTCTGGAGAGCATACGAAGACTTGCTTGAAAAAGGCGGCTACGGCTCTCAAAACGAAAATTTCAGAAGAAACTACGTCAGGTGGCAGACCGATGCCAAATCGTTTGGCTTAGGACAGACATTTAAAGACGCTGACCTTCCAACGCAGTCGAGCGGAACGATACCTACAGCCGAATACTACGACAAGGTTTATAAAGGTAAAACCAACTGGAAAGCCTCAACTATACGTTCTAACTCGATAGGGCAGGGTGAAGTGCTTGTCACTCCGTTGCAGCTGTGCAATATCGCCGCCATTATAGCAAACGAGGGCTATTACATAACACCTCATCTGAACAAAGTAGACTCGCTAAGGCAAAACATACATCAGACCAATATAGATAAAAAGCACTTTGCCATTGTAAAAGACGGTATGTCGAGGGTAATGACCTACGGAACAGGTCGGTATAGCAACATCGACAGTCTGAAGATAGGCGGCAAGACCGGTACGGCACAAGTCAAAAACAAAGGTGATAACGCCCTATTCATCGGCATTGCACCCATCGATGACCCAAAGATAGTAGTAGCAGTAGTGGTCGAGAATATCGGTTTTGGTGCCACCTGGGCAGCACCGATAGCTTCACTTATGATTGAACAGTATCTAACCGACACTATTCGTCGACAAGAATTATATAATCAAAAACGATACTACAAAAAATAGTAAGCGGTAACAATATCACAAAAAGCAGTAAGCACAAAGCACAAGATGAATAGAAAAAGCTTCATATCGTCGGTTGACTGGCTAACCATCGTACTCTATCTGATAATGGTTTTCTTTGGTTGGGTAAATATATATGGAGCGAGTTATAACTTCGAACAGACATCCAGATTCGACCTGAGTAATCCGGCAGGCAAGCAATTCCTCTGGATGATGATTTCGTTTGTTATTGCGGTAGCAATACTGATTATCGACGAGAGTACATACGAAACGATAGCATATATTCTGTACGCCTTGCTGATTGCCATCCTCATCATCACACCTTTAATAGCTAAAGACGTAAAAGGTTCTTATTCTTGGATAAGTATAGGTCCGCTGCGGATTCAGCCAGCCGAGTTTGCTAAGTTCGTAACAGCTTTAGCATTAGCTAAGTGGATGAGTCGCTACGACTTTAAGATAGAGACATGGCGCGACCTGGTAGTGCCCATATCACTGATAATAGCACCAATGCTAATCATAATGGTATGGCAAAGAGAAACAGGCTCGGCTTTGGTATTTTTAGCGTTTTTTATCGTATTATACCGAGAAGGTATGAGCGGATACTTCATAGCATCAGGCGTAGCATTAGTCGTATTAGTATGTTTGGCACTTAAATTTCAATCTGCACAACTACCACTCGGAGTAGGCAATTGGGGTAGTATATCATACACCATAGTACTGCTGCTGATAGTATTAGCTATAGACTTGTTATACTCAAAAGACAAAAGGGGAGGCTTGATGATTTTAATAACAACGGTACTAACCTACGCAACAGCATTGGTTGTGAATATATGGTTGACTGTTGATTTTAGCACCATATCGCTGATAGTAATAGGTTTTGCAGCCATCATACTGACTGCTACGGCTATTGTCGACAGACAAAATGCAATATGGATATTATTAGTTTTTATGATAGTCTCGACAGCGATATGCGAAATAAGTGATAACGTACTGCAAAAGCTACCTGACCACCAGCGCAACAGAATAGAAGTAATACTTAAGATAAAAGAAGACCCGAAAGGGGTGGAATATAATGTGATACAGGCAAAAATAGCTATCGGCTCGGGCGGATTCAAGGGGAAAGGCCACCTGAAAGGAACTCAATCGACGTTGCGATTTGTACCGGAACAGCATACCGATTTCATCTTTAGTACTATAGGCGAAGAATTCGGCTTTTTAGGAACAATAGGAGTGATAGTTGCCTTTGTTGGTTTTCTGCTTAGACTGATATTCCTGGCGGAAAGGCAAAAAGACAAATTCAGTCGGGTATATGGCTATAGTGTAGCTTCTATTTTCTTCGTACACTTTACAATAAACATAGGAATGGTGCTTGGTTTTCTGCCGGTAATAGGAATACCACTACCATTTTTCAGTTACGGAGGAAGCAGCCTGATGGCTTTCACAATACTACTATTTATCTTCCTTAAGTTGGATGCCGCTCGAGTGGAGAAACTGTAGAAAAACTTTAACACTTAGTCACGTGAGGAAACTTTAAACAATGGCATTACAAAAGTTACGCAATATACAGCACATAAAAGTTAAACAATATACACAATATCTTTTTATTAACTAAGTAAACCGATGATAGTACGATACGACATAATAGTGGTAGGAGCGGGGCATGCAGGTTGCGAGGCAGCTGCAGCAGCAGCGCGTTTAGGTAGTAAAACACTGCTTATCACTATGGATATGAACAAAATAGCGCAGATGAGCTGCAATCCGGCAGTGGGAGGTATAGCAAAAGGTCAGATAGTCAGAGAGATAGATGCATTAGGGGGGCAAATGGGCAAGGTAACTGACCGCTCTTCGATACAATTCCGAATGTTGAATCGCTCGAAAGGAGCAGCTATGTGGAGTCCGCGAAGCCAATGCGACAGAAAACAGTTTATCAACCAGTGGACTCGCGTTTTGAGTCAGACAGAGAATCTGAATATCTGGCAAGATATAGTTACCCGATTGAGGATAGAAGAAGGTGTGGTAAGAGGTGTTGAGACGATGCTGGGTATGATATTCGAAGCAGGCGCGGTAGTGCTGACTAATGGTACTTTCCTCAACGGGAAGATGCACTTTGGCAAAGTACAGATAGGGGGAGGTAGGATATCGGAACCTGCTTCGTTTGGTCTGACCGAACAATTAGCGTCGATGGGTATGAGGACGGCTCGAATGAAGACCGGCACACCATGCAGAATAGACAAGCGCAGCATCGACTTTGCAGTGCTTACCGAGCAACTCGGAGACGACGATTGGCACAGATTCTCGTATCTGCAAGACGGAGATAGGAGGCTGAAGCAGATGAGTTGCTGGATAACGTATACAAACGAGCGGACACACGAAATC
Organism: uncultured Bacteroidales bacterium; assembly: GCA_946185835.1. Taxonomy (GTDB): domain Bacteria; phylum Bacteroidota; class Bacteroidia; order Bacteroidales; family Paludibacteraceae; genus Colicola. The sequence continues at coordinate 6,744 of CAMHKW010000079.1, forward strand.
ATCAGGAGGGACATTGCTGAAAGTCCAATGTATAACGGACAGATACAAAGTATTGGTCCGCGCTACTGTCCGAGTATCGAGACCAAGATAATGACTTTTGCCGACAAAGATGCTCACCAACTCTTTATCGAACCGGAAGGTGTCGACTCGAACGAGTATTACCTGAATGGTTTCAGTTCGTCGCTACCGATACACACACAGATAGAAGCGCTACATAGCATCCGTGGTTTAGAGCATGCTGTCATCTACCGACCGGGGTATGCAATAGAATATGATTTCTTCGACCCGACGCAACTCCGTCACACGTTAGAGACAAAGCTTATAAAAAGGCTGTTTTTTGCCGGTCAGATCAATGGCACGACGGGATACGAAGAGGCAGCAGGGCAGGGACTGATTGCCGGTGTGAATGCACATTTGTCGCTTAACTATTCGGACAAAGAGTTCGTGTTGTCTCGAAGCGAGGCATATATTGGAGTGTTGATCGACGACTTAGTTAGCAAGGGAGTGGACGAACCATATAGGATGTTTACCTCAAGAGCCGAATATAGAATCTTACTTCGCCAAGACAACGCCGACCAACGCCTGACTGAGAAGTCGGCGCAGATAGGTCTGGCAGATGCCGAACGCATAGGTGCATACAAAAGAAAGATGCAGCATATTGAGGCTCTGCGGACACTGCTTGAGCAGAATGTAGACAGAGGTAGCGAACTGAACATACTATTAGAAAGCCGAGGATATAACGCCACCACTCAGAAACTGAAGGCATCGGAACTTATTTCTCGCCCGAACATTAGTGCTCAGGACGTGATAAATATATGCCCAAAGATAAGAGAGTTTACTGAGTCGATTACCGAAAACCGGGAAGAGATAATAGAAAGTTGCGAGATAGAAATCAAATACAAGGGATATATCGAGCGTGAGAAACTGAGCGCTGAAAAGCTTACTCGACTTGAGAACATCGCCATCCCTGCCAACTTCGACTATACAAAACTACAATCGCTGTCGACCGAAGCGAGACAGAAACTTTCTGCCATTATGCCTAAAAGCATAGGGCAAGCAAGCAGAATACCGGGTGTAAGCCCAAACGATATAAGCGTACTTTTAGTACTGATGGGAAGATAATGCATCCGCACAATGATTGGGCGATAAAATTATCTTAGTACCAATAAGGAAATAATGTTCCACGTGGAACAATAAAATAAATAATTAAATATATGGACAAACAACAAGCATTGGGAATGATCCGCAATATACCGGATTTCCCGCAAAAAGGAATTCAATTCAAAGACATTACTACATTGATCAAAGACCCTGAAGGGCTGAAATGGGCGAGTGAAGAAATAGCAAAGCAGTACAAGGATAAAGCGATAACAAAAGTATTAGGTATCGAGTCGCGAGGATTTATACTTGGTACGCCAATAGCCATAGAAATAGGTGCAGGATTTGTGCCAATTAGAAAACCGGGCAAGTTACCTGCTAAAGTAATAGAGCAGACATATCAAAAAGAGTACGGAACAGACACAATAGAAATACACGAAGATGCGCTTTCAGCTGACGATGTAGTAATGATACACGACGATTTGCTTGCAACAGGCGGAACATTAGAAGCAGCCGTAAAACTTGCAAAGCGAGCCGGAGTAAAAAAGATATACGTTAGTTGCATAATAGAGCTTGAAGCTTTAGAGGGAAGAAAACAAATTGACAAAGAAATAGAGATATTTAGTTTGCTGAAGATTTAGGAACCTACTTTTGCAGAAGATAAG
>CAMHKW010000080.1 GCA_946185835.1 uncultured Bacteroidales bacterium
AAAGTCATTTGGGCAGATTTTGGGTCGATTTTTACGCGTCTCACGCGTAACTTATGGTTTTTCAACCCTGGTGCGCAGGATGAGACTCGAACTCACACGGCCTTGCGACCACTACCCCCTCAAAGTAGCGTGTATACCAATTTCACCACCTGCGCATGTCTGAAAGCCCGATTAACTACGACCGAACCTCCGACTATCTGTTATGTAAAATATCACTTTGGTGCCCAGAACAGGACTCGAACCTGCACGCCTCTCGACATACGCACCTGAAACGTACGCGTCTACCAATTCCGCCACCTGGGCTTTAGAGCAAACAAGCAGTCACTCGGACTGCTCATTTTCTGTGAGCGGCAAACGAGACTCGAACTCGCGACCCCGACCTTGGCAAGGTCGTGCTCTACCAACTGAGCTATTGCCGCATATTTCTTAGAACAACTGCTTCCTTTTCGAAAGCGGGTGCAAAATTACAACATTTCTCTGAACCGTGCAAATTTTTTTGCAAAAAAAATATTTTTTTTTCAATCTGCCTTGATTCAGACCCCGTTATATCTCAGTCTGACATGGCAGTAAGAGTTGGCTTTTTGTAAGTTTTGGTTCTCGTCAAAGCCCCAAAACCGCAGTATGGGGCTTTTAGAAAATATATCAATAACGACATAAAGTTTGCATTTTGATAGCGCGGGTTTTGTAATTATTGGTTGACAAAAAATGCAATTCGTGTCGGCTTGAAGTAAATTCCTGAGACCGACATTTTGCAGTTATGAATAAAAATGGTAATTTTGCGCGGTATTTCGTTATCAAACGAAAAGAGATATGCGACATCGAACTATAATGGTTTTGGTAAGTTAAAAGTAGAATAGCTTGCAGCATTATTTTATAAGGTGTCGGAAGTTTTAGTCTAAATTTTATAAGGTATGAAGAGATTTCTACTTCTCATGTCCGTATGCTTTGTTGTATTCGGACAAGTCTGGGCACAATCTCAGACCGTGAATGGTACTGTACTCTATGCCACGTCCGACGAGCCTGTTATTGGCGCCTCGGTCTTGGTGCAAGGGTCGTCAGAGGGTACCATTACTGATGTCAACGGAAAATTTTCCTTGAGAGTTAAAAAAGGCGCTATCCTTTCGGTAAGCTTCATCGGTATGATTACCGAGCAGGTGGCTGCTGCCGATGGTATGGTTGTTCGTCTGCGCGAAGACACCGAAGAGATCGACGAAGTGATGGTCGTGGCTTTCGGTACTACCACGCGTAAGTCGTTCACCGGCTCTGCTTCTGTCGTGAAGTCGGAGGAGATATCGAAGCGTCAGACCAGCAACATCACCAATTCGCTTGCCGGACAAGTGGCAGGTGTGCAAGGACTGAGCAGCAACGGTCAGCCCGGTGAGGTGTCGTCGATACGTATCCGCGGCTTGGGCTCGATGTCGGCAAGCAACAAACCTCTCTATGTGGTCGACGGTATAGCAGCCGACGACGAGGTGGTTGCTACCCTGTCGAACAGCGATATAGCTTCGGTGACGGTGCTCAAAGACGCTGCTTCGAATGCCCTCTATGGTGCTCGTGGCGCCAACGGCGTAGTGCTGATCACCACCAAGCGCGGCTCGACAAAAGATGCACAAGTGAGCATCGATGCCAAATGGGGTGTCAACCAGCGTGGCGTGCCAACTTACGACGTAATGACCGACCCCGGACAGTATTATTCAACCTTCTACACCGCCCTCTATAATCAGCTCGGTGACGCTACCAAGGCTTACAACAACCTCTTCAACACTTCGCAAGGCGGTCTGGGATACCAAGTTTATACCATACCCGAAGGCGAACGCCTCATAGGTCCCGACGGCAGCATCAACCCCGGTGCCAAACTCGGATATGTCTACAATTACAACGGCGCAACCTACACCCTGCAACCCGACAACTGGTATAAAGAGCTGTTCCGCTCCAATAACCTGCGTCAGGAATATAACGTGAGCGTGTCGGGTTCGTCTGACAAACTCACATACTACTCGTCGGCTTCGTTCCTCGACGATACCGGACTCATCGAGAACTCCGACTACAAACGTGTTACCGCACGTATCAATGTCGACTATCAGGCAAAGAAATGGCTCAAGATAGGTACTAACATGAGCTATAGCCATGCCGACCAACGCTATCCTGATATGGAGAACGGTAACCCCTCGTCGGTTAACCTGTTCTATGTGAGCAACTTCATGGCTCCTATCTATCCGCTCTATATCCGCGACGGACAAGGTAATATCATGACCGACGCCAACGGATATAAGATGTACGACTTCGGTGACGGCAAGGTCAACGGCGTCATCCGTCCGTTTATGAGCCAGTCGAACCCCGCTTCGAACATCGAACTGAACAAAGAGCTCTTCAAACGTGATATCATGACCGGCAAGTGGTATGTGCAAGTGGAGCCTATCAAAGGCTTGAAAGCCACAGCTAACGTAGGTGTGCACTATGCCGGCATTCGCTATCAGACAGTGCAAAACCCCTTCTATGGTCAGTTCGCCGAGTCGGGTGGCTTCGCTTACGTGAGCACCTCGCGTTATATGGCTATCGACCAACAGTACCTGCTCACCTATACTAAGAAGTTCCAAGCACATAACATCGACATCCTCGCCGGTTACGAGAACTTCCGCTATCTGATGGCTACGCAGTCGGGACAGAAGTCAATGGTTTACGATCCGACAATAGCCGAAATCTCTAACGCAGTGCTTTCGCCTTCGGCTTCATCGGCCTCCGACAGCTACTTCACACAAGGTATACTCGCACAGGTTAAATACGACTACGACAGCCGCTACTTCGTTAGTGCCTCGTACCGTCGCGACGCCTCATCGCGCTTCGCTCCCGGACATCAGTGGGGTAACTTCTGGTCGGTAGGTGCCGCATGGGACATCAACGCCGAGTCGTTCATGAGCGACATCGAAAACATCGACTTGCTCAAACTAAAAGTAAGCTACGGCTCGCAAGGTAACGACAACCTCGGTAACTACCACGTCTGGACCGACCAGTTCAGCCTCACCGAACAAAACGGACTGCCGGCCGTAACGCTGATATACAAAGGTAACGAAGACCTGACATGGGAGACCAGCTATAACTTCAACGCCGGTATCGACTTCGGCTTCTTTGGCGACCGCCTGACCGGTACTGTCGAAGGCTGGCGTCGTAGAACAACCGACATGCTCTACTTCCGCCCCGTCTCACCTTCGCTCGGATATAGCAGCATACCCGTCAACGTGGGCTCTGTATCGAACGCCGGTCTGGACGTCGAACTGCGTGGCGATGCTATCAAGACAAAGAACTTCACATGGTCGATATTTGCTAATATGTCGTACTATAAGAATAAAATCCTAAAACTCGCACCCGAACTCAACGGTCAGCTCATCGACGGCTCGTGGATGTATCGCGAAGGCGAGTCGATGTACAACTTCTACGTACGCGACTACGCAGGTGTCAACCCCGAAACAGGTAAGGCACAGTGGTATATCGACAAGACCGATGCCGAAGGTAACGTCACACGCGATGTGACCGAAAACTGGTCGGAGGCTACCAGATACGAGACAGGCGACATACTGCCTAAGGTATATGGCGGCTTCGGTACCTCGTTCAACTTCTTCGGAGTAGACATCAGCGCAGCTTGCTCTTACCAACTCGGAGGTAAGATCTACGACTCTGGCTATGCCGAACTGATGCACACCGGCTCGTCGGCGGATGCAGGTAAAAACTGGCACGTCGACATACTCAATGCTTGGACGCCTGAGAACAAGACCTCGAACATACCTCTCGTCAACGCAGCCGAAGAATACGAAAACGCTTCCTCAACACGTTTCTTGACCTCAAGCAACTACCTGAGTCTGCAAAATATCACCGTAGGCTACACCCTGCCTAAGAAAGTGACCGAGAAGATCAAGATGGAGAAACTGCGCGTCTACTTCGTAGCCGACAACGTAGCTCTGCTCTCAGCACGCCGCGGCCTCGACCCGCGACAGAGCTTCTCGGCATCGAGCCAAGACTCATATTCGCCTATACGCTCGCTTTCCGCAGGTATCAACATCACCTTCTAATAGACAGAGGTATAAGCATTGTTAAACAACAAAAAACATATAGTTATGAAAACTCTTAATAAATATATCATTGTAGCCTTGGTTGCCCTCATCTCGACGGGTTGCCAAGAGTGGCTCAATGCCGAGCCGGAAGGTGGCACCAAGACCTCACAACAGAAAGAGGAGAACTCGTCGAAGACAGAGGCTGCCGCTATGGCTGACCTTACGGGTATGTATGCGCAGTTCATACAGCTGTTCGCCGGACTGGGCGAAGACTGGGAGCGTCATAACGACTTCGGATATGCTGCCACATGTATGTTCACCGAAGCCAATGGTATGGACTTCGTCGGTCCTAACATCGGATACAACTGGTTTAGCTTCAGCGACTGGAAGTCGGTACGCGACAATACTATGTCTACCTCCGATGGTCGCACATGCAACATCGTATGGAACGAGTACTTTAAGATCATCAAAGCCGCCAATAACCTAATCAGCGTGGTTGACCCTAAAGCTCCCGGCGAGGCTCGCGCTTACCTGTCGCAGGCACTTGCAGTACGCGCTTTCTGCAACATGCAGCTCGCGCAGCTCTATCAGTTCACCTACAGCGACGAAACACTCGACTTGCCTTGCATCCCTCTGGTAACAGGTGATATGACCGAAGAGCAGCAGCTCAACAACCCACGCGCTACCGTTCGCAAGGTGTACGACCTGATCATCAGCGACCTCAACTACGCTTGCGACTCGCTCGAAGGCTACTCGCGTCCGGACAAAGGTTATGTCAACCAAGCTGTGGCATACGGACTGCGCGCACGCGCCAACATGCTGATACATAAGTATAAAGAGGCAGCCGACGACGCCGATATGGCTCTCACCCTTTCGGGTGCTACACCGCTGTCGGTAGAAGAGGCTTCGGTACCCGGCTTTACCTCGGCTGCCGCACATAACGTACTGTGGGCTAACATCATCGTCGAGACCAACGACGTGGTGCAGACCTCTATCGTCAACTGGCCGTCGCACATGAGCTCGTTCTATACCGACGGTTACACCGGTGTGAAAGCTACACGAGCTATAGCCTCGGCTCTCTACAATCAGATATCGAAGTCGGACGTACGCAAAGGCTGGTGGCTCAACCAAAGCAAGAGCTCACCTCTGCTCGACGCTGACGGATATAGCGCCGCCAAAAAATTTATCACCGACAGCTTCGACCCCTATACCAACGTTAAGTTCGGTACCGCCAATGGCGCCATCTCAGGTCTGGCTGCCGCTGCCGCCGACTGGATAATGATGCGTGCCGAAGAGCTTATTCTCATCAAGGCTGAAGGACTTGCTAAATCGGGAGGCGATGGAGCAGGTGTGCTCACCGACTTCGTCAAGACTTATCGCGACCCCGAATATACCGTCTCGCAACACTCACTCAGCCTCGAAGACGAGATATGGTGGCAACGTCGTGTCGAACTCTGGGGCGAGGGATTCGCATGGAACGACATCATGCGTCTGAACAAAGACGTCATCCGTACCAACTCGTCGAACTGGCCCGACGCTTGGCAACAAGACGTAATGGCGGGCAACGGCATCTTGCTGTGGCGTATACCGCAACCCGAGATAGAGGCTAATCAAGGTATCTCTGAAGCCGACAACAACCCGTTCGTGGCATACTAATAGAAATCATAACAACGGAAACAATAATATCAACTAAAATTTATTTTTTATGAAAGCAAACAAATTTTCTGTATTGCTGCTTGCTATAGCAGCTCTCGGGTTTGCAAGCTGCGGTAAACCAAGCGGCGGTAATAACCCGGAACAACCGACTTCTGATGCGAAAGTCTATTTCTCAGAAGAAAACATCAAAGGCGAGCTCGATCCTTCGGGCGACCTTAAGTTCAACGTGGCTCTCTCGCGTAACGATGCAGCTGAGGCAGCTAACGTAACCATCCTCGTAAGTGAAGCAAGCGAAGGCGTCGAAGTAGACCCCGTCGTTAAGTTCGCTAAAGACGAGAAGACCGCTAATGTTGTCGTTTCTATTCCTAAGGGAGAAGATGGCAAAAACTACAGCGTAACTCTCACCGTTGACGACAAGAACTGGAACTCGTTCTCGTCGGGTGTGAAGAAAGCCGTTGTCAGCATCGCTGTCATCAAATGGGATAGCGAAGGAAAAGGTATCTTCCTCGACGACGCCTTCACCGGATACTTCGGCACATCGAAAGCCGCATGGCAAGCTCCTTACAAGTACAAGAAATTCGCTGACGGCACTGCTCTGCTCCGCGTCGTTAATCCTTGGATTAGCTATGCTACCGCCGATGCCGATGCTGATGGCGTTTACGATGGCTGCCCCTACTGGGACGAAGGCGACATCGATGAAGAAGGTACTTACAACTTCGACTTCGCTATCGACGCACGCGGTAATGCTATCCTGTCGAACTCACCCGCATATACCGGCTTCACCGAGGCTGAATATGGCGAGGTTTATATCGTACAATACGCAGAAGATGCTTTCGGTACCTTTGTTGAGGGTGCTGGTCTGGTATTCGACAAGAGCGCTGAGGTACTCGTTATGGGCGATGACGACGGATTGTACAATGCTGCCGGTATCGGTTTCTTCTTCACCAAAGAGGCTTACCTTGCTGCTACTTACGTAGCTCCTGCCGATGCTACCGTTGAGACCTATGTAGGTACCTTCGACGTTAAGGGTGTCAACTACTACACCAAGAATGACACCACTCTGCGTGTTACTATCACCTCCGCTGAGGACGAAGACGGTCAGTACTACGAGCTTGTAGGTCTCGACCCCAATGTTATAGCTTACGGTTACTTCGATGAGAACAACAAACTCACTCTCGGTCGCTCAAGTGGTGAGGACGTTGAACTCGAAGGCGCAACCTACGCAACTTACTTCTATCCTTATGGCTCACAGACTATAGTCTTCGAACCCGCTGAAGACGGCTCACTCGTCGTAGCTTCTAACTCCGATGCTACCGAGTTCGGTATCCTCTACCAGAATGCAGATGATGACGACGACTACTTCTTCAGCTATATCATCCTCGAACCCACTTTGATTCCTGTGGTAGAAGAAGGCGGTGAAGAAGAGTCACAGGCTCCCGCTAAGGTTAAAGCTCAGCGCCCCGCTCGCAACGGCAAGGCTACCAAGACCGCTCGTCAACTCAAACTTCGCAAATAATCAACGAAGCATGAAAAAAAACGTGCACCACAGTGCACGTTTTTTTTGTTGCCCTCTCGTCCTCTCGTCCTCTCGTCATCCCGTCATCTCGTCATCTCGAAGAACAACCCCCTCGTCACCCACGACACGTAGAGACGAGGCTGTGACTCGTCTCATGTCAACCCCTCGTCATCTCGACATCTCGTCCTCTCGTCCTCCTGTCATACCGTCATCTCGTCATCTCGTCATCTCGTCATCTCGAAGAACAACCCCCTCGTCACCCACGACACGTA
>CAMHKW010000081.1 GCA_946185835.1 uncultured Bacteroidales bacterium
TAAGTTAGACATAACTATGGAAACAGAGGACTTTTCGGTCGCCATCAATTCAGAGGATTATGTGCTCCCGATACCAACCAATATGTCTATTGTGTGTCATAGCGGCAGCTTAGATTTTGCACGCGACGTTGTTTTTTTACCAAGTTCTGAACTCTCAGTGGAGTCAACAGCTATTATTAATATACCCGATTCGGTGAGTATTTATTTCTATGGCATCTCAGAATACAAAGGGTATAGTGATAAGATATATTACACTGTCGGATATTCACCAAGTTGGACAGAATGCCCAAGATCCTCAATCCTGCAACCTGCTTTCTTTAGCATCGGGGGAATTGTCAATGTATATGGTAACTTCTATTCAACCGAGAGTGGGGCACATGTTGTGGGCAATAGCTTTCAAACTCAACCGAGAGTGCTTTTCCACAATACATCAGAAGCTGACTATCTATACCAATTGACGGGGCGGTACGAAGACTATTATTATAGTGCTGATGTCGTAGAGTCAGCACCGCTGACAAATGACGATGGAGTGCGAGTGCAAACCATAGAAGCAATCGCAGGAGATGAGTTTGTATATACCAACGGCAAATGGAAGCTGCTACACCATCCGAGTGACATAGAAATGATAAATAATGTTAAATCACCGATACAAAGAGGTAAAAAAGTGGTAATTGAAGATGGAGTGATGTATATTGAATTGTCCAATGGAGAGTATATCACACCATTGGGAATAAGTAAATAAAATGCTCAATGTGATGATGGTGTATTTAATAAGGTTAGTTCAGTACAATTAGGTTAGTTCTGTACATCTACCGAAGCGTTGGCGGAGGCGTTGCTCAAGAAACATAGTGTGGTGATGCGCTTCGGTGAGAGTGGTATCGTCCTGCATGGCAGATCTTTCTCCGTCCATTCCTCCCGAATTTTATTCGGGGTCTAATCTTTCTCCGTCCATTTTCCCCGAATTTTATTAGGGGTCTAATCTTTCTCCGTCCATTCCTCCCGAATTTTATTAGGGGTCTAATCTTTCTCCGTCCATTTTCCCCGAATTCTATTCGGGGCTTTGTTCTATCAAGCATATCTGTTCTGCCATCCCATTCAATGCCACACATTCTTCGCGAGTGATGTGGGATTTCTTATCGTCATATTCCCATGGCGAGAGTATCAACATCCGCCCTGCCACCACTGCATTGAAGAGTGCATCGCTTGGCTTGTAGTATTCGCCAAAGCCATTGTCGGCAAGCATTATAATGATAATGGGATGCTCCTCTTTGAGCAACACCGACAACACCTATTTCTCTTTTGGCGAGATAAATGGCGACACCATCACCGTTCCTTTTCTTGCTGCCAACACACAACCGTTCATATAATTGCGCAGTGTCTCCTGCTCTCCATGCTCTGCCGCCTCTACCATTGTTCTCCTTACGTGCACCGGCATAAAATGCTCCGCTTGTAGCAATGCTATGTTACCCACGCCGCTATATTGCCGTCCTGCTATCTCTATCTCTCTTTGCACCCTGAAATAACCGGGCTTCAAGCGTTTGGTCGCGAGCCGTTGTGGGTTCATCTGCACATAGTGTATCATCGTCTGCAACTGCCCCCGCCTCGACAGCGGTCTGATAAACGGCACCTCGGTGAAAATAGAGAATGCGAAATCTCCGATTGTCTTCCCTTTCTCTCCGTTTGTTATCCCCGAATTTAATTTGGTGTTCTCCACATCTCCGTCTATTTCCCCCGAATTTAATTTAAGGTTTTCCACATCTCCGTCTATTTCACTCGAATTTAATTTGTTTTTTTCCACATCTCCGTCTATTTCCCCCGAATTTAATTCGGGGCTAATTAACGGAGGTCGCTTTCCCTCCGTATATGCCCTTCCTAATTTCTTCATCCCCTGCCAAAGCCCTCGAATCACGGTTTTGATGCTTTTGACCATTGGTTTTGTAACATAATAGATGATATGCAGATGGTCGGGCATTAGGCAATGCTGAATGACTCTAATCTCAGGATAATAACGGCTAATCCTGAGTGCCTCTTCTGTCACTGCCTCACCGAGTTCAGTCCGTTCTACCCATGCTTTTGTGGGGTCGTTGTCAGGAATGACGAGCCTCCCGAGCAATGGCTCCCGACTTGGCACTGTGAGCGTCACATGATAAATGCCGACACCCTTCCATGCCGTTCCCGCTTCCTGCCAATGCCATTTGTCGTCTGCCATAGTGTTTCTATTTTAATTTTGATTCTCTCTCCGTCCATTCCCCCCTAATTTTATTCGGGGCATCCCTCTCCGTCCATTCCCCCGAATATTATTCGGGGTCTAATCTCGCTCCGTCCATTTCCCCCGAATTTAATTCGGGGGTCATCCCTCTATTTCGTCATTTCCTGATACCTCTTAAACAACTCTGCCACGCACTCGCTCTCGGTCATCTTCGGCGAAAAACCATACGCCGCCATGACCGCTCGGTCGTTCTCTTGGTGCGCTTTCCGCAGTTCGGGCGGCATAGCGTTCTCGTCATAGAGGTCGGCAAGGGAAGCATTGGGATATTTGGCGCGTGCATCAAGAATGGCTTGCGCTGTTTGCTTTATTTTTGCTTTCTGCTCATCGGTAGGCTGGCACCACGGGAAGTTGTTATAGACGATAGTGTTGCTGTAGCTATAATCGCTTTTCAACCGTCCGCAAGTGGCACGCATCCACGCCATGTGGACATTCGCCATCAATACCCCGAAATGGTATAGCGATGCGCCTTGCATACAGAATAATTTATTGCCAGGGATAATATTTGCGGAAAGATAATCCATAGGAATATATCTCCTATTTTCACTACTAACTATTGGAAATGCAATGTAATCTGTTTTAGGGGCTTTTATCTCGTCAAACAAAGTCGGAGTATCAGCCTTCTGCCGTGTTGCTGCTTTGGTGCTTTTCAGTCGGAAGGCTCTCACTTTCTCAATCCTCTCTATCACCATCGGACAGCGACGCAATAGTGCCGGATCTGCTCCTACTAACCATAAGCAATAACGAGGCTTGCGGTTTATAAAATCCTTACCCATCATAAACGGTCTGATTAGCGGTGTTGCTTGCGGCTCTTTTCTGAGCAGTTCGTTTTTTTCTTCTTCCGTTAAGATAAAGTTACCATCATCGGTCGGTTGGCAGCCTCGAACAAATGGCGGCACATCGCACAATGGGTTAGTCCGTTTTTCGATAAACACATTCGGTGCGTCCATCAGATAGCCGTTGATGCTCGTGGCAGTAATGACTTGGTTGTCGGAAATGTAGATGCGCTTTCCGGGGACACTCGCACTCCTGCTGAACCCTATAATCACGCAATGGACGTGCGCCTTAATATCTGCCTCGCTGTCCCAACGGAAAGTGCGGTAGGCAAAGTCAATCTGTATGCCGTATTGCTCCATCAGTGGTTTCCATATTGCTGCTACTTGTTCGCCTTGGGTGATAGAGTTGGTGCTGACAAGTGCGGCACGGATTTGTTTTGCAGTGCACATTAACTCGGCTGTTTTGAGATACCAGCCCGCCACATAGTCTATATTGCTGCCGAAGCCTTTCATTATGGCAGCAAGGTCTTCTTTCTGCTCTTTGCTCTGATAGGCATATCCCACAAACGGCGGATTGCCGATGATATAGTCGGGGTAATGAATATTGTCAACAGAGGAAGCAGAGGGAACTGAGATATTCTCTGTTTTCTCAGTTTTCTCTGTTGAAGTTATTTCAGTTGAAGAACGAAAAAGCGAAGCCCAATCCATCCTGAGGGCATTGCCCTCGTGGATATAGGCATTGGTTTTCAGGGGCAGGAAATTCAAATCAACGCCAACGATATGAGAGGTCTCTTTGAGCATTTGGCTCTCGGCTATCCATAGAGCCGTCTTTGCTACCGTGCAGGCGAAGTCGTTAATCTCAATACCGTAGAACTGCGAGATGTTGACTTTGATTGTTCCTTCAAAACCTATTTGTCGGTTGCCGCCGTACATAGCCTGTATCACCTCGTTTTCCAATCGGCGCAAAGATAGGAAAGTTTCTGTCAGGAAATTACCGCTGCCGCAAGCAGGGTCGAAGAAGGTGAGTGATGCAAGTTTGTCTTGGAAGGCTTGCAAAAGTTGGCGCACTTGAAGCGCAGTTGCCCTCGTCTGCATTATCCCTTCAAACTCCGCCCTGAGGTCGTTCATAAACAACGGGTCAATCACCTTGTGTATGTTCTCTATGCTCGTATAGTGCATACCGCCGCTGCGCCTTGTTTCGGGGTTCAAAGTCGATTCAAACACCGCTCCGAAGATTGTCGGGCTTATCTCTGACCAATCGAAGTTGGCGGAAGCTTTGTCAAGTAGTAATTGCTTGATTTCGTCAGAAAAACGCGGGATAATGATTTTCTCATCGCTGAACAGTCCGCCATTCACGTATGGAAACGCCGCAATATCATCTTCAAGATAAGGGTCACGGCTTTGCAGAGGAGTATCAAGCAACACAAAAAAATCTATCAATGCGCGGCGGAAATCCGTTGCACCATACTTTTGCAGATAATCGTGAAAGGCTGTTTTAGAAGGAAATAAACCGGCATCTTCGGCATATAGGCAGAACACCAAACGCACGCAGAGGATATTAAGCGAACGCAATGTTTCGGGGCTGTCTTTGTCAATATATTGTTCAAGCAGTTTATCGTATATAACACCCACCAACTCGCCTGCCTTGACCGACACTTCCATCTCGCGTTTGAGATGCTCATTGCCCTCATCCACAAGGAACTGCAAACGATAGTATTCTTTTTCAAGATTGGCAAGGGTGATTTTCTGCGGTTCACCGTTAGGTTGCTCCATATCATACACCCAGAACTCGCGGAAGTTGCAGGTCACGATCCATCGCGGACGCTGTGAGTAAGGCAACTCCGCCGCATAGCGTTTGGCTTGTTGGAAGGGATTAAGCAATGAGCCGTCCGACTGTTTGATAGGTGCTCCGAGGTCTTTCTCTATCGACTTCTGCTCTATCATCACATGGGTGCGTGGTATATAGGCATCGATAAACGAAGTATGGTCGAGCCGAACCTGCTGCTCAAAATGCAGGAACTCGTCCACATGTTCCACACCAAAGACCTCTGTGAGCAGAGTAGTCCAAAACACTTGGCTCTCGCCTTTCTCATATCCTTTGCCTTTCCAGCGATTGGCAAACTCTCGCACAGCACGTTGTTGTTGAGTGGTGGTCATATTTTTGATTTTTATGATCAATGTCACTTAATATATGTATCCAAGTCTTTTATATCGGCTCCTCTTTGCAAAGCTTGTTTGGCAACTTGATTGACGATGTCGGTATATTCGCCATAACCTAATCCGAACAGACCTTGTATGTCTGATTTGAGCAAAGCTTCTTCTGCATCTATTTTGTCGTCGGCATATAGTTTCTGCATCTGCTCTGTAATTATCTTTTTCACTCGTGGCATCTTGCCGTTCTTTGCAAAGTCCCCTTCTTGAATACCAAAGAAAATCTTCAGCAGCCTGATGTCATTCATCTCATCATCGGTTAGTACTCCGTCTTCAAGACATTGTTCTGCATAGTCAAGGATTATATCCAGCGACTGCTCTTTGATGTCGGTTATGCGGCGCACTCCATATCGTTGCAACACCTCATCACGCGCAATGGAATTGAGTTTGCCATCTACAATAAGTAGAAGCAAAGCCTTTATGCGTTCTGCATAATCGTGCTTTTGCACAAGCCGCAAAGTGGTTGATTGTAAGGTTGTCATATGTAGTTTGTTTATGTTTAAAAACTTTGTAATGATTTCCCATTCTCTAACTAACAAGATTCTCTTGAGAGCTGCATCATTTGATAATATAGAACTTTTGCTTGTTCATTTAACTATCAATAAAACACGGCAAAAATACTAAAAAACTCTTATTAAAGCAAGAAATAATTGCAGAAATTGCCAATTCAAAGATGAATATCGCAATAATTCATATAAGGTTTTGCGAGTGAGCCCGAATTTTCTTTTTTTTATAGCTTGATGCTGCGTAATAGTGAGTTTGTGTTCTTACGCCGGATAGTGACCATCAATCTTAAGCGGTTCGAGGTGGATATTGATTAATGTGCCGTTGCCGAAGTGTTGGCGGAGACGTTGCTCAAGAAGCATGGTGTGGCGATGCGCTTCGGTAAGGGTAGTGTCGCCGGGCATGCGCATGTGCATCTCTATAGAGATAACATTGCCTACACGGCGTGTGCGCAGGTTGTGCAACTCACTCATCTCATTGTCCTCAGCCACTATGTCGCGGATACTGTCTTCAACCTCTTTGGGCAGACTTTTCTCCAACAGTTCCTGCATCGACTGATGTATAAGTTTGGCAGCCGTAACTATAATAAACAGACTGACCAATATAGCGGCTATCGGGTCAAGAACAGCCCATTGTCCGCCTAAGAGCAGTGCTCCGCCGATACCTATTGCTGTGCCGACTGAGGATAGGGCATCGGTGCGGTGGTGCCATGCGTTTGCTTTAAGGACCGGTGCGTCAAGGCGTTTGGCTATCCGTACCGTCGCTTGATAAACAGCTTCTTTGGCAGCAATACTGATTAGTGCCGCCCATAGTGCTATACGTCCGGGCAGGGCTATTGCCTCACCTTGTGATACTGCATATACCCTCTCTATGCCTCCTGTAAGCAGAATACCGCCGGCAGCAAGGAGCGAAAGTCCGACAATAGTAGTGGCAAGGGTCTCGTATTTGCCATGACCATAGTGGTGGTCGCTGTCAGCCGGACGGCTGCCGATGCGCACAAAGACCAGCACAATAAAGTCGGTCAACAGGTCGCTCAGCGAATGAACGGCATCGGCAATCATGGCAGCAGACGCACCGAGAACACCAGCTGCAAACTTAAGAGCTGTAAGCAGGACATTGACTATTCCGCCAATAATCGTGATTCTGTATATCTCCTTTTCCCGAGTCATAAAAATTTGCGATATGAAGCAAAGAGTTGCAACATTTTTTGTGCCGATAATGCATTAATTTCAATATCTTGCTTTACTCCTTTTTTCGCATCCGCAGTAAACGATTTGTTGAATGTAATGCATGTTAGGTAGATGTTGCGTTCAGTTGCGGCTGCTTTTCCCAATATTTGCGATATTAGCATCTTCTATTGAAGTTATAAAACCATTCTCTGAACATTGCAAAATTACAAAATATTTCTCAATTCCGCAACAAATCAATCAGATTGCTCAGGATCACCCAATCCTTGTAGATAAGTATTTACAGGGTAAGGAGATTGAGGTTGACGCCATCTGCGATGGAGAGAACATCTTAATCCCTGGTATCATGGAGCATATTGAAAGAACTGGTATCCACTCA
>CAMHKW010000082.1 GCA_946185835.1 uncultured Bacteroidales bacterium
GAACGGCTCGGAGTACAAGATTTTCTCCTATAGTAGCGAACGCGCCAGCGACGGCACGACAGCGGAACAAAAGCGTGCAGTGAAGTGCGGATTTATGTGCGAAACAAAAAAGAAATAAACATATGAAACTATTATCGAACACCAAAAGTCGGTGGCTACAGGGATGTGGCGCACTGCTGATATTATGTGCCTTGTGGTTCACTCCGCAGGGTGCGTATGCTAATGACTATTTGGAGAAAGAGGATCATTACAAAGCCTACCCGACCGGAGTAGATCGTGTACATTTCGTCCTGCCGGTATGGGCGTATGGAAAGAGTTACGACTTCTATATCCACGAGTCAAGTACCATCTGGTATCAAAAAAAAGGTAGTGATACCAAAACTACCTTTGCCAATTTCTGCTCCGACCCGTATGACGAAAACGAGAAAGACTCTGACAAAGGTACAGCCCACGTCAAACTATTAAACGGCATGGGCGACATCATCGTTACCTCGATGGCAAATGGTGTCAACCATCATATTCACGACAATGGCACTATGTCTGACAAGCTGATAGTAGTTCAGAAAGAGGCAGACGGCAACGACCATGTTACCTTCCTTGAGTTGGATTGGTATCCGCCTATATCTTTAGAAAAAGATACTTTCAGCGTAGGTATAACAGTGTCTATTCGCTGGTCGAAGTCTAAGAATGAATGGTATAACTATTCTTGGACGCTTGCAAGTAACCTGACATGTAAGACAAACACTATATCACCGCAATTATACACCCCATATCTATATACTTTTAACGAGAAGGGTGTGGCTGGTTATGGCTATGCAGCAGTGCCGTATATGGTGTTTCAAGACCCCGTCAGTTACTACACTTCGTTCAATCCGTCAGAAGTGGTGTCAAGGGATGTTGAGCGTTCTGGTACTATCTATATACCGACCAACGACACGGTGCAGAAAAACCTCACTGCCACTTTCACCGTGGTGCGCAATGCTGACACTGAATCAACGATGGAGGTAACCACCACCGATGTTGATATTCTGCCTTATCACCGCATTTATAACTTTGCTGCAAGGACAGAAAAAGACAGCACCGGAACCTTCACCGGCAATAATATCCTTCGGTGGTCAATCAAAAATCCTTTCTTGAAAGACATCTTAGATGGTGACTATTTTGAGTTGCAACGCGCTATGCAGAGCGACTTTAGCGATGCACAGCGTATCAGTATTGTGCAGATGAAGCGCGACTCATCGGGCGTTTATACCTACACCGACAGCGACCGAAGTTCTTGGACGGGCAACGCTCAGTCGCAGGATGTGGTGTATGATGAAAGGTATTACAATGTATCAGACCCACATTATACGCTATATGATACCAACAATGAGCCACTGGCTGAATTGAGCGTCAAGCTGATGTCTAACCATATCCTGATGCCGTCCGTTCCCGTTTTCTATCGTGTGCGCCGGGCTTCGGCATCTGTATGGGGGTGGGATAGCGAATTTGTGCATACGGCTACGCTTCAGAATATGAATTTCCTTGCACCGCTTGCTGACAATCAAGAGCCATATACCCTCGATGCTGACTATGAAAATAATCGCAGGGTTAATTTCCGTTTCAAGATAGAGAATAAAGAACCGACCGGAGCCGTTATCGACAAAGATGACTGTACATTGTCGTGCTATATCAACAAAGTGCTCAGAGAATCTATGGTTAACGTAACCATCAAATACTCAATGTTGGAAGCTGATTACAACAAGGTTAATCCCGAAGGAAGTACTTGTTTTCGAGTGGTAACGGCAAATGGTAGTGTGTATCAAGATTGGACATATCTTAATGCCGGTACTTATCAATTCCCGATGAATAGTACCGTACAGGTAAAAAACACTCACGGCTATTGCTACAACAATGGCGAAGAAAGCAGACACACCTTGACCGGTAATACTGTAATTGATTGTTCGACAGAACCTTTTGCACATGGCGCATCGATGTTCGAAGCAACATTCACGGTGCAATCATCAAACACCGTAGCCTCTATTACTACTGACGATTCCGAATATGTGGAGGTATATGTTAAGTATGTAGTGCAAGGCGATGTGGCAAGTCCGGAAAACGGGACTACTTATTCTGTCACCAAAGACGGTAAGAATTATACACAAGGCAGGTACTTATTGTCGGGTTGGTACCAGTTCCCGAAAAACAGTCGTATGGATATCTACAACAACGAAGACGGAAACTTTGAGTGGACTTTTTACATGCCGTTTATTCTCACTGAATCGTGCGAGATAACCATCTACGCCTATCCGCAAAGCGGCAAGCGCAAATTAGATGCCCAAATGGTAAAAGCATCGCAATCGCAAGTTGACGAAAATGTGGCAACAGAGATACGCAACCTCTTATACACTGTTAAAGACAGCTTGATTAAACTGATGCCTCGTGAGGTTAAACCGGAAGATTATGGTCGTTGTATGTGGGACAAGACGGCTCAACTCATCCTTCTGCGCACAATCGAGGAAACAGGGCAGACGATGGAGTTCATCATTCCTCAGGACAGCATTCGCCGTCAGGCTGATGGCTCATGGATTGCCACCTATAGCGACATTGCCAACCAAGGGTGCTCACATTATAAATATAGTATTCGAATTGACCAATCGCGTTCTGACCTGCACGTGCAAGACTCTGCTTCTTTACGTCCGATAGAGATAAGCGGTCCGTCGCTCTATTTCGACGAGGCTGCCACAATAACAAGTTTTGTAGCCTCACAGGGTGATGCCACAACAGCAATGAAAGCAGGTGTGCTTCTGCGTTGGCTGGCAAGCAGTAATGCAGTGGACGAATATATACTACTGCGCAAGGCAGTGGGTAGCGACGAGGCTGCTGACACGATCTATCACGGTACCGACAATAGTTATATTGACCGTAGCGCAATGCCTAATACTCACTACGAATATACCATACAGACGCAGTATGTGTGCAACGGCAAGAGCACAGGCAACTACGCTACTGCAGAGGGCTGGCGCACTCCATACGGAGAAATAAGCGGTACTATACTTATGCCCGACAACACCGGCATGGCAGGCGTAACGGTCGCACTGCAAGACGGCAGCGGCAATACAATACGCACCATGACTACCAACGCAAGCGGAGCATATAAGTTCGATAGTTTGGAGTACGCCGCCTTGGAGTGCGAAAAGGCTAAGGTCAAAATCACATACTCTTCCAATTTCGGCATGAATACCCCCGAGAAACAAACTCAATTCCGTGTGTTAGATGCGAACGGCAATGTGTTGGAAGATTGGAATAGCAAGAATGAAGGTACTTACGAATATGCGGTAGGTACGGTCTTGCAAGTGCAATCCATTTCCCTTCTTTGTTCCAGTGCCATCAGTTCATTTACCGTAACCGGACATTTCTCCATTGACTGCTCATATACCCACTATCAAATAGGAATACTCAATCAAATCAATTTCAGTGCAACTGCTACTGAACCAACCGAATGTCAATGCACAAACACCGACCTATCCGGTTATGTTGTAGTACCGACACACCAGTATGGTACATTCTCTTTCAACAGCTCCTCTGCCGGAACGGCAAGCATTTCGCTATCTACAAACAATGCTGTCGCCTCGGGAATAGACTTTATGAACACCTCTTCCACGAGGCTCACAGGTAGAGTGTTATACAAAAACAGCACTATCCCTGTTGCCGGAGCAATGTTCCTGCTAAACGGCGACACGGTGCGTCGTGGCAACACGCCGCTTACAAGTGGTATTGACGGCAATTTTGAGTTGATACTGCCATTGCACCAACCTTGCCGACTGCAAGTGTTCAAACCCGGACACGTGTTCGAGGGCGATGGTATCCTGCGAGTGGAAGATGGAGAAGAAGAGTTTGCGCTTGCTAAAGCACTTGACGGTGTGCGTTTCTACGACCAGACCAAAGTTAGACTTGTAGGACGCGTAGCCGGCGGTAACGACCAGCGCGACTTGCCTCGCGGCTTCGGTTTAGGAACCAACAACCTCGGAGACGACCTGCAACTCGTGCTGCAACTCGAGGGCGACAATACAGCGCAACTCGTCCACGACCCTGATGACCTCTCACGAGACACTATACAACAGACCATTTCCCACATCGTCTATCTGACCGACTCGCTCGCAGTTGACAAAGAACGCATAGTCGGTACGACCCACACGCTCTTTGAGAAAAAGCGCATCACTATTCACCCTGACTCGGAAACGGGTGAGTTTGAAGTGGACCTTTTCCCTGTAAAATACAAAGTCATTCAGGCAACAGCCACCGGCTATGCTACGTTGTTTGGTACCGGACAAGGCTCCGAGACCTTCGACCTCACTAATGCGCCTCTGACCGAATATATAGGCAAATGCAATAAGACAGCCGAAACAATAACAGTGGTACAAAAATCAAACGACGAGCAATTTGTTTCTAACTATCCTTATACCGGCGGTATTGCCTCTCAAGGTGGCTTGTTAGATGGTGATTCAATCCACTACAACGCTGTCTATGACCGCATCTATCACTCGCCCGTAGTAGTAACTCTCAAGCAGGTGCTGTATGGTTTGGACAAAGCCGGCTACGGTGAGGAAGAGATGGAAGTGAGCAGTCTGAACCTGCAGGACAAACAGAAAGTAAGTCTATATGAAAAACAGTCGGATGGCTCGGTTACTTACCTGCTTGGACACCCTGTTTTCATTGCTAATCGTAAATATCAGTTTATAGCAGAGGCGTTTGAGCGTTATTACTACAACAACGACCCGCAGTCGGGTGTTTTAGACGAAGTGCCGCAGCGTGGCGGAAGTGTCAGAGTGCATAACGGACTCAAATCTGCAACCACCTATCAAGACTATACCCTCGACAGCAAAGGCCAGAACAAGTCGGTTATACTCGAAGTAGAGGATATCGACACGGAGAATAGTGGCGAGAGCGCTCTCAGAACTGTCAGTACCGCCCTGCAAGTAGAAGGCAACTATGTGGAAACAGAAGTGTTCCAAGCCTTTGTCAGCGGCACTGACATACAGAACGGCGACCTGACCTCAGCAGATAGTGAAGTAGTGTTGCTCGATATAGTTCGCGACCCGGGAGGCAACGGCTCGTCAGCATGGGTCGAAAGCGGTACAACCTACAACTACACATACACCGAAACTTACGATTGGAAAATAGGTGTCGAACTGACCCCCAAATGGGGTGTGAACGTCTCGCAGGACATTGGTGCTGTGGCAGCACCCGAAGGCGCAGGTTCATATATTGGTTCAACATACGAGAGCAGCCGCCAACTAAGCTTCACACTTCCTATCACGCATGAATGGAAATGGGGGTATAAATACAACTATACCTTTACCACCACCGACCGTATCTCAACCAGCAGTAGCAAAGCCAAAGATAATGTGAGCAGTAATGGCGATGTCTTCCTCGGCACTACCATAAGACAGTTAGCCGGTAAAGCCAAGACAGTCAGCATCATCAGCGATAGTATGTTCATCGCACGTCAGCCTGCCTTCAATGCCGGACTGATGAAAATACTCTCACAGGGTACAGACTCCAACGGCAAACACTACTATTTAGTTACAGGTCAGAAGGTTGTGCTCGGTTCACTTGTGGCAGGCACATTCGTCTATACACAATATTATATCCTTAATACTCTCATACCTCAACTTGCATTAGAGCGTCAAAACCTACTTATGAATTTTGACAGCGAAGAGGCTGCTCAAGCCTATGCCGACCAAACAGGCGAGCCTGTGTATTGGTATTTCTCGTCTGACGACAAGGTAAGTCTTATTGACTCTCTGCCATACAACACCTACAAGATGTTGACACCAACCAATTCCGACCATGCCTATATCAATCGCGTTGCTGCATTAGATAATATGATTACGCAGTGGGTTACTATTCTCTATCAGAACGAGAAAGAGAAAGTGATGGCACGTATGGCTGGTTCAGAGGTTGGTACATGGTCAGTAAGCAGTGGTGCAACCATCACTCACACTGATACTTATAACGCTTCTGCGCAATACAATGAGATGCCACAAGGCGGTGACCTTGTGGGGTCTTATTGGTCAAGCAACAGCGCCAAAGTCGGACAGAAACTGCTCAAAGATATGAAGAACATAGTCAAATTCTTCAAAGACATGGGCAAAGACCAGATTGGTACCACGGTTGCACAAGCCATCAACGGTTTAGCACGTCCGGAAGGACAAGGTGTTGGAGCAGACCCGACCGACAGAGAAGAACAGCAGTCGCTCGGCACAAAAACCAACACGTCAAAGTTCTCACTAGACTACAATCCTATCTTCTCCTATGATAACAATATGAACTCGGCACAAGAGCAGACGGTCAAGAAGACGAGTGGTTTCACTCTTGGAGCAGATAGTCACGGCGACATCACCGTTTCCGTTTATCGCGCGCCATACGACAGTGTATGGGACACGCGTACAGAGTTTATTCGTGAGAATGTAGGCGAAGCCGATAACGATGATCTCCGCTATGGCTCGTACGTATTCTATACCGTAGCAGGAAGTACTTATTGTCCACACGAGGCAGAAGAGAAAACGCAGTTCTACAACGAGGGTACGATACTGAACAACGAAACACAGTGGGTTGACAAACCCGAAATATCAATCGATACCTACGAGCAGACAGGCGTGCAACCTGACAAGCGAGCCACTTTCCGTGTAACGCTGATGAACAACGGACAAGTGCAAGCCGGTTTAGGTGCTGCAGGTACGCTCTTTAACCTCGCTTTATGGGCAGACTCTAACCCCGACGGAGCCAAAGTGTACGTGGACGGTGCACCGCTTATCAATGCTATACCCGTGTTCTTGGTTCCCGGACAGGCAGTGGTAAAAACAGTTGAAGTAGAACGTGGTACAGTCGATGACTACAACAATCTCACACTCGGCTTTTCACTTTCGGACTGCCCCAAGACCAATACTATGCTGAAGTTCTCCGTGCATTTCTTGCCGGTATCCAGCGATGTGTCTATCTCTATGCCGCG
>CAMHKW010000083.1 GCA_946185835.1 uncultured Bacteroidales bacterium
TTTGTAATTATTTTAAGTCAAAGAACACTTTTATTTAATTCCGCCAACAGGTTAATATTATTAAAATTTGTTCACGTAGAAAAAAAATACTATCTTTGCGCGCTTGTACGTATTTAGCGGATATCCCATAACGACTGATTCGCAAAGCCACGTACATATTTCTAATCCAGATTAGTTTTTAATCGGGCTGTTGAAAACGTGCACTACGCTAATTTTCAGACGTGCCCCGCATTCATATTCAGAACATGAAGATAGCAATAGCCGGTACCGGATATGTAGGTCTGTCGATAGCCACACTGCTGTCGCAACACAACGACGTCACCGCCGTCGACATCATACCCGAAAAGGTCGACCTTATCAACGATCGTCGTTCACCTATTCAGGACGAATATATAGAGAAGTATCTCAAAGAGAAAACGCTTCGTCTGACAGCCACCACCGATGCCGGGCAGGCTTACCGCGATGCTGAGTTTGTGGTTGTCGCCACTCCTACCAACTACGACCCTCAGCGCAATTTCTTCGACACGTCGGCTGTAGAGCAAGTTGTCAAGCTCGTCGACAGTCTCAACCCCGACGCTTTCATGATTATCAAGTCGACAGTGCCCGTGGGCTTCACCCGCTCGCTATACGAGCGGGGTTACCGCCGTGTCCTCTTCTCACCCGAGTTCCTTCGCGAGAGCAAAGCGCTGTACGACAATTTGTACCCCTCGCGCATCATCATCGGCACCACCGACCAAAGCGAACAGCAAGCCGCTGCCGCTCGCACCTTTGCTGCACTACTGCAAGAAGGTGCCATACTCAAAGACGTACCCACACTGTTTATGGGCGCCACCGAAGCCGAAGCCGTCAAACTCTTTGCTAACACCTACTTAGCACTGCGCGTGAGCTACTTCAACGAACTCGACACCTATGCCGAACTCAAAGGACTGAACACACAACATATCATCGAGGGCGTATGTCTCGACCCGCGTATCGGCTCGCACTACAACAACCCCTCGTTCGGCTATGGCGGCTACTGCCTGCCCAAAGACACCAAGCAGCTGCTTGCTAACTATAGCGACGTGCCCGAGAACCTCATCGGTGCTATCGTAGAGAGCAACCGCACCCGCAAGGACTTCATTGCCGACCGGGTGCTCCACAAAGCCGGATACTACGACTACTACCACAACGGCAGCTACAACGCCAACGAAGAACACGAATGTACGATAGGCGTCTTCCGACTGACGATGAAGTCGAACTCCGACAACTTCCGACAGAGCAGCATACAAGGCATTATGAAACGCATCAAGGCCAAAGGAGCCAAGGTGATAGTGTACGAACCTACCCTGCCCGATGGCACTACGTTCTTCGGCAGCGAGGTGGTCAACGACCTCAGCGTGTTCAAGCAACGCAGCCAAGCCATCATCGCCAACCGCTACGACACCTGCCTCGACGACGTAAAAGAAAAAGTATACACCCGCGACTTGTTCAGAAGAGACTGACCGACAACAAACTCGCACGACATCTTGACATCACGACATCTCGACACCTCGACATCACGACATCACAAAACCTCGACATCTCGACATCACGACATCTCGACATCACGACACCTCGACATCTCGACATCTCGACACCACGACATCTCGACATCACGACACCTCGACATCACAGCATCGGGTACGCCGGTTTGCAACCGGCGGCAGAACCTCGAAAAAAAACAATAAATTAAAATAAAACACAATGAAAAGAACAATTGCAGTAATCGGATTAGGTTACGTAGGCTTGCCATTAGCAATCGAGTTTGGCAAGAAATACCGAGTTATTGGTTTCGACATCAATCGCTCACGAGTAGAAGAGTTAGAACGCGGCGAAGACCACACCCTCGAAGCCGACTTGGTGGGCATGAAGCAGGCACGCGACGAATTTGCCACCACAGGTAAGATAGGTCTGAGCTTCTCTTGCGATAAAGAAGACCTTCGCCAAGCTAACACCTATATTGTAACGGTGCCGACACCCATCGACCAATTCAACAACCCCGACCTTCGCCCTATCTTAGGCGCTTCGAAAACCATTGGTGAGGTGCTCAAGAAAGACGACATCGTTATCTACGAGTCGACAGTATACCCGGGCTGCACCGAAGAAGACTGCGTGCCCGTCTTAGAGCGCACTTCCGGACTACGGTTCAACCAAGACTTCTTCTGCGGCTACTCGCCCGAACGTATCAACCCGGGCGACAAGGTAAACACACTCACCAAGATTCGCAAGATCACATCAGGCTCGACACCCGAAGTAGCCGACATCGTCGACGCTCTCTACAACTCTATCCTCGAGAACGGCACACACAAAGCCCCTAACATGAAGGTGGCAGAAGCAGCTAAGGCTGTCGAGAACTCGCAACGCGACGTCAACATCTCGTTTATGAACGAACTGGCACTCATCTGCGACCGCGTTGGTATCGATACCAACGACGTGATAGAGGCTGCCGGCACCAAATGGAACTTCCTCAAATACCGTCCCGGACTCGTAGGCGGACACTGCATCTCCGTCGACCCCTACTACCTCGCACACAAAGCCAAAGCCTTAGGCTACGACCCGCAGGTGATACTATCCGGACGAGCCGTCAACAACTCGATAGCTAAGTTCATCGCCGACAAGACCTTGAAACTGATGATACAGCACGACCACAAGATCAAAGGCGCACATGTGCTCATCCTCGGCGTCACATTCAAAGAGAACTGCCCCGACTGCCGCAACACCAAAGTGGTAGACATAGCCGACGAACTCGAAGACTTCGGATGCCAAGTCGACATCTACGACCCATGGGCATCGGCTCAGGTGGTCAAACACGAATATGGCAAAGAGCTAATCGCCGCTATCGACCCCGACAAACACTACGAGGCTATAATAGCATGCGTATGCCATAACCAGTTCAAGACCTTCGACTTCAAGAAATACAAAGACCAAGGAGCTGTCATCTTCGACGTCAAGAACTTCGTCCCACGCGATTTAGTGGATGGAAGGTTGTAAAAGAAGTTAGAAGTTAGATGTTAGAAGTTAGATGGTAGATGGCTGACGGTATCGAGAACATAGGCAAGCGTGATGTGGTGTGGAGCTATGCTTCCACCTTCTTCACCATCGGAGCAGGACTCATCCTGCTGCCTTTCATCTTGCATAAGCTCCCCTCCGAGACCGTCGGCATCTGGAATATCTTCCAGACCATCACCGCCCTTGTCATGATGCTCGACTTCGGCTTCCGACCGTCGTTTGCACGTAATATCAGTTATGTCTTCTCGGGCGTGAGAAAACTGCAACGCGAAGGTGTAGTAGGCGTCGAGAGTTGCAACTGCGACATCGACTACTCGCTGCTGCAAGGCACCATCAACGTCATGCGACGCTTCTACCGTTACATATCGTTGGCGGTATTAGCACTGCTTGCTACAGCCGGCACCGCCTACTTCTACTTCCTCGTGTTGCAGAAGTACGACGGCGACCATACCGACGCTTTCGTGGCATGGATACTGCTTATTCTCATCAACTGCTATAACCTCTACACCCTCTACTACGATGCCCTGCTTATTGGCAAAGGATACGTCAAACGCATTCAGCAAATCACCATCCTCGGACAAAGCATCTATCTCGCAGTAGCCATAGGACTGATATACACAGGCTTCGGACTGACGGCTATAGTGAGCGCACAGCTGCTGTCGACCATCACACGCCGAGTGATAGCCAAGCGTGTGTTCTTCGACAAAGAGATGAACACCCATCTCAGCAATGCTGAACCTAAGTCGGAGAAAGAGATTATGTCAGCCATCTACCCAAACGCCGTGAAAGTGGGGCTGACCAACCTCGGCGGTTTCCTCGTGACGAAGTCGGCAGTGCTGATGGGCGCGGCATATCTACCGCTCTCGGTGGTGGCGAGCTACGGCATCACAGTGCAGGTGCTCGACATCATCAGCCGGTGCGGAACGGTATTCTACCAGTCGTATACCCCTAAGCTGGCGCAATATCGGGCAGAGAAGAACCTGCACGAACTCAAACGGCTGTATACTTATAGCATTCTCTCGCTTTTGGCTATCATGATTGCCGGTGGCATCGTGTTCGTCGCCTTAGGCGACTGGGCTTTGCATTTCATCAAGAGCGACACCACGTTCTTGCCAACACCAATGTTGTGCACCATGCTGGTGATATACTTCCTTGAGTTCAACCACTCGGTATCAGCCGGTTTCATCATGGCAGACAATAAGATACCGTTCTTCATACCCTCGCTGCTCTCGGGTGCCGCCACCATAGCGCTGATGTTCATCTTCATGTCAGTACTCGACATGGGAGTATGGGGCATGATACTGGCGCCCGGCATCGCACAACTCGCATACCAGAATTGGCGCTGGCCAAGCATTGTGATTAAAGAACTAAAGGACAAATGATTAACTACAGAGATACATTTCTTTTTAGACTTACAAGGGAATACATACGTAGGTTACAATGTCGCATCAACCCTGAAAAAGAAGTTGACAGGTGCTACTTTGCTACCTTTCATCAGCATTGGAATCCAAAAGATCCAAAAGACCTTATAGAAAAGATATTCTGGATGGAGCTGTATACCGATACGTCCTTATGGAGCAAATGTGCCGATAAATACCGCGTAAGAGAATATATAGATCAGTTAGGACTATCTCAGTATATGCCTAAGCTATATGGTCATTGGGATAGAGTAAAAGACATCGACTTTGATAAACTACCAAATAGTTTCGTCATCAAAAGCAACAACGGATGTGCAACTGTTGAAGTTGTTAGAGACAAGTCTTCTGTTGATTTGAAACGGCTGAAAAAGACACTTTGGGAATGGCTCCATTTACCTTACGGAGCAGAGAATGCCTCTATGCACTATTGGGCAATCAAGCCTTGCATCATAGCTGAAGAATTGCTGCCTAACGACTACGAAGACATCTCACCTAAATCATTAGTTGACTTCAAGGTTTACTGCATCAATGGGCAGCCTCAATTTATATGGGTAGCATACAATAGAGTAAATATGCATGTTCATGTCCAGTGTTTTGATACAAATTGGGAACCTCTCACACACTACATGGTCAACACCATGTCGCACTATGTTTACGACCCGGCAGACACGCCCATTCCCAAACCTAAATGTCTGAAACAGATGCTTGATATAGCTGCCGCAATATCCGCGCCATTCCCGCAACTGCGTGCTGATTTTTATGTGGTTAACGGAGAACCGGTAATAGGAGAAATGACATTCTCGCAAGGCTACGGATTTCTCAGCAAAGAGGTATATGATAGATTAGGAACCATGATTGACTTAAGCGCATGTAAACGCAAATGACTTCTTCCGCTCGCATATTGACAAACACGTTAGCGCAGTATCTTCGTACCATCATCAACGTATGCCTGTCGCTATACTCTACCCGTCTGATATTATCGGCATTGGGGCAGACTGACTTTGGTATATATAGTGTGGTAGCAGGTGTTGTAGCCATGTTGTCGTTTATGACGAACGCATTAGTCAGCACTACTCAACGTTATCTGTCATTCAACCATGGCAAAGCAGACAAGCAGAAGACGTCACAGGTTTTTGCCAACAGTCTGCTGCTGCATATAGTAATCGGTGTAAGCGCTTTTATAATCTTAGCATCGCTCACTTATCCTATTGTCTTTGGAGTTTTACATATCGAATCCGGCAGAGAAACAGCTGCAGTGGTGGTGTATCTGTCGGCAGCACTGATACTACTGATAACATCACTTACTGCACCCTTCCGAGCTTTATTCATAGCAAGAGAAAATATAGTATATATCTCAATAATAGATGTATTAGATGGCATACTGAAATTGCTTATAGCTATCTTTTTGGTATATATAGTAACATCAGACCAACTTATCACCTACTCTCTCATGCTAATAGGTATATCTCTGTTTAATCTATTAGCATTTGCGATATATGCACTGAACCGTTTCGAGGAATGTCACATCCCACATTTTAGTGAGTGGGACAAACAATATATCAAAGACTTGAGTGGATTTGCCGGTTGGACTATCTATTCCACAGGTTGCATCATGGCGCGCACACAAGGTATTGCGATTATTCTTAATCGTTTTTTTGGTAGCGCGGTTAACGCCTCCTATGGTATAGCTCAACAGGTAACAGGGGCTGTGCATTTCGTAGCTCAGTCGGTACTAAACGCGATGAGTCCGCAGATAATCAAAGCCGAAGGTAGCAGCAATCGAGCGCGAATGCTTAGGTTAGCAGAATATGCCAGCAAATATGCCACTCTGTTAATGGCAATGATTGTCATCCCTTTAGTTTTCGAGATGCCAAAAGTCTTAGATTTATGGCTACATCAAGTACCAAATCATGCTGTTATGTTCTGCCGATTCGTACTCATAGCATCAGTATGCGACCAGCTAACCATAGGATTGGGAATAGCCAATCAAGCTATAGGCAAAATTCGCAATTATTCACTTATAATAAATACTATAAAAATACTATCACTTCCTGCTGCATGGCTTTGCCTGCGTTTGGGTATGACGGTTGACTCTACGATGTACTGCTATCTCGTATTCGAAATAATATGTGCTCTTGCACGCTTACCGTTTCTAAAAATCACCGCAGGCTTGAATATTAGCGACTTTGTAAAAAATGTTTTTCTGCGCTCTTG
>CAMHKW010000084.1 GCA_946185835.1 uncultured Bacteroidales bacterium
ACTGCAAATTGTGGGAGAGTAGGTAGCCGCCAACTTTCGGAGCCCTTCAGTCAACCGACTGAGGGGCTCTTTGTTTTATATTTTTGCTCTTAAGTATTGCGTATATTAAGAATTTTTTGTTACTTTGCACCGTCGTTTGTATAAAGCCATATCGGCTATTGTCGATTTCGGTTGCTAAATATACAAATACTAATAAGATACAATACGAACCATGAATTACATTTCTCACTATGCAGTGTGGCATAATGCCGTCTGCGAGCAAGCAGATGCTTTGTCACGAATCGGCAATGAAATGTTTCGACTTCGTTCTGGGGTTGAAATCATCGTTACTAAAAGCTTCGCTAAAGGAGCAGAATATCTCTTAGAACCGGCGAGAAGGTCAGGAGTGGTTTTGCGAGGGCACTACAAAGAATAGTGGCTTTCGTGGTTGTGCGAAGTAAAGAATATGTTTATTTGAAAATAGCAGTATGCAGATAGCATTTATAGTAAATAGATAATAGATAGTAGTAACAGTAAAATTTAAAGTTATGTCAAGCGGAAAATTTCAATCGAGTGTGATGACTCGCGAAGACTTGCGCGAGCCTAAAGATTATGATGTCGTCTTTCATAATGACAATGTGACGACGATGGATTTTGTGGTATCGGTATTGCGTTCAGTGTTTTATAAGTCTCAATCTGATGCAGTTCAGCTGATGCTGATGGTTCATAATTCCGGCAGTGCAACGATAGGTACTTATAGTTACGATATAGCCAAGACTAAATCCGAGCATGTGATGAAGCTTGCTTTAGAGCAAGGTTTTCCTTTGCAGGTGACTGTTGTCCCTAATAACGATGACGATGTTTCCCTACCTTTTTAATAGCCGACTATGAAATATACAGAGAGATTAAATTCGGTGATAGCTATGTCAACCGAAGTGGCTATTCAGATGCGTTCGGAGTTTGTCAATCCCGAGCTATTCTTGATAGCCTTATGTTCATCGTCAGACGAGTTTGGTGTGATATGCTCGTATTTTCGTTGCAGTAAGTCGTCGTTTATAGAAGAGTGCTGGCTACGTTTGGGAACCGTCATTGTACCAGATGAGGCAGGCGATTACGAGTTGTTAGGTTCTTCTCAGTACTTCGAGATGTTAAGTCAAGCAGAGCAGAGAGTGAAGGCAACGAATGGGGAGCAGATAGATATACCTGACATAGTAGCGTCGATACTGACCCTAACCGAGTCAAATGCCCGCTATCTCTTACTTGAGTCGTTTACTGCTGATATAGAGAAACTGATGAACGTAGTGAATGCAGCATACGATGGCAGTCTGACGATGCAGGATGTGCTGGCAGGTCTTTTGGCTGACAACGAGAAACCGGACTTAATCGCGTCGTTGAGTGATAATTCGAGTGGCGATGGAGATGGAGATGAATACGATATAGATGATTTCTTGTTAGGCCATTCGCGTCGCGATTGGAAGTCCTTGGTTACATGTATCAATGCGTGTTTGAACGAGCATAATCCGCTAATAGGCAGAGAAGCCGAACTTGAACGAACAATACAGATACTTTGCCGCAAAGACAAAAACAATCCGCTTTATGTGGGTGAGGCGGGGGTAGGTAAGTCGGCTTTGATTTATGGTTTGGCAGCTCGTATCGAAAATGGCGATGTGCCTGAGCGTTTGCGTGGCGCAAAGATATACCAGGTGGATATGGGGCGTTTGGTTGCCGGTACGCAGTATCGCGGAGAGTTCGAAGAGCGCTTGAAGAGCATATTGGAGGGTGTGTCATCAGAAGGTAATTCGATAATTTATATTGACGAGATACACACTTTGATAGGGTCAGGTGCGTCGTCGGATAGCAGTCTTGACGGTTCGAATATACTAAAACCATATTTAGAGGCAGGGCAAATTCGTTTTATCGGTGCCACCACATATAAAGAATATAACAAGCATTTCTATAAGTCCCAGGGTATGGAACGTCGTTTTCAGAAGATAGATATTGTGGAACCGACAATAGACGAGGCAGTTACTATTCTTGAGGGGTTGCGTGAGCATTATGAGAAATATCATGGAGTACGATATGCAGATGGGATGATGCGCTATGCTGTAGAGTTGAGTGACAGACATATTACCGACCGTTATTTACCTGATAAGGCTATCGACCTTATAGACGAAGCTGGTGCATATCGTGAGTTACATCACGAAGGTTCGACAGAGCCCATCGTAGATCGCGAGGTGATGAATATGGTGATAAAGAAAGTGTGCCGATTGACAGATGAGATGCTGAGTGCCAGCGAAAAGGGCACAGAGGCATTAGCTGTGCTTGAGACGATGTTGCTATCGCAAATCTTTGGTCAGGAGCATGCCGTGCGCGAGGTTGTAGAGGCCGTGCAGATAGCCAAAGCAGGTTTGAGCGATTCAGAGAAGCCTCTTGCCAGTCTGCTGTTTGTGGGACCTACAGGCGTAGGTAAGACAGAGTTATGTCGTGCTCTTGCACATCAGTTGGGTATCGAACTTGTTCGTTTCGACATGAGCGAATATGCCGAGAAACATACTGTTGCCAAACTCATCGGCTCGCCTGCCGGATACGTTGGTTACGAAGATGGCGGGCTGTTGACCGATGCCATCCGTCGTTCTCCTAATTGCGTGCTATTGTTAGACGAGATAGAGAAAGCTCATCCTGACGTATATAACATCCTGCTTCAGATAATGGATTATGCAAGTCTGACCGACAACCGTGGTAACAAAGCTAACTTTAAAAATGTGATATTGGTGATGACTTCGAATGCCGGAGCACAGTATGCTTCGATGGCGTCGGTGGGATTCGGCAATAATACGACTCGTGGCGATGCTATGTTGGCAACAGTGAAGAAGACCTTTAAACCCGAGTTCATCAACCGATTGTCGAATATCGTGGTGTTCAATGATATGAGTCGCGAAATGGCACGGCAGGTGCTGCAAAAGAAACTTAATCAGCTCAGTCAGCGCTTGTTGAAGAAGAAAGTGACGCTTACTCTTTCTGACGAAGCGATGAATTATATGCTCGAGAAAGGATATACCAAAGAATATGGCGCTCGAGAGATGGACCGCGTTATCAGTCGTGAACTCAATCCATTGTTGATAAAAGAGATACTCTTCGGGAGCTTGAAAAACGGCGGCGAGGCTCGTGTCGTATGCGAAACAGGAGGGCTGAAGTTGGGGGAAGTTTAGTGTTTAGAGTTTATAGTTTATAGAAGTGGGTTAGTTATGGTATTTCGATTAAGTGATGATGTTGTTTTTCCGGACCCTACATTAGCTGACGATGATGGTCTGTTGGCAGTGGGGGGAGCGCTGACCCCGGAGTGGCTTATTACTGCTTATAGTTTTGGCATATTCCCTTGGTCGTCGTTTCGAGAGGACGAACTGCTATGGTTTTGCCCACACGAGAGGTTTGTGATATTCCCTCGCGAGATACATATAAGCCATTCGATGCGTCAGCTTCTGCGTCGAGGACAATATAAGGCTACGCTAAACAAAGATTTCGAGGGCGTAATACGTGGCTGCAGCATGGCTCAAGGGCGTTACGACATGGAAGGAGCCTGGCTCGGTGAGGATATGATAGCAGCGTTCTTAAAAATGCACGAGTTGGGTGTGGCAGCAAGTGTAGAGGTGTGGGAAGGTGACAAGTTGGTAGGCGGACTCTACGGTATGAATATCGGGTGGAACTTCTTTGGTGAAAGTATGTTCTCGTTGGTTCCGAATGCCTCGAAGATAGCGCTTATCTTTTTAGCTGAGTTGATGGCTGATTCAGATGGGATTATCGACTGCCAGTTAGAGACTCCTCATTTACGTTCGATGGGCGGACGTTATATCTCGTACGACGAGTACATGAGGTACCTTGAAAAAAAATAACGACTTATTTGAAGCGTAGTGAAGTTAGATGTAGTGAAGATATCTCTTAATAAAACAAACGACAATGGACTATTCTTTTCATAATTGCCGTGCCGTGTTTAAGTTCGACCGTGGTGATGGAATATTCTTTTCTTCTGATCATCATTTGTGGCATAGCAACATCCTAAAGTTTTGTAATCGTCCGTATGACGATGTAGAGCAGATGAACGCTGACTTCATCCGGCGCTGGAATGCTGTGGTGAAATCTAACGACATAGTATTTTACTTAGGTGACTTTTGTTTCGGAGGGGAGAAATTGTGGAATGCGATACTTGACGAGCTTCGCGGACATATTTATATGCTATGGGGCAACCACGATGTAAAGCATATCTCGGCAAAGCTTGCCGACCGTTTCGAGTGGTGTGGTTTTCAGGCTCAGATATATGTCGAGAAAAAGCTGATATATCTGAATCATTATCCGTTCTTATGTTTTAGCGGAAGCTATCGTGAAGAAGAGAATATGAGTTGGCAGCTTTTCGGTCATGTTCATACTCAGAAGAGCAGAGCAGGAGGAAGCGTACCGCAAGCCGAAGCCGGTCTTGACGATGTACGTATGAAATATCTGTTTCCCACTCAGTATGACGTGGGGGTCGACAATAACAACTACGCACCGGTATCGTATTTCGAAGTAAAAGACATTATCGGTCGACAGCTTGATGAATGGCGCTTACGTCAGTCTCAGGATATGTAATATGGCATGATTATTGTAGTTGCTTGGTTGTTAAATATTACTAAAATAAGAGTTATGAAAAAAATGTTATTTTTGGCTGTGGTGTCAGTGATGCTGTGCACTGTGGCGTGCTCGCGAGCTGAGCAGGTGATTGCTTTTGAGCAGATGCCGGCTGCTTCGCAGACTTTTGTGAAGAACTATTTTCCCGGCGAACAGGTGTCGTATGTGACTAAAGACCGTGAGGGTTTAGGCTGGGAGTATGAGGTAAAGTTAGCTAATGGTACTTCGCTCGATTTCGACGACGAAGGCGAGCTGATTAGTGTGGATTGTAAATCTACAGCCGTGCCCGATGGCATAGTGCCAACACAAGTGACGAGCTATGTAGGTGAGAAATTTCCGAATGCTTTTATTACTGAATGGGGTAGAGACGGACGCCGTTGGAAAGCAGAACTGAGCAACGGATTGGAATTGATATTTGACAAGAGTTATAACTTCGTAGGACTGGACGACTGATGCTATACTGCAATATAAATCAAGCGATATAAATCAGAAGATTACGTATTGCCTTTGTTTAAAAGATGGTGCTTGATAGCATCATCTTTTTTATGTTTTTATGTTCATTTATTCTCTTTTTTTTTACATAAGTGGCAAAAAAAGCATATACGATTTGCGAGAAAAAAAATAAGTTTCTAAATTTGTAGGCTTTTAGAACTATCGGTTAATCAGAACATAACGCAACACAATAACACCACACAATAATACCATCCGTAACACACACACAACTATGGACACCTTGTTTGCACACCCTGTGCAGGAACCGATGCTCATTGAAGAACGCGGCGTGGTTGTCGTCGAAGTGGGTAGTTTACCCAAAGGTGACGATGACACTTTTCGTTCTGACAATGTAGTGATAGGTATATGTATGTCCGGTTCAGCTGAGTTTCTCTACGACATGCAACCTAAAGTATTCGAGGCTCGCGACATTGGTATTACATTACCAAATCATGTGCTTTCTAATTGCGTAACTTCGCCCGACTACAAGGCTATGCTGATTATCATTTCGAACCGAATTCACTGCACCTTGATTCAGCGCGAGTCGTTTATTGACTACAACAAGTATCACGTGCGTCCGGCACTTAGTTTGTCGGAAGAGCAGTTTGAAAGAGTGATTGAAGTAGTCAAGGTCATTAAATCAACGAGTAGTATTAGTCACCCGAAGCGAATTGAGATGTTAGAGAATTTGCTTGACATCTTGTTTTATGCCCTCACGCATTTCCGTGGTGATGTCGAGTCGCAAACGTTATCATCGCGTGGAGAACAAATCTTCAGCAGATTCTACGACTTGCTGTTAGCCAATTACAATACTCGTCACGACGTAATATGGTATGCCGACAAACTATATCTTACCCCCAAGTATATGTCGTCGCTAATCTTCAAAACCACAGGCAAGTCAGCCAACGAATGGATAAACGATGTGCTGATATTGGAAGCTAAGAAGCTGCTACGTCATAATCGGCGGATGACGGTTCAGCAGGTGGCATATCAGTTGGGCTTTTCAGAAAATTCATCCTTTTGTCGTTTCTTTAAAAGAGAGACGGGTATCACACCCAAAGAGTTTCGCATGGGACAAAATGAAGTCATATGAAGCTCTCTAAAAATGTAGTGTTCTCAGATACTCACTCAGTTTTCATTTGTCACAGCGTAGCGTTCTTAGGTTATCAGTTCTCACTTCTTATGGTTTAGTGGTATCAGTCCTCAATTTCGTTGTGCGGTGGGTAGCATCCGGTGTTCTCTTTGTTTTTACCAAAGTACATATTGTTGATACTTTTAGGTTAGCTGTGAAGAGGCTGAGTTTTTCTTTTATTTGCTTGTAATCTGCTTACTCCATTTTAAGAAAAAGTTTTTTTATAAGTGTGAATAGATTAA
>CAMHKW010000085.1 GCA_946185835.1 uncultured Bacteroidales bacterium
ACAAGTATCATATAGTTGTAAGACAACATTATTCACCATTAGAATATTTTATACTACGATATGTCTATCATATTTCAGGTGATTATATGCTATATAGACCATTAGATAAGGAAACTTTTTAGATTCAATGGTTGCGTCAGAGAGATGTGGGTATATCCGTGGGCAGACTACACCGAGCGGCTGCAAAACATCGACTACTACCCCGACGGCATGCCGTGGGGTGCTATTGGAACTGCCGACATGCCGCATGCCTACAACAAAAAAGAGTGGAACAACACCTACGATTTACAGGAGTACGACTCTAAGGCACGGCAGTACTACCCCGCCCTGATGCGAACCACCACACAAGACCCGCTCGCCGAACATAAAATAAAGCAATTTTTAGAAGTGCCCATAAGTATTATTCAATTTTAAATACATACACAAGATTTAGTTAGCAATATTAGTATGGCAAAGACACCTCCGCGCCGCAAGGCACCCTCAGCAACAGAGTTGCGTGTAACGCAACCCTCCATACTCATCGACTTTCTGCTCCAGAAGATGGGCGGCATGAGTCGTACTTCAGTCAAGCAACTACTCTCGCAGCGCCGTGTGAGCGTTGACGGACACATCGAGACTCGTCACGACACCGCCTTGCAGGCGGGTCAAACGGTGAGCATTAGCAACGACCATCCGTCAGCCGAACTCACACACCCCAAACTCCGTATCGTTTGGGAAGACGAGCACCTCGTGGTAGTAGAGAAACGTGAGGGTCTGCTTACCGTTGCCACTCATCCCGGCTCGGCAGAGACGACGGTATTCTCTATTCTCAAGAGCCACATACGCCGCAGCAACCCGCGAGGGGGCATATATACCGTTCACCGCTTAGACCGCGAGACGAGCGGGCTATTGGTCTTTGCCAAGACCAAAGAGTTGCAAGAATACATGCGTGAATGGTGGAAAGACTTAGTGACGCGCCGCACGTACGTAGCAGTAGCGGAAGGCAAACTACCACAGCAGGAAGGCACCATCAGGACATGGCTCACCGAGGACAAACGTAATGCCGTGGTGTATTCGTCGCCTGTCGACGACGGCGGCAAACTGTCGGTGACGCACTATAAGGTACTGAGCGAGAGTACGCCTAACGACAAGGGAAACATCTACTCGTTGGTAGAGCTCAACCTCGAGACCGGCAGGACTAACCAGATACGCGTACATCTCGCCTCCATCGGCTGCCCCGTCGCCGGCGACAGGAAATACGGGTCGGGGCAGGAGTGCACACTCGACCGACTTGCTCTGCACGCACGAGTGTTAGAGTTAGTGCATCCTGTCACAGAACAAGTGCTGCATTTCGAGACGCCCGTACCAAAAGCATTCGAACATATAACCCGCAAGAGAAGCTAAAGGGCGCAACTATAATTACGCGATAGAACATATCAATAACCTAAAGCACCTTTGGCAAGGATTTTGCTTAAACTTAATCAAAACACTATTTCGCCATGTCGCACCGACTCATCATACGCAAATATGCACCGTTGCTGTTGCTCGTCTTTCACAGCTTCTGTATGTTGCCTATTCAGGCGCAGACGATAGATCATTCGTTCGTTACCAAGGCAGATATCAAGACCTTGCGTGTGAGATATGTCGACAGCGACGTGGTAGAGCGCCCATGGCTGACACTGGGCGACGAAGAGCTACGCTTAGAGGTCTCGTTCGACTGTCTCTCGCACGACATACGGCAGTACAGCTACAGTCTGCACCACCTCAATGCCGACTTCACGCCCTCCGACCTCATGCCAAGCCAGTACGTCGATGGCGACAGCTATGCCGACATCACCGATTACGGCACCTCGGCACTGACACATACGCTCTACACTCACTATAGTTTCGTCTTCCCCAACGAGCAGATGCGCCCTAAGGTGTCGGGACCGTATGCGCTGAAGATTTACGAAGACGGCAACCCCGACGACGTGGTGGCGTGGGTGCTGTTACACGTCAGCGAACAGTCAGCCGACGTTCAAGCCACAAAGAGAAGCAACACCGACCTCGAGTTCAACCGTCGGCTACAGCAGATAGATGTGGAAGTCGACATGTCGAAGCTGCCACTTAACAACACGGGCGAGGTGTCTATCTGTCTTACGCAGAACGGTCGCCGCGACAATGCCGTTGTGGTCAGTCGACCTACCTTCGTCAACGGCAACACCCTTGTCTACTCCAACAACAGAGACATGATCTTCGAAGGCGGCAACGAATACCGCCGTTTCGACATCTCGAGCGAATACATCAAAGGTCGCGGTGTCGACCAGATATACTTCGACCATAACATGTTTCACGCTTACCTGTTTGCCGACGAGTCGCGCAGTCGTGCTCCCTACGTCTACGAGCCCGATGCCAACGGGCAGTTCGTTGTCAACGCCGAGCGCACCGACGATGACGACTATGAGGCAGACTACATGAATGTGTATTTCTTTCTCCCCTCCGAGCCACTGTTCGACGGACAGGTATACGTAGTGGGCGATTTCACCGGCAACGAGCTCAGTCATGCCAACGCCATGAGTTACGACGTGGAGCACAAGTGCTACACGTTCTCCAAGATGCTCAAGCAAGGTGCCTACGAATATCAGTATCTGTTCCTGCCCAAAGGGCAAAAGAAAGCTACGACACAAACCTTCGAAGGCTCGTCGTGGCAAACAGAAAACGAATATACCGTCTACGTCTACTTCCGACCTTTTGGCTGCCGCTACGACCGACTCATCGCCATCAAACGGCTGTAGGAAATTTCGGATTTCAGATTTCTGATTTTCGGGAGAACGGGATTTCGGGATGACAAGATTTCGGGATCTCGGGATTTCGGGATTTCGGGATCTCGGGATTTCGGGATCTCGGGATACCGAGATATCTATTCCTCGTCGATAGGGAAGACACCCTGCGGCTGACGGATGGTGTAGCGTGTCATCTCTTGGTTCGACTCGAAGCCGATACCCGTAATAATCGACTTCTCTCGCGTAATTTTAATCAGCGAATCGGAATAGACGCGTTCGGTCTTCTGATTCCAATACAGCTCCTCCGTCTCGAAGCGTTCGCCCTCAAGGTTGAGTGCTTTGACGTTACCTCTGAGATGCCAGAGCTGGTCGGTCTCGTTGTAGTGGGCATAGTCGGCTTCGAGCGAGGCGTCGACAGAAAGGTCGGGGCTGAACTTCTCGAGGTAGATCCCCTCAGGGAACTCCCAGTAGGGAGGCTGGGCGCGGTCGAAAATCTCCCACTTGACGGTGTTGATTCTATACCTTACCACTCCCGAGTCGGATATCAGCGTTGCCACGGTATCGGCACTGAGCACCGGTATGCCTGCTCGGTCGACAACGGCATCGGTGACGCTGACTTTGGTTCGCTTGCGACAAGAGAAAAAACAAGTGAGCATCATCAGCACGATGATGCTCATCTTGATGTAATATACCTGTTTAGGTCTCATTATCTCACTCTGGTGCTTTCGCCTATCCATCCACCAACGGTGAAGGTACCCGAGCCGAACTCACCCGGCAGGTCGAAGCGTTCTTCTTTCGAGGGGAAGTAGCGCGAGTAGGTGCTTATCAGCTTGTTAGCCTCATCGGCGCACGTCGGGTCGATTTGTTTGGCTTGCTGGAACTTATCCACTGCCACCCAATATACAGTCTTGTTGAGTATCTTACCCTTTGCATCGGAAGCGTAGGGTTTCGAGCTTGCATAGAGTCTGCCGATGAGCAGATAGCACTTACCCATACCGCTGTTGTATTTGAGAGCCTGACGAGCGTATTCGCGCGACTTAGAATAGGTAGAAGCGTTCACTGAATAGATAGCAGCTATGTTGAACAGGTAGTCGGCTTTGTCGTAGTCGTCGTCGGCAAGGGTGACGGCTTGTTCGTAGTATTCGACAGCTCCATCGTAGTCTTTCTTCTTGAGGCACATCTTGGCACATCCCACAGCCGAGTTCTCTGTCGGTTGCAGTTTGTGGGCAGCCTCGGCAGCTGCGAAGTAAACGTCCGACTCGGTGCAACCCATTCTCTTATAGAGCGACACTACTTTTACCAAGGTCTCAAGGTTGTTGGTGTTTTCAGCTACAGTAGCCTGATACAGCTCATCGAGTTTCGAGCAGTTAGCAGCACCCGAGACGGCGAAGATATTGTCGATACGGTCTTTATACTGCTTGGCAGCTACGGCATTCTCGTTGGTTTTGTCTTTCGAGATCTGCGTGAGCAGGTCGGTGACGAGCTGGTAGTCTTCTACATATTGGTCATCGTATTTCTCGGGGTCTGACTTATACAGGCGGTTCGAGACATCAGCCAGAAGGTCGATCATAGGTATCTGCGATTCAGCTTGCAGCGTCACTACCGACTCTTTTATCCAAGGATAAGCAGTTGCCTTGGTCTCGTCGGCGTCGTATAGCTCGCAGTAGTCAACAGCCTTCAGACCGAGGATATATGCCTTCGGATATTTGGGGTCGTCGCCAAACCATTTGATACGGTCGTCGTATAGCTTCATCAGCTTAGCCTTCAGGGCTGCTTTCTCTTCTTCGGTAGTGGCATTAGCGAGTTGCCATTTGATGATTTTCTGCCCTGAGTTATATATAGCACGGTTGGCGTTAGGGCAGTTTTCGTAAGCCTGCGTCCAAGGCTCAACGGCATCTGCAAACTGCTTGTTCTTTACCGACTCCGAGAACAGTGAGATATTGAGGATGCACTCGTCGGTGATGACCGGCACTTGTTCTACCACAGGCTCTTGTTTCACTTGCACCTCTTTCTGAGCCAGTTGTTTGTTTTTGTCTTTGCCTTTTTGTTTTTTGTTGCCCGCGTTGGCGGCTACCGAAACAGCCGCACAAAGCGTCAATACCAATAATGTTTTAACTTTCATAGTAGTATGTTGTTTTACGATTAATAATCTTTAGTCCGACCGCCTTGATGCGGTCTTTACAATGGTTAATCAATAACTGTGCCAAAGTGTGCGTTTTTGCTATAGACGTCGTTTGAAGAACCATGTCTCGGAGATGGAGGCATTGATAGTAAGGCGCAGTGAATGTTCTTGCAGCGAGGTGGCTGCACCGCGATGGTTATATTCTATAGATGTATTGATTATGGTAGCCACGTTTCGCAAAGGGAATCCCACTCCGACAGACACAGCGAAGTCTTTTGCCGTAACTTGTGGTATGTAAGAGTCCGACAGCGAGGCCCCTACGCGGAAGTACATATTCTCGTAGTATTTTCTGCCGTTGAGGCTATGGCGATATTGCGCGCCAAAAGCCCATTTGGTGCGTGTGCGCAGCGTGCCCACGTTGCCTGCATAACGCACTTTAGCCCAGTCGGTAGTCACCATGTCGGCAGATAGAGTAAGGCGTTGGTCGAAGCAATAGGTCAAGCCCACTCCGTATGTCATAGGCAGGTCGAAGCCTTGTGGAGCGGGAACGGTATCGGCAGTGGTGGTCTCGATGATTGAATAGTTGCAGTTGTAGTTCTTTTTGTTCTCGAAGATGCCGCCCAGTATCACCGTATGTTGTCCGAAGGTATGGAAGAGCTGTGCCCCATAGCGTAGGCGTATGGCGTTGGCGTGAAGCACCGAGGTCTCGGATATCGTTCGGTACTCTGACTCGGCGAAATGCACCGACCTGAGGTTTGTCACATCGCCAAACATATAATAGATATTAGCGCCAAAGGCGAACCAGTTGAACAGGTTAACCGACAGTCCGCCATATACCTGCGTGAAGCCTCCGGTGCCCACGTACGTTGCGGTGTCGTGACATGCTTCGTTGACAGTGTTAGCCGTCTTGATGTCGTATCCTACATGCGAATAAGGCAGTATGCCGGCAGAGAAAGCGAGATACGGACTCCACAGAGGGAGCTGCAGGGTGAGGTACTCGAGGTTACCATTGCCGCGATTGCGGGTGCCGGTAGCGTCGGAATAGTTGGTCCACCCGCCACTTGCAGCGAGGTCGAACATAAACGTCATTGAGTCGCACGACGAGATCGAGGCAGGGTTCGACGGGTTGATGACACGGTTATCGCGCATAGCTACACCCACACCGCCCATAGCCCTGTAAGCTCCGGGTATGTTGTCGCTCAACTCGCCGTATCCGAAACGCGAATAAGGCGACGAGGTGTTGTTCTGAGCATGCACCACAGCGCATGTCACAACGGCAATTATAAAGAAAAGGTATTTTCGCATTTGGCTACAAAATTACAAAAAAAATACCAAACGACAAAAGTCTTTGGTATTTTTAACCTGTTGGCGGAATTAAATAAAAGTGTTCTTTGACTTAAAATAATTACA
>CAMHKW010000086.1 GCA_946185835.1 uncultured Bacteroidales bacterium
GATTGGGGATTGGG
The DNA here is from genome assembly GCA_946185835.1 of uncultured Bacteroidales bacterium. Lineage (GTDB taxonomy): Bacteria > Bacteroidota > Bacteroidia > Bacteroidales > Paludibacteraceae > Colicola. Next base: position 15 of record CAMHKW010000086.1, read on the forward strand.
GATTGGGGATTGGGGATTGGGGATTGGGGATTGGGGATTGTGGAAAGTGAAAAGAAGTAGTTTAGTTTGTAGAGACGAGGCTTCGACTCGTCTCAGAGTTGAATGTTGAAAGAAAACGTATTGTGGAAAGTGGAAAGTGTAAAGAAGTAGTTTAGTTTGTAGAGACGAGGCTTCGACTCGTCTCAGAGTTGAGAGTTGAAAGGAAACGGAAAGTGGAAAGTGGAACGGGTACGCCGGTTTGCAACCGGCGAAAACAACAGAAAGATGAAATTGGCAATTTGAAAAACCACATTTAATCTAACCTCTAACAGCGCAGCGGTCTAACCTCTAAATAAATAAACAATGGACAAACAGACACGACAGTTCGTCGACAGCTTCATGGCTCAGCTGCGGCGCAAGAACCCCGGAGAGCCTGAGTTTCACCAGGCAGTGAGCGAAGTAGTAGAGAGTGTGGCTCCTTACATCATGCAATATCCGTATCTAAGGGAGCAGAAGATATTAGAACGCCTTACCGAACCCGAACGCATCATCATCTTCCGTGTACCATGGGTCGACGACAACGGCGAGATACAAGTCAACCGAGGCTTCCGAGTGCAGATGAACTCAGCCATAGGTCCTTATAAAGGCGGCATTCGCTTTCACGCCTCCGTCACTCTGAGCATCATGAAGTTCCTCGCCTTCGAGCAGACCTTCAAAAATGCCCTCACCACACTTCCGATGGGCGGCGCCAAAGGCGGATCCGACTTCTCACCACGTGGCAAGTCCGACGCCGAGGTGATGCGCTTCTGCCAGTCGTTTATGACAGAGCTGCAACGACATATCGGACAAGACACCGACGTGCCTGCCGGCGACATCGGAGTAGGAGGACGAGAGATAGGATACCTCTTCGGACAATATAAACGTCTGCGCGACGAGTTCACCGGCACCCTCACCGGCAAAGGACAGTACTGGGGTGGCTCTCGACTCCGTCCCGAAGCTACCGGATACGGACTCTGCTACTTCACACAAGCTATGCTCGCCACACGCGGCAAAAGCTTCGATGGTCAGACGGTGCTCATCTCCGGCGCAGGCAACGTAGCACAGTATGCCGCACAGAAAGCTATGCGACTCGGAGCCAAAGTGGTGACACTAAGCGACAGCGACGGATTCATCTACGACCCCGACGGACTGACCGAACAGAAACTCGACTACGTCTTCCAACTCAAGAACATACGCCGCGGTAGAATAAAAGAATACGCCGACAAATTCCCCTCCGCCCGATATTTCGCAGGCGAACGCCCATGGCGCATACCATGCGACATAGCCCTGCCATGCGCCACACAAAACGAGATAGAACGCGCCGATGCCGAAAACCTCATAGCCGGCGGATGCTACTGCGTGGCAGAAGGCGCCAACATGCCATCTACACCCGAAGCTATCGCCGTCTTCCAACAAGCCCGCATCCTCTATAGCCCCGGAAAGGCAAGCAACGCCGGAGGGGTAGCCACCTCAGGACTCGAGATGACACAAAACAGCATCCGACAACGATGGACAGCAGAAGAAGTAGACCAACACCTGCACCGCATCATGGCTGACATACACGAGGCGTGTCTAAAATACGGCACCGAAGACAACGGATATGTCAACTACGTGCGAGGTGCTAACATCGCAGGCTTCATCAAAGTAGCTAACGCCATGGTCGAACAAGGAGTGGTATGATTTCTTATTTCTGATTTCTGATTTCTTATTTCTGACTCCTGACTCCTATAGCCTCCGAAAAAAAATCCCCATGCAGACCGACCTCACACGCTTAATGTCGGTGCGTATCAGGCGCATACTGCTTGTTTGCAGCAACTACGACAGCTTCGTCCTCAACGAGGACGGACGTATCGACGTGCAGATAGCCGAAGAATATGCCGCACTCAACCTCAGCAACCCGCCATCGATAGTGCGAACACAGACCACCGACCAAGCACTCACACTGCTCACAGACGACGACACCTTCGACCTCGTCATGGTGATGAACAACGCAGTGGCAGAACACACCTATAGCTTCGCACAAGAGGTCAAACACGTAGCACCACACATACCCATTGTGCTGCTCACCTCGTTCTCTAAGACGGTATACGAGCGCATGATATTTGCACCTACCGACACACGCACCACCGCCTTCGACTACGTCTTCTGCTGGAACAACTCCACCGACCTCATCATCGCCATCATCAAACTGTTAGAAGACAAACTCAACGCCGAACACGACATCCTGCAAGAAGGTGTAAGAGCCATACTGCTCGTGGAAGACTCCGTACGATACTACTCTACCTACCTGCCTCTGCTCTATCGACTGATACTGCAACAAAACAGCATCGCCATACGCGACGCACTCAACGAGAAACAACAACTGCTAAGAAAACGCTCACGACCCAAAGTGCTGATGGCTACCTGCTACGACGAAGCAGTAGCTATCTACCAACGATATAGCAGCAACATCATCGGCGTCATCACCGACATCGGCTTCGTCCTACACCCGCACGACACACCCGACCAAGAGAAACTCGACGCCGGCGTCGACCTATGCCGACTCATACGTGCCGACATACCCACCATGCCCGTGCTGATGCAGTCATCGCAAGAGTCGATGCGACAAGTAGCTAACCAGCTAAAGGCAGGCTTCGTCGTTAAGTCAAGCAAGACACTCATTCAACAACTAAGCGACTATATCGGACGAGAGTTCGGATTCGGAGACTTCGTCGCCATCGACCCCGACACCGGCAAAGAGATAGCACGAGCCAGCGACCTCGAAGGTTTCGAACATATCATCACCTCCATCTCACCTGCCGCCTTCCGACGACTGTCAGACAACAACTACCTGTCTAAGTGGCTCTTCGCACGTGGACTCTTTGCCGTCGGCAGACAGGTCAGCAAACTAAAGATACAAGACGACAACGACATCGAAAACGTCAGGCAAAAGAACATAGCCCTCATCCACGACTACCGCACCGGACAAGCACAAGGCGTGGTCGCCAAATACAACCCCGACACCTTCAACGACACCATCTGGTTCGCAAGGTTAGGCACATCCTCGCTCGGAGGTAAAGCCAGAGGACTCGCCTTCCTCAACCACATACTCTATAAATACGACCTATACAACCAATGGGAAGGAGTGCATGTCATGGTGCCACGAACATTGGTCATCACCACCGAATACTTCGACCGCTTCATCATCGACAACGGACTGCAGTACGTCATCGAGTCAGACCTGAGCGACGAAGAGATACTGTCTGAGTTCGTTGCCTCTACCATACCACAAGACCTCAACCACGCACTTCGCCATTTCATACGAGTCAGCCGATGCCCACTCGCCGTGCGCTCGTCATCCAAACTCGAAGACTCCTACTATCAACCCTTCGCAGGTGTATACTCCACCTATATGATACCCTACACCGAAAACGAAGACCAACAGCTCCGACTCCTCGGCAAAGCCATCAAGAGCGTATACGCCGCCGTATACTTCGCCTCTGCAAGAGGATACATAGTGTCAACAGGCAATGTCATCTCCGAAGAGAAGATGGCAATAGTGGTGCAAGAGGTATGCGGCAGACAAGAAAACGGATATTTCTTCCCTACCATCTCCGGCGTCTCACGAAGCGTCAACTTCTACCCCGTCGGACGCGAGAAAGCCGACGAAGGCATCGTCAAGATAGCCTACGGACTGGGTAAGGTGGTGGTCGACGGCGAACAAGTGCTACGCTTCTCACCACGCTACCCCAAACACGTGATGCAGACCTCCACTCCCGAACTCGTCATGCGTGAGACGCAGCAGTCGATGCTGGCACTCTCCATGCTGCCCGAGGACTTCAAGACCTCTGTCGACGACGCCGTCAACCTACGACGCTTCAGCATCGCCGACTGCGAACCCTTCACCTCACTCCGACAAGTAGCCTCTACCTACGACTACGAGAACGGACGTATCGTCGACTCATGCTTCCCCGTCGGACCACGCTTCGTCACCTTCGCACCGGTACTTAAGTTCAACACCTTCCCTCTCGCCGACATCGTAAGCCGACTGCTCGACATAGCACAACAGGAGATGACAACGCCCGTAGAGATAGAGTTCGCTGCCACGCTACCTCCTGCCAACAACACCGACAGCAGCGCCGTATTCAACGTCTTGCAGATACGACCTATCTCAGCCGACAGCCTCAACTGCAACGTCGACTGGAACGACATCGACACCACCCGACCACTCATCAGTTCGGGTAGCGCCTTGGGAGTAGGAGAAATAAAAGGAATAAGAGACATCATCTACCTCAAACAGTCCGCTTTCGACAAGATGCAGACCCGACAGATGGCTCTCACACTTCGAGAATGGAACGCCACGATGCGACAACAACGCAAAGGCTATGTGCTTATCGGCTTCGGACGCTGGGGCTCGGTAATACCTTCATTAGGCGTGCCCGTCAGCTGGAGCGACATCAGCGAAGCTAAAGCTATCGTAGAATGCTCGCTCGACGACTTCCGCATCGACCCCTCACAAGGCTCACACTTCTTCCAAAACCTCACCTCGTTTAATGTCGGCTACATACACGTCGACCACTTCGCCCGACCCGACGACCTCTACGACGAACAGCAACTCAACCGACTACCCGCCACCGAAGAGACAACTTTCCTGCGACATGTCAGCCTCGACCACGACATGCGTATCGTCATCGACGGCACCTGTTCCCGAGCATTCATGGCACTGCCGCAACCATAGCGCAACCATAGTCACCCCACGCTGCCACCGCTCCCCCCGTGCGAAAGCAGCAGCCAATCTTGGCTGCTCATTGTCACAATATTTGCAACAATTCGGTGATATCCGCGATGATATATGTTGCCGTCTGCCCACTCTCGGCACGCGGCGTCAGCCATATCTGGTCTATCCCCGCGTTCTTGGCACCCACGATGTCGGAGCCGTAGCTGTCGCCTACCATCACCGCCTCGGCTGCCTCTACTCCGTTAAGACGCAGCGCATACCTGAATATCTCAGCATCCGGTTTCTGCACTCCCACTTGTTCTGACAGCACCACATGCCTGAAATAGGGCAGCAGTCCGTTCTTACGCATCTTCGTCTCCTGCTGTTCCACAAACCCGTTCGACACTATAGTCAGCGGATAGCGGCTTGCAAGCTCTCTTACCACCTGCAAGGCATTCGGTAGTAGGGTGTACTCCTCACGGGTATCTACCACGAAGTCGTCACCTATCTGCTTAGCCAGCTCAGGCAACTCACAGCCTTTCGCACGAAAAGGATACTCGAAACGATCGCGCTGTAAGAAGTCTTTCGTTATCTCACTTCTGCCATACCTATCCCACAACAGCAGGTTATGCGGCTGATACACCGACATATAATCGTCGAAATCAGAAAAGTAACGACCCAGTTCATATCTCACAAACGACTTGCGAAGTGACGCTAATGCCACACCGTGGAAATCACCGATAGTATCATCTAAATCCAGAAAAACAGCTTTGTAGGGCATGATATATATATCAAATGAATACAATTTCTGTCAAACATGGCAGAGACGTTTTTCAAAACGTCTCTGCTCAACAAGTCATCCCTCAAAATACGTGCCATTTTATTAACTGCCACGTACCATCATTAGTCCTGACACTGTGCTGCTAACATCTCTACAGCAAACTGTTCTAAATTCAAACTCGACTGCAAACCTAATCTTTGAGCTATCAGCTGACGCCTTCGGTATAATGTCCGCTTCTCCATCCTAAGCAATGAACAGATCTCCACATTATCGAAATCCAAACCTAACAAGATGATTACAAGAATATCCAAGTCGGTTAGCTCCGGGAATTGGTGCCGCACAGTACTAACTTGCTCTGCAAACAAGTTCATGAGTTCTTCACCTAACGCCTTTGTATCGTGCTTTTGATAGATGAAATTGGCAACCACGTCTTCACCTTTACGCAGTGGCATTGTTGCAATATTAGTAGCATCGATTTTCTCTTTTATCTTCTGTAATACATTTGCACGCCACTGGTCTGATTCAAACGATTTAGTATCGTTTAGTAATTGTAAAGACTCACCCTTACGAAGCAACATCGCTATTATCACAGCTAAAATTGCAATCACAAAACAGCTAATTGCCAACAATATATAGAAGTATCTTTCCATCTTACTATTCCGTTATTCTTTTACATAATTCCGCGGTCGATCCACACATTGCCGCCGATTTCAGAGTGGTGGCCGATCGTAGTATTGCCGCC
>CAMHKW010000087.1 GCA_946185835.1 uncultured Bacteroidales bacterium
ATGTAGGTATAGGTCAGACCGAAGCGCGCCGCGACACGCTGTGTGCACGCCTTGCTGCGCGCCCACAGATGCAGCCGTGCGACATGCGAAAACTTCTTCAGGATGTGGCATTTGAAGAATACACAGGCTGGTCGGTCATCTTCAACACGCAAGACCTCAGTGCCACCTATTACTATCGCACCGACTTCGATACTGCGTACGAATATAGTTTGCAATAGCATATTCTAAAATCTCTCAACTACGCTAAAATCCACTGAACAGAGCACTTTTATATCCATGAGTGGAAATATATCACAAAAAACAATCGCTTCGGTATGTACATCAGAAGATTCGGCTTTAATGAGCGGAAATGTACCTCGAAAATCACACATTTCCGCACGCATCTCCGAAAATCCGGCGCTAATTAGCGGAAATGTATAAAAAAAACACACATTTCCGCTTGTAACTCCGCAAAAAGTTATTATCTTTGCAGCGTCTAATAAAAAATACAACTATTATGATAGGTCGAGAAAGAGAAATAGCAGAGTTGAAGGCATTGTGCAGTAGAGAAGAGTCGCAGTTTTGTGCAGTCTTCGGAAGGCGTAGGGTTGGTAAAACTTATTTGGTGCGAGAGACATTTCAAAAGCAATTCACCTTTTACCATACAGGCTTAGCCAATGCCACAAAAGAAGAACAGTTGGCTGAGTTTAAGGAGAGTTTGCGCAAATACGGATTAAAGAAAGCGCGCATACCTCGCACATGGTACGACGCTTTTCATCAAATGGAAGTATTATTAGAACAATCAGAGGACGAGAAAAAAATCATTTTTATTGATGAATTACCGTGGATGGACAGCTCTAATAGTAATTTTATCAGCGCCTTAGAACATTTCTGGAATGGATGGGCTAATATGCGCAACGACATAGTGTTGATCATCTGTGGTAGTGCCACCTCATGGATGATAAGTAACATTCTCAATAACCATGGCGGATTATATGGTCGCTTAACACACCAGATTCATCTACAGCCGTTTTCGCTTTACGAATGTGAACAATACATGCGCGCGATGGACATCGCATTGAGCCGAAAAGAGATCATAGAGGCATATATGATTATGGGAGGTATTCCATATTATTGGAGTTATATGCAACGGGGCATGAGTTTGGCGCAGAACATTGATAATTTGTTTTTCCGTCAGGGGGCACCGCTTAAAAACGAATTTTCTGCCCTTTATCAGTCGTTATTCCGCCGACCGGAAGGTTATATAGCAATAGTTGAGGCTTTGACTCGAAAGAAATCAGGGATGACGCGAGATGAGATACTCAGAGCAACCGATTTAGACGACAACTCCACATTCATTAGGCAAATGACCGAATTAGAACAATGCGGTTTTATACGTTCCTATCATAAGTTGGGGCAGAAAAAGAAGGACACCTTATTTCAGTTGATGGATAATTTTACATTATTCTATTATCAATATATCAAAACCAACGAATTGAACGACGAACACTACTGGACTAACTCGCTTACTTCTGCACGGCATAATACATGGGCGGGGCTTGCCTTTGAACGGATATGTTTTCAGCATATAGAGCAGATTAAGCAAAAATTAGGTATTCTCGGCATATCAAGTCAAGTGTATTCATTTACGTATCACCCCAAACCGGAAGAAGATCCCGGTTGGGCTATTCAGATTGATATGCTCATAGAACGCACTGATGGCATCATTAACTTATGTGAAATAAAATACAGCAGCGATGATTATCTTGTAACTGAACAGGAAGAGCGACGTATGCGCAAACGAATAAGTTGCTTGCAACAGCGTGCCAAAACAAAAAAAGCGATACATACTGTACTGATTACAACGTATGGGGTAGTAGATAATGCTTATAGTCATATCTTCCAGAAATTTATCTCCGCTGACGATCTCTTTCAGCCAATTTTGATATAAAATAATATCAGACATGAAAAAACTACTTATCTTAATGCTTGCGGCCATGATGGGTACAGCCGTTGAAGCCAAGACTTTAGTGGCATATTTCTCTGCCACAGGTACTACACGTTTTGCAGCCAAGAAGCTTGCTAAGCAGCATAACGCCGACCTTTGGGCGATTGAGCCTGCCGAGCCTTATACAGCCGCTGACCTCGATTGGCGCGATAAGCAGTCGCGTTCGTCGCGCGAGATGGCAGACCCCGAAGAGCGTCCGACCATCCGTCAGTGCACCAACATCATGCCCTACGACACCATCTATTTGGGTTTCCCGATATGGTGGGGCATCTGTCCGCGTATCATCAACTCGTGGGTTGACAACAACCTTGAGCAACTGAAAGACAAGACACTAATACCCTTTGCCACCTCAGGCGGCAGCGGCGTGGAGGAAGCGGTTGAGTACCTGCGCAAAACGTACCCGCAACTCAAATGGCAAAGCGGCATACTGATGCGGTAGCTTAAAATCGGTTATTATGGCAGCACAAAACAAACTTTTTCAGCGACTTATCTGGCTTGTGGACACTATCTACTCTGCCGGTCAGATAACACGCGAGGAGATAGACAGACGATGGGCTCAGTCGGCGTACAACGACATGCACGAGCACGATTATGGTGAGCGTAATTTCCACCGTCACCGCGAGACTATCTTCGAGCTCTTCGGCATAGAGATAGTATGCAACCGCAGCACGCGACAGTACTCCATCGGCTCGCTCGGCGATGCCGAGAGCGACGGTGTGCGTGCATGGCTTGTCAACACCTTCGCCATAAAGAACATGGTGAACATAGCGGGCGAGATGCGCGACAGAATTATCTTCGAACAGATACCGGGCGGTTCGCAATATCTGTCGCTCATTGTCAACGCTATGAAAGAGAGCAAAAAACTGCAGGTAACGTATCAGGGCTTCTATCGCAGCGAGCCTCACTCCTTCCTTTTGGCGCCATACTGTCTGAAGATCTTCAAGCAGCGCTGGTATATGGTTGGCAAACCTGATGACCATCCTGAGGAAAAGGAGCCACGCGTCTATGCCCTCGACCGCGTGCACAGCATCGACACCACCGACCAACCGTTTAAGCAGCCCAAGAACTTCAGCGTCTCCAAATATTTCAAGGGCTGCTTCGGCGTTGACCGCAGTCAGTCGGAAGTAAAAGAGATACGTATCCGCACCGGTGCCGCCACTGCTAATTTCATCCGCACCCTACCCCTTCATCCGTCACAACAGGAGGTGGAGCGAACAGCAGAACATAGCGTGTTTGTGTTCCGTTTGGCGCCGACGTACGATTTCATTCAGGAGCTGCGCAAACATGGTCAGTATTTGGAAGTACTCGAACCGGCTGAGTTAAGAGAGCAGTTCCGGCAAGATTTACAATCGGCATTGGAGCAGTATTAAATAGTAATGCCATTGGTAGAAATAAAAAAGTGCAGTCTTCTGCACTTTTTTTTATTATAACCGACTCGTTGTGTCAGTTTGAGACTGTAATTTTGCAGTGTAAAACAAAATAAGTTTAACCAATCAATATCTACATTATGGGACTTTTTGATTTTTTATTCGGTCCGTCGACCGACCCTGACTTCGACATCGAAGACTATCGTAGTATTCATGAAGACCGCCGTCATAGGGCAGAAGGCTCATCGAACTGGACCGACCGCGAAGATTGGGACTGCGACCCGATAGACGAAGACGATGGCCTCGACTACATGGACGGTTTCGACATCTACGAAGATAACGACTTCTAATTAACAGCTTTTTATTAACCTTTTTCAAACGATTACTACTATGTTACTCAAGAAAAACAAAGCAGAGTTTCTGAACTGCAATCTTGCCGGTTTCGGACATACCGAAGGCTATGCTCTTCTCGACAGAATGCATGCGGGCGACCGTCTGCGGATGGTGCGCGAAGAAGATAACAAACACGACCACGATGCTATTGCATTGTTCTATATACCTGAACAACAGCTACCTGCTAACATTGACACACACATACTGCAGATTAGCAGTCAGGGTGAAACTCAAGTCATTGATGAGCTAACAACAGCCGAGCCGGCTGCCAATGGCAAATCGAAGTCACAACGTAAGACCCTTGAGGCTGTGCATGTTGGTTATATCCCGACAAGCAGTAATACCCAACTTGCCATGTTCATGGATTATGGTCATCAAGGCATCTTCGAGTGCGTCATAACTTCTATCAACAAAGAAGTGCACCCCAATCAGCAGGTGCAGATACGGGTGAATCTACTCAGAAAGAAAGGAGAATGATATGAAAACAGTAATTTTCTTGGTACTCACCGACTTGCAGGCTCATAAGTTAGAAGAGGTCTGGGCAGCGTTCTTGGCAAAGAACAAGACTATTTTTGATAATGCTCTCAACAAAGACTATCAAGATGATTTGATATACATGAGCGAATATTAGGAGTTTTACGAAGGGACAACAGAAGGCGTAAATGTACTAAGGGAAAAATCAAAAGGACTATAAGGCTTCTAAATAATTTGCATAAAAGCAAAAGAAAGAGTAACTTTGCATGCTAGAAAAATAATTCGATACAACGGCAAAAAAGAAACGGCAACATCAAAAAACAACGGCAACATCAAAAAACAACGGCAACATAAATGAGCAACGTCAACATTAAAAACAACGGCAACATAAATGAGCAACGTCAATTAGCCCGAATAGTATTCGGGAAAATGAACGGAAAATGAACGTTGAGAAGTTAACATTAAGAAAAAACATCAAACTTTAACAAACCCTAAATTAAAAACATGGCAGACGAACAATGGCATTGGCAGGAGCCGGGCACTGCATGGAAAGGCATCGGCATTTACCATGTGACGCTCGTGGTGTCAAGCCGAGAACCGCTGCTCGGCGAGCTCGTCATCCCTGCTAACGACCCCACACAAGCAAAAGTGGAGCTCAGCGAGTTGGGACTTTGTGTAAAAGCCTGCGTGGATGAGATACCGAAGCGGCATAAGCAGATGAGGATAATAAAACTGCGGATGATGCCCGACCATGTGCATGTTATCCTCTATGTCACTCAGGCTATGGACGCGAGCATCAAGATGGTGGTGCGCGGACTATGGCAAGGAGCAAAGAAAGCGGGACGAGAATACTCCGCATCGATTAGCCCAACATCAGAATGTCAAACGTCAATTAGCCCAACATCAGAATGTCCAACGTCGATTAGCCCAACATCAGAATGTCCAACTTCAATTAGCCCGAATAATATTCGGGACAACGAACGTTGCCAAAATGGGGATGAAGATGCAGGTAAGAATCAGCCTTACGACCCGATATTCAATGAGATGCCTTTTATTCGCCCTATGTCGCGGCGAGGGCAGCTGCAGGCTATGATTCGCTACGTCGAGATGAATCCCCAGCGGTTAGCCACCAAACGTCTTATGCCCGGTTTCTTTCGCGTTCAGCATAACATCGGAATAGCAGGACGAGAATATAGCGGTGTTGGCAACATAGCATTGCTACAAGCGGAGCAATACTGCCCCGTACATGTGCGCCGAGCGATGGTGGAGGCAGCAGAACACGGCGAGGCTCAGCCGCTGCGTGACTACATGAACAGCTGTGTGATAGCAGCGAGGCATGGTACGGTGATGGTATCGCCGTTCATCTCGCCTAAAGAGAAAGAGGTGATGGCTGTGCTGTTAAAAGAGAATCTCCTATTTATCCATCTCACTGACAATGGTTTTCGAGAATATTATAAGCCGCAGGACAACCTATTCGATGCCATGGCAGAAGGGCGAGTGCTTATTCTCAGTCCTTGGGAGCATGATGCAGAGAAGAAACATATCAACCGCGCCGACTGCGTTGCACTGAACACAATGGCAGAAGAGATTTGCAAGGGTGAGAGCATGAATGAATAGAATAGAAAACCTCTAAGTAATTCAACTGTAACTTTATTTACAATGCTGCAGTAAGAATTGTAACTTTGCAAAAAAATAAGAAAAACAATATGGAAGCAACAGAAGAAAAGAAAGAGCTCTTAAGATTCAAACACCTACTCGAATATTTTGCAGCCCATCTCAGTTATGTACAAAGCGGAACTACAGACTGCGACGGTTATGAAGAATATATCCGGCCTTTAGTTGAAAAAAACACATTCTACTCATCAGGTCAAGGATGGAAAAATCATGCTATTCAAAAGCAAGTAAAGAGATGGGATAAATATAAAAATGGCAGAATGT
>CAMHKW010000088.1 GCA_946185835.1 uncultured Bacteroidales bacterium
TTAAACTCCATAATACAAAAAAGAAGGTGTGCCAATGTAGTTTTGACACACCCTCCAGTAATAGTATAAAACAAAAAGAAAGACCTTCCAGACTTAGTACTCGGGAGGTCTTTCTTTTCAGGAATCATGTGATGCAGGGGACTATACTACCATATCGGTCTAAAACAGGAAAACTAATGACCGATTGGTTTTAGTGTTTATCTGTTTATACTTCTTCCGGTTGCGTCGTAGGTGTTGTCGCTATGGCGGATATACAACTTGCCGTCCTCGATATACTTAACTACCTTATCCTTCTGCTCGCCGGTTACTGTCTCAATAGCAGTGCCGTCCTCTATGTTATTCAGCACGATACGTTGCAGTTTGTCTGCTGTAAGACCATATTTGAGAGGGAAGTATGCATGACATGAACCGAGAGACTCGCCCGCCTTAGGATGACTTAACGTAGCGTCGGCGTTGAGCAAGAGAATATCCGGGTTGTCTTCGTCAAAGGTCGTTGCCCGATAGGTTCCGGCGAAGTCGATATAGTTAGTATAAACAGCAGTTATTTCGGTGCTTACAACAACACCTCTGAACATCTGGTTAGCGAGTTCTATTCCATTCGGGCGGCGTACTATATACGGTTTGCCAGCCTCAATAGCCGTCAGGTTGTCGGAGAAGTCAAGCGTCAGTGTGCCGGTGCTCTCATCGTATGTCGAGCCAACGAGTGTCTTCACCATAGCACCTTCCAATGGCGTGCCTGCGAAGTCGTCCAGATTGAACGGCAGGCAGAGGGTCTGCCATGCGTTATCCTTATAGAGCGTGCGGTCGGTGAGGGTCACATCAACAATATAGTCGGTAGCCAACTCTATGAGTGCGTTGTTGTCGCTATTGTCGGCAAGGCTGATGCATGCAACGATATACCAACCTTCGTACTCCAAACCGCCTTCATACACTTTCAAGAAACCGTAGTCCACCCAAAGCTTACCTAAGTAGTCGGGCATGACATCATAGATATTTGCCCAAATACCATAGTACAACTCGTCATAGTCCCAACTCTCGTCTTCCGGTGCAATGCGGTTTCGTCTTGGAGCTGAATGTGCTCTGTCGTATTCTGCTTGGTCGGTCTTGTAGCAATTGGTCAACGTAACTTCACCGTTACCTTTCACGAGGTCAAGGTTATCAGTTTTCTGCTCTTCCTGTATAAGATACAGACAGTCGGTAGCAGTCTTGGTGCCACCGTTGTCACACCAGCCGAAGAGTGCGCCCTTGGCTTCTGTTCCGCCCTTCATCAGGCCGGCATACACGCAGCCTGTCATGCTGACATTGCCTGCCTGACCGTTGCCTACTATACCGCCGATGTGCGAGCCGCCTACAACATTGGCTGTTGCCACGCAGTTCTCAATAGTGTTATCGCCTGTGCCTTGTACTGCGCCCACTATGGCTGCCGCGTACTGATCGCCGTCGATAGTGCCTGCTACTTTCAGGTTCTTGATTGTAGCACCATTGATATAGCGGAACAAGGCGGTGTAGTCAGCGTTGTCGGTAATGGTGGCGGTGATAGTGTGTAAGCCGCCATCGAAAGTGCCGCTGAAAGGATGACTTTCTTGACTACCTGCTATCGTCGAGACATTGATGTCAGCATTCAACTTGACGAACTGACCGCTATAGCTGTTGCCGTTTCTGATGTTATACGCAAACAGGTTCCACTCGCCTGTGGAAGAAATAATGAAAGGATCGGCTTCTGTTCCGCTTCCGGCGATTGGTGAGATGCTTACGGCACCGTCATTCTCCTGCACGTCTGCGGCTTTATTCCCTACGTTGGTGGCGTTTTCCACACCGGCTACAGTGCAACCTGTATAATAGTTGTGACGGAGATGTTCGCCGGAACTTGAACCGACAACTGCACCATGGAATCCATTCATGGACGTTGGGATGACGGCTCCGACAACCATATTTTCACTTGTCAGACTTTCGTAATTACTACTTTCTCCTATGATACCTCCATACTGCTGAATCAAGGGAGTGCCGGCAGTACTTGTGATGACGACAGAACTGGTACAATGACTGATATTGCTGCGGTAATTATTTCCGACAATACCTCCGACCGTTACTAAAAGATAATCGGGAGACCGCAGACAGACAGTGTTTGTTACGTGGCAGTCGGTGATGTTGCTATTTCTCGGGGAACCTACGATACCGCCAATCACCATGTAGCCGAACATGCGTGTATCGGAGAGTGTGACGCCCCGGATGCAGGCGTTCATATCTGTCTTCGCAAAAAGACCTACAGGATTGGTGTTCGTGTCAGAATTACTATAGATGCGGATACCGCTGATAGTGTGTCCGGCACCGTCGAAATTGCCACCAAAGTTATTGTAGTAAGCAATGGGAGTGAAGTTATTCTCCGTACTTGTAGAGTCGTTCCATGCTGTAGTATGGCTGTAAGTGATGTCAGCACCGAGTTTGAAGAATTTTCCCTCGTATCTTTGATTGCCTTGGTTGACACGTTGGGCGAGCAGATTCAGACCCTCTACGGTATAGATTATATAAGGGTCGTCTTTGTCACCAGTGCTTACGATTGCCCAATCCTCCGGAATCTTAGTCTGGGTATCAATGCTGATGAACACATCCTCGTTCGGCATCCTGAGGTTAAGGTTACTGCCATTGAGTGTGCCTGCGCTGACCTTATAGCCGTAGCTGTAGCCCGGCTCAGGGCAGACGGCTGTATTGGTGAGCGTGAGAACCACCTCATCTTCATTGCCGTAGTAGAATGTGCCGTCGCAGGTCATACCCATGTTATATGTGGTAATGCCGCTGACGTTGTATGAAGCTGTGCTTCCGCCTACAGGGCTGACAGACTTGATGATAACATATTCATCACCTGCTTTGACCGAACGCGCACGCTTGCCTTGGTCGCCTGGCAGGTTGGCGGGGGCTGCAGAATAGCAGTTGGTAATTGTAGCATGGGCCCTAGTGGGGTTGACAAAGGTGTTAGAAATCATGCCTTCGGACACACGTTTAGGCAGCATCAGTGAGTTGCTGACAGTGACAGAGTCGTTTTCTGAATATCCGACAAATCCTCCACAACTGAAAGTATAATTGGAAGTGGTAAAGACCCCGTCGAACAAGCAGCCGTCTATAATGACTTTGCCGCCGTTAGCGTTAAGTCTTGCAACCAATCCTCCATGCATGCCTTCGACATGCTTGCTACACTCGATAGTCACCGAACTGCGGCAGTTGCGGAGGGTCAGCCCACCGTGTGCTTGGGAAACGATACCTCCGGCATATTGCGCAAAAGAGCGGATTGTTCCTGTCACGTGGAGATTAGCGATATTGGCATTCTTCGTATAGCAGAAAGGTGCAGCATTATTTTTATCTGCCATATTATAGTTGAAGGTCAGCGTCTTGCCGTTGCCTTCAAATATGCCTTGGAACGAGTTTCCTTCATCCGTGCCAACCATAGTAGAAACACTCAGGTCGTTGACTAATTTGATATACTTGCCGCTGAAGTTGAAACCCTTGCCTACTTGCCGGGCGAAAGCCTCCCAGTCTTCAGTGCTGCTGATGATATACGGGTTGCTCTCCGTTCCTGCGCCTTGTGTCGGGAAACCGTCATAGAAGACGGCTTTTGCAATGACATTTCTGTTCGGCATTCGGAATGTATAGCCGCTGACATCATTGCCGCTGATGCCTACGCTGCCGCCATCAACTTTATCAACTGACATGCTCATCGACACACCTAATGTAACTTTCTGAGTGATGGTCTCACCGGGGAACCCTCTTACGAATCCCGGCTCAAGAGTGCCGGTACCGGAAATGCTGACAGTGCAGGTATACGGATACCTGAAAGCATCGCGATAAACATAGTTTCCGCCGGGAATCGTATTGAGGACATTGGGGTTATATATAGATTCAACTCCCGGATAATAATACGCTCCATTTACGTCGTCTCCAATATATGGGGTTCCCTGACTGTGGTTGGTGTTAACATCGCCATAAAACATGCAGTCAGTACAGAATCCAACTTTTTTGGTTTCATTGCAGCCAATCAATCCTCCTACGCCGGAATTGCCCGCAAGGTTAGTTACATTGCCCGACATACAGCAATAACGTATTGTTCCGTAGTTCTTCCCGCAAATGCCGCCTAACGAGGCAGCATAGATGCTGTAATGATTACTCTTGACATCAGCACTCACCCAGCAGTCCCAAATCTCGCCGTCGTTTTCACCGGCAATACCGCCGACTAATCGTGCGTTACCCACATTGATATTGCCGTCCACGTGCACATGTTCCACCTTGCCGCTGGAATGGATATGGGCAAACAGTCCCTGATAGTTGCTGCTGAGGTTAGGGTCATCAATCACGATGCGAATGGTGTGCCCGTTACCGTTGAACGTGCCTCTGTAGGCATTCCACATCGGAACCCAGTTCTTGACGCTCATGTCGAGGTCGTCTTCCACGCGGTAGTTGAGTTGATAGAAATACTTGTCGCCGTCATAGCCCGAACCTTCTGCCCAGTGGTCGCGGATGTAAGCCAGTTCGGCTGCCGTCTTAATGACTGCCGCAGAACCGTCCCAAGCCGGTTTCGATGTTGAAAAGCCGTCCCAGCGGTCGGCAAACACTCCCTGCACCATTACGCATAGCAGGGCTAAAAGGAAAAAAATCTTGCGTTTCATATTCTGATTATTGTCTTTAATTCATACAGTTGTTAATCTTGCGAATGTGATTGCAAAGATACGCAATTTTTTTGAAACAATAAAAAAAACGCACCCACCATGTAAGATTTTGCCGTTTCAATCGTATTACATATAGAAAGCCCTTCGAACGGTTGCAGATGGCATACGATTTGCACTGAATAATAAGGGCCGGCAATTTGCAGAGACACCACAGAGCAGTTTTTTTTGCAAGTATGACACACAAGCAGTTCACCGATATATATTTGCCGCTGAGCGGAAAGATGTATGCACTCGCATACAACCTGCTCCGTCAGCGTGACGAGGCGCGAGACTGCGTGCAAGATGTGTACTCCGAGTTATGGAGCAAACGGGACACGATAGAACCCGACAAACCGCCGCTTCCGTTTGTTCTGACGATGGTGCGGAACAACTGCCTCGACCGTCTCAAACGCACCAAAGCAGAATTGAATGATGAGATTTTTGAAATTCTAACAACCAACGACACCGTCCGTCAGATTGACGCAGCAAGTGACCTTAACGCAGTGCTCCAACTGATTGCTCAACTGCCACCCGACCAGCAAACAGTGCTACGCTTACGCACGATTGACGGATTAGAGATAGAGCAGATACAAGAACTGACCCGTTTCAGTCGCGAAAACATTTACACCTTGCTTTCCAGAGCAAGAAAAACATTGCGGGAAAAGACAGCTTCACTGTAGGAACAAAGAACAAAGACCACTGACGCTAAAAGAGTAAAGACCGCCCTTCTCCGTTAATGGCGTCCGAATCTAATTCGGACATCAAAAGACCACTAACTCAAAATATAACGAAAACTATGACATACAACATGACCATAGAACAAATAAAATCGCTTCTCTCTCGTTTCTACGAGGGACAAACAACGCCGGATGAAGAACGGCTGTTGGCTGATTTCTTTCGTCGTGAGGATGTGCCGGAAGAGTTACAAGAGGACAAGCAGTTATTCCTTATGCTTTCGCAGCTTTCCGACCAAGAAATGCCGCAAGACATAGCAGATGAGATTGCCACTTTTGTCAACAATCTTGGACAGACGGACATCCAATCGCTTACGCACGTTAGCCAACAACGTAAGGGCGTGATTTACCGTCTTAAGACACCTCCGAAGATGTGGTATCGCGTTGCAGCAACGGTGGCTATTCTTCTCGCGATAGGCGGCGGTGTGTTCTTTCATCAACAAACATATACAACCGACCCCTTCCGCGATACATGTAGCACACCGGAAGAAGCAGCACGAGAAATCCTGTATGCCAATAACATCATCAATCGTTCATTTGCGCCGTTCCGGCAATCTGCTAATATGGCAACGGAGCAAGTAAACGAAATGAATAAAACAATTCAAAAAGCAACCCGATATATCAACTATTAAAAATATACAATTATGATGAAACGAATTCTTTTAGTAGCAGTCATCGCCCTTTGCGGCA
>CAMHKW010000089.1 GCA_946185835.1 uncultured Bacteroidales bacterium
ATAGACGATTTTCTTTCTCATTTTTTTAACTGATTGCAAAAGTACGTATTTTTTCCGAAACTACCAAGATTATATATATATAATAATTGATTATTTTAGATAATTGTTTAACTTTGCGAACGAAATGACAAATTGAGTTTTCATTTTTCATTATTTTTTACATTTATGGACATCGAAGAATACATCTTATCGCACACGTCTGCAGAACCTACCTATCTGCAACAGATTGTTCGTTCTACATATCTTCACGAACTCAACCCACACATGCTTAGCGGGCATCTTCAAGGCAGACTGCTCAGCGCTTTGTCACACATGATTCGCCCAAAACGAATATTAGAGTTAGGTACCTACACCGGATATTCTGCATTGTGCTTGGCTGAAGGACTGCGCGACGAACAGTCACGGCTTATTACCATCGAGCATAACGACGAGCTTGAAGACACTATTCTTCATAACCTCGCTTTGTCAGACCTGTCGAGCAAAATAACACTGATTATAGGTGATGCAGCACAAGTGCTTTCGTCCGGCAACGAACTAATCACTAAGCAGCCTTTCGACCTCGTCTTCATCGATGCCGACAAGCGTCAATACGAACGATACTACGACCTTGTCTTCGACATGGTCCGCCCGGGCGGCTTCATCCTTGCCGACAACACATTGTGGGATGGGCATGTCGTCGACCCTGCCTACGACAAAGACAAGCAGACGATGGCGCTGCGACGATTCAACGATAAAATAGCGGCTGACGAACGGGTCGAGACGTTTATCCTACCACTGCGCGACGGACTTACCTTCATCCGCAAACTTTAAACGCACTATTTGACCTTACTGCAACAATTGGAAATCTTTATTTGCCTTTGATTTTGGCAAAACCCCGCCCGAAGACATCGGTCACATCCGACTGACTGACAAAGGCATCGGGGTCTATCTCTTTTACAATTCTGAGTATCAGAGCTCTCTCGTTTTCTTTTGCCATCACTGTCACCACTTTCACAGGTTGCTGCGAATACCACCCCGTTCCGTCAAGCACTGTAACACCGCGATGTACTTTCTGATTGATAGCGGTAGCAATCAAGTCGTAGTGCTTCGAGAAAATCATGAATTGCACCGACTGGCGCATCTTCGACATAAACCAGTCGAGAGCCAAGGTGTAGCTTACGGTCATGCACAAACCGTACATGATACGCTTAATCTTGAAGTCGGTGATTTCACTCGTCGTCATCGTGTCTGCTCCGGCAACGGGCAAGAAGTACGAACTGGCGATGATGATAAAGTCACAGATTATCATCACGCGCCCGAGTGAGATGTCTTTGTTTTGATTGACAATCATGGCGATGATGTCGGTGCCTCCCGAAGAGCCGTTATTAAGCATCGCAATGCCGAGTCCGATACCAAAGACCACTCCACCAACGATACATGCCGTCACCGGATCGTCAATCAGTGGAACGGTACGCAAGGGTATCACCCTATACCAAAAAGCTAATGCGAACACACCTACAATGGTGCGCAAGCAAAAGCGCCAACCTACGGTTGCAACAGCTGCTATCAGTAGTAAGATATTGATGGTCAGCGACGAGAGCCAAATAGGAATAGCACCGCCATATTCAGCAAAGGCATTGTCGAACATGCCCTGAGTGGCATAATAGATGATAGAGCAGATACCCGTTAAGCCTCCTCCTACAACATTGTGAGGCACGAAAATCCAGTTCACCATCAAAGCAAAGGGAAAGAGACCGATAATAATCATGACATATTCTCTCGCCGTTTTAAGCAGTTGCTTTTGTGAGATATCCATATCGACAAGGCAAAACTATAAACGTTCATTCTATCTGCGATAGCATATTCAGCGTAACGCAATCCTTATCCTTTGTCATCGTACCATCTGGTCGAATCCTTTGCCGAAGACGCCTATCGTCGAGCTTTGGCTCACGAATGCCGACGGATCGATTTCTCTTACGAGTTTGAAGATTTTGCTCGACTCGTTTTTTCTTGCCAACACAGTGATGATCTTCATCGGCTTCTTCGAATACCAACCCTCTCCGTCGAGAATGGTCACTCCGCGTGGCACTTTCGTCATTATGGCATCAGCTATCTCTTCGTATTTCGACGAGAAGATAAAGAACTGCACCGACTGGCGGGCACGGTTCATTATCCAATCAACGGCGGTGGTGCTCACAAAGGTAAAACACAAACCGAACAACACACGCTCAATGCTATGAACGTTAGGCAGAAAATAAGCACTCGAGATGATGATAAGGTCGCAGTATAGCAGTATTCTGCCTATCGAAATATGGGTGTATTTGTTAACAATCATGGCAACGATGTCGGTACCGCCCGTCGAACCGTTGTTCATGAAGACGAGTCCGAGACCCGAACCACACAGCAGTCCGCCTAAGATACTTGCCATAAACGCATCGTGAACGATAGGCTCTTCTGGTATCGAAACGATACGGAACCAGACCGTCAACCAGAACACGCCATACATCGTACGCAGGCAAAAGCGCCAGCCGATGATTTTAATAGCAAAGGCAAGCAAGATGGCATTAAGCGTAAACGACGACAACCAGATTGGTATGAGCTTGTCGGAGGCGAAGTAGATAATCTCGCACAGACCCGTCAGCCCGCCGCTGACCACATTATGCGGTATCAGTATCTGATTGACGGCTATAGCGTATGGTATGGTGCATACCGCTATCAGTATGAGTTCTTTCGCCTCTATAAGAGGCTTGAGTTTAATGTAGTAACTAAGGTGCTCTTTTACTTGGTTGACTTGTTCTTCGACCTTTTTTACTCTTTCCTTATCCATATTGTGTGTGTGGTTTGATAGGAATAATCAAAAGAAAGTTACTGATAATTGGTATATCGTTTCTCAGAACCTTGCCACGAGGTTTCGGTCTCCCCAGCCATTGTCTACTCTGCTTACCGGCAGCCAGAATTTATTGTCGGCAACCCATGATGCAGGATAAGCTGCTTTGGTGCGCGAATATGGGTGCAACCACTCGTCTGCCACCACTTCGTATTCAGGGTGCGGAGCATTAATAAGCACATTGTCATTGGCATCAGCCTTGCCGTCGGCTATCTCTTGTATCTCTTGACGTATGATAAGCAGAGCGTCGATGAAACGGTCAAGTTCTGCCTTCGACTCCGACTCGGTAGGCTCTATCATAAGCGTGCCATGAACAGGGAACGAGAGCGTCGGCGCATGATATCCGAAGTCCATAAGTCGTTTGGCTATGTCAGCCTCGGTGATGCCGACTGAGTGGAACTGCCGGCAGTCGAGTATCAGCTCGTGCCCTACTCTGCCATTGGCGCCGGTATAGACGATGCCATAGGCTTCTTTGAGTCGTGCTGCCATATAGTTAGCACTCAGGATGGCAGCTGCCGTCGCCGCACGCAGACCCTCTTCACCCATCATGCGGATATAGCCGTATGAGATAAGAGCCATGTTGGCATTGCCGTATAGCGAAGAGCTGACGCGGTTGAAGTCCTCTGATGGCACATACGCAGCAAGGTGATTGGCGGCACAGATAGCACCCACACCGGGTCCGCCGCCACCATGTGGCGAAGCGAAGCTCTTGTGTAGATTAAGGTGGCATACATCGGCACCGATAGTGGCAGGGTTGGTATATCCGATTTGGGCATTCATGTTAGCACCATCAAGGTATACCTGACCCCCGTTTTGATGAATGATATCGCACATCTTGCGTATCTCGGTCTCGAAGATACCATGTGTCGAGGGATATGTTATCATACAGCCGGCAAGCGTCTGCTTGTTCTCTTTGGCTTTCTGCTGCCAGTCGGCGATGTCGGTATTGCCTTTTTCGTCGCACTTCACTACCACAGGAACAAAGCCTGCTTGCACGCACGATGCGGGATTGGTGCCGTGTGCCGAGGCAGGAATAAGCAGCACACGACGGTCGGCTTGACCATTGGCTTTCAGATACTCGCGTATCGTAACCAAGCCTGTGTATTCGCCTGCGGCACCCGAGGTGGGCTGCAGGTTACATATAGGCAGACCGGTGACGATGCTCAGTTGCTCTTTCAACTCTTGTAATATCTCGCGGTAGCCTTCGGTCTGCTCGTCGGGTGCCATCGGATGGATATTCAGAAATCCGCTGAAGGTGATGGGTAACATCGCAGCAGCAGGGTTGAGTTTCATGGTGCACGAACCAAGCGGTATCATCGAGTGAGCCAACGAGATGTCTTTTCTCTCTAAGCGCTTGAGATAGCGCATCATGTCGGTCTCGGTGTGGTATTTGCCAAACACCTCTTCTTGCAGGTAGTCAACCTCGCGGCATAAGTTCTCGTCGATAGACCATAGTCCTTCGAAAGCCTCTTCCGACTCCTCGTATGGCGGGAGGTTGTCGGTCAGCTCGGCAAACAGCTCGATAAGAGTGTTCATGTCGTCCAAAGTGGTGTTTTCGTTTATCGAGAGTCCGACGAAGCCTTGTTGCTCATCGTAATAAAGGTTCACTTCTTTCTGTTCGGCAAGAGTACGCAACTCAGGTATTGTCTTACCTTCGGGCAGCTCTATCTTTAATGTGTCGAAGAAATTGGCATTGTCTTGGGCATACCCGTAAGCTTGCAGCATCTCGCTCAGATACACTGCCTTACCGTGTATCGTCTCAGCTATCTCGCGTATCCCTTCGGCGCCATGGTATACGGCATACATACCGGCCATCATGGCGCACAGCGCTTCGGCAGTGCAGATGTTTGATGTAGCTTTCTCGCGCTTGATGTGCTGTTCGCGTGTCTGCAATGCAAGACGGAAGGCAGGTTTGCCGTGTGTGTCGCGTGATAGTCCGATGATACGCCCGGGCATGTCGCGCTTGAACTCATCTCGTGTCGCCATGTATCCGGCATTAGGTCCGCCAAAGCCTATCGGCAGTCCAAACCGCTGTGCCGAACCGCAGACGATGTCGGCGCCCCATGTGCCCGGCGCTTTCAGCAACGCTAACGACAGCAGGTCGGCAACGACAGTGAGCTTGGCACCTACACGGTGTGTCTCAGTCGCAAACGACTCGTAGTCTTCTACCGAACCATCGGCATTGGGCAATTGCACTAAAGCACCGAAGAAGCTCTCGTCGAGTTCGACATCGGCATAGTTGCCTACTACAAGCTCAATGCCCTGACCGACAGCACGGGTGCGCAATACCGATAATGTCTGCGGGAAGAGGTTGGCATCGACAAACACCTTGCTTACTCCTGCTTTCACCTGATCTCGTGTCCTGAGGTTGCGCATCATCGTCACAGCCTCGGCGGCTGCCGTAGCCTCATCAAGCAACGAACAGTTAGCTAATGGCAGACCCGTCATGTCACTGACCATAGTCTGGAAGACGAACAAAGCCTCTAAACGACCTTGCGAAATCTCAGCTTGATAAGGAGTGTAAGACGTGTACCAAACAGGGTTCTCTAATATATTACGAACGATAACAGCCGGCGTAATGGTATCATAATAACCACGACCTATATAAGACTTAAAGAGTTTATTATGTGTGCTTAACTCATAAATCGACTCTAAATGTTGCTGTTCTGTCAACGCCGGTTCGAGTGCCAATGGCTCGCTAAGCCGGATGTCCGATGGTATCGTTTGGTCGACGAGTTGCTCAACTGATTCAGCTCCTATCTCTCTGAGCATCAGATTGGTGTCTTCGGCACTGAGACCGATGTGACGAGGTGCAAGGTTGTTTGTCATAAAAATATATTTAACTTTAAGTGATTCAGCACATTACACATGGGTTGTTCCTGTCATCTACCTGTCATGTTCCTGTCATCTACCTGTTATCATCCTCTCTCCCCTTGGTTATCAGCCTCTTCCCCTCTCTCAGGTTATCATCCTCTCTTCACTTCAGGTTCTGCTCCGTCGGCTAAGTCCGACGGTCAACTCATCAT
>CAMHKW010000090.1 GCA_946185835.1 uncultured Bacteroidales bacterium
CATAGAAGAAAAATAAACATAATACAATAAAATGAGAACCAATATCAAAATAATAACTTTAGTTATCACATTGCTGATAGGGTTTTTACCTATAAGCAGTGTGTATTGTGCACAACAACGTTCTCATAAACAAACAACCGCAAAGAGCAAAAACAAAAAGAGCAACGGAAAGACAGCTAAATATAGTACCAAAAACATAAGTAAGGGAAATAACAAGACACAGCAAAATAAAGGTAGAACAAATAATAAAAGCAAATTAAACGATAATAATAGGACAGACGAAAAAGTATCGGAACAAGAAAAACAAGAACAAGCTGCTAAGGTAGCTAAAGTAGTGGAGAACACAAGAAACAGGATAAGAGCAGAAATAAGGCAAGAGGTAGAGCAGCAGATTGAAGATAGCCTAAGAAAAGTGATATCAGAGGAATACGAGAAGAAGATATCCGACCTGTCGAAAGCTAATATGCCGGAAGAAAAGGAAAGGAAAAAAGAAGTAAGCGGTGCAAAGAACAGAGAGAATAACGATACGAAAATATCAGAGAATGAGTTGGGAGAGGGCGATAGTATGTACAATAATGATACTACCTTTGCTACTAATACTTCCTTTGCCCAAAACAGCATACTGCATGAGAACATACTTGAGATAGGTGGGGGATGGAGTAAGATTAACGACATGTATCTAAGTCCGCTAACATACAGTGGATTTAATATAATGCTCACTAATGAATGGTGGCAGAAGCTAAGGAAAAACGACAACTTCGGTCATGTAGGAAAGATAGAAATCAGAGGCGGAAGGGTGTTGTACGGAGCTCATGTGAGCGGCAAAAACTACAACTCTAATGCCATAGCCAACATCGGACTTGAAGGCGGTTGGGGGTTTTATTCTTCGCTGCACCAAAATCATTTTGACTTTAAGATAGGTCCGTATATAGGTGCCATGCTCGATGCTAAATACATATATAACTCATACAATAAGCCTGTCTCGGCAGACATAGCAGCGGACCTTAGCATGATGCTGAGTATAGGTACATTTTTTGCAGGTCGGCAGACAAGTTACAGACTAAGATATTTAGCTTATATAAACCTTATTGGAGCTGACTTTTATCCGGACTATTGGCAGTCGTATTACGAACTGGAGAAACAGTGGAGCAAGTCGATACATTTTTCGTACATTGGAAGACGCATAGCCTTACGCCAAGAGATTACGTTCGACATGCAGTTTGCTCATAGCACATGGCGGTTGGGTGTGAAGCACGACTACCTGAACTATGGTAGCAACGACATACGGTTCCGCCACGAGTACATAAGCATAGTGGTAGGTACGATTTTCAACTACAAAATCGACGGTAAAGTAAGACTAAAGTAGCATAACGCCATTGATATAAAAAAAGAAAGTAGTTGGTATGAACAGAAAGATAATATATGTGGTTTTGATTGCCATTGTTGCATGTTCGTGTATCAGTTCTCAGCAACCTGAGGACAACACGCCAATAGGCAACTTCGAGGCGTTGTGGACTACATTAGACGAACGATATTGCTACTTCACAGAAAAGGGAATCGACTGGGACTCAATACATACAGTATACTATAACAGAGTAAAAACGATAGGAGAGAAGGACGAAATAAGGTTATTCGACACGTTGTCTTGTATGGTTAACGAGCTCAGAGACGGACACGTGAATCTGATAAGTCCGTTCGATGTGTCGAGATACAAGTTTTACGAGCAGTACGAACATAACTACAGTTCTGAAATATTATATAGCAAGTACCTCAACCAATACCGCTCGGTTGGCGGATTCGACTACGGAGTTATCGACCAAAGCTACGGATATATCAGATACAGCAGTTTCTCGGCTGGTTTTAATAACCTCAACCTAAAGTATATATTAAGCGAATTCGAGGAAAAACAATGCAAGGGGCTGATAGTTGACGTTAGAGACAACACGGGCGGAGACCTAACTAATGCCTTATGGTTAGCTTCATTATTTTTCGACAAAGACACTATAATAGGTTATACACGTCACAAAATAGGTAAGGGACACGAACAATTTTCTGAAGCTCAACCTATAAGAATAGAAAAGCAGCGCATGACCGCCGAAATAGGGTACGACGAACCGGTGGTGGTATTAGTGAATCGCAGATGTTATTCGGCAACCAACACCTTTGCTTGCGCGATGAAACAGGCACCGCGATGCACGTTGGTGGGTGACACCACCGGCGGAGGCGGGGGATTACCTCTGAGTTACGAACTGCCTAACGGATGGCTGATTAGATTTTCGTCGGTGAGGATGACCGACATCGACGATAACTCGATAGAACAAGGAATAGCACCGGATATAAGAGTAAGTCTGAAGTCAGACGACAAAGATGAACTCATAGAGAAAGCTAAAGAAATAATAGACTAAAGATTCGCACTAAAAATTGATAGGAATGGAATTTCACACAGATGTCGCAAATTTATCAGATGAAACAGAAATATACGTGAAACAACAGACTTAAAACAATAGACATGGCATACATCGAAATCAATAATATACACCACAGCTTTGGTAATTTAGAAGTTCTCAAAGGTGTGAATATGAAAATAGAGCAAAACAGCTTCGTTACTATTATGGGCAAAAGCGGGGCAGGCAAGACGACACTATTGCAGGTTGTAGGCACCTTGCTTACGCCTACAAGCGGACAGGTGATAATCGACAATACAGATGTCTTTAAGCTAAAAGACAAACAATTAGCAGCATTTAGAAACAGACATATAGGATTTATCTTTCAATTTCATCAGCTTCTTGCCGAGTTTACTGCCCTGGAAAATATAATGATGCCGGCACTGATAGCCAAAACTAATTACAGACAAGCGCAGCAAAGAGCCAAAGAACTATTAGATCGAATGCAACTAAGTGAAAGGTTAGAGCATAAGCCATCAGAACTATCGGGCGGAGAAAAACAACGTGTTGCTGTATGCAGAGCCCTAATGATGAACCCGAGTGTGATATTAGCCGACGAGCCTTCGGGTAGCTTGGATAGTCAGAATAAAAAAGAACTGCATAAGCTATTGCTCGACGTAAAGCAGCAATTCAAACAAACTATTATAGTGGTAACACACGACGAAGAGCTTGCAAAGATATCAGACAAGGTATATATGATGCAAGACGGCGTGGTGAAATAGAACTACAATATGATACAAAAAATAACGAAATGGTGTTTAGTGATAATCAGTTGTTTTATTGTTGTTTCGTGCAACAGAGACAACAGATATTTCCCACCTGAAAGTGATATAGAGAAACAATATATACCTATCATCAGATATGATAGTGCTATGTTGTCGACCAATGTGGATACGTCAACAATAAAGGCTTTAGTCGATAATCTGTACGGATATGACAGCGAATTCACATCATTCTATAGCGAACAGATTATAGGCATTCCTACAACCGACACTTTGACTTTTGCTGATGCATTGTATAGTTTCCTGACAGATACTGTTTATAGCTTCAATATAACCAACCAAAAGGAGAAAGAGTTATTCTCTAACATCGACTCTATAAGGCAGGAAATCGATATAGCATTCAGCAGAATAAGTCACCTCTATCCACAACTGCCAAAACCACAAATTACATTATTCGTATCTGGCTTCAACGCTTCGCTGCTATTCTGGAAAGAACCAACAGCCGACACCGACTATATCGCTATCGGAACGGATATGTACCTTGGTAAAGACTATGAATACTACAACCGTGTGGTATACAACTACCAAAAGATAACGATGCACAAACAAAGTATACCTATAGATGTGGTATCGGCATATATGTTCCGCCATTTTCCCTTTTCAAGTAGTAAAAACAGACTGATAGATAATATGATATACCGAGGTAAGATAATGTATACCGTGTCGCAAATTTTGGATACTCGGTCGAGTGCCGACGTGATGGGTTATAGCAATGAGCAATGGCAATGGTGCGAAAAAAATGAATCAAAGGTTTGGAGAATGATGATGGACAAGCACGACCTATTTAAGACCGAGTCGTTAGTACTAACCTCATATCTGAACGATGGTCCGTTTACGGCAGAGATATCACAAGACTCACCCGGGCGATTAGGCACATGGATAGGCTGGAGAATAGTCGAAAGCTATATGAAGACTAATAAACAGGCAGACTTAGTGCAACTGCTCGAAGAAAACGACGCACAGAAAATACTTGAAATGTCAAACTATAAACCATAATGAACAGAGAAGACTTTCCTATATTAGAACAACAGATACACGGTCGCCGACTTGTATACTTAGACAACGCTGCTACCTCGCAGAAACCTAAAGTAGTAATCGACGCTATCAACTATGCATACACACACTTCAATGCTAATGTTCACAGAGGAGTACACCATCTGTCGCAAGTGTCAACCGAGCACCACGAACATGCTCGACAGACAGTAGCTGAGTTTATCAATGCGCGTAGTGCCAACGATATAGTATTTACAAAGGGCACTACCGACTCTATTAACCTGCTTGCCTTCTGTTTGAGTGAGACTTTTGAACCCGGTGACGAGATAATAGTGTCGGCTATGGAACATCACTCTAATATAGTACCATGGCAAATGGCATGTGAGCGTCGGCAGCTAAAGCTTAGAGTGATACCGCTTTGTGAAGACCTGACGCTGGATATAGAAAAACTACCTTCGCTGATTAACGAAAAGACGAAGCTCATTAGTATAGCTCATGCAAGTAATGTATTGGGCATAGAGAATCGGATAGAGCAGGTAATACAGATAGCGCACCGGCATGGTATCTTGGTGGCAGTGGATGCAGCGCAATCAATAGCTCATAGCAGGATAGACGTACAGAAACTTGATTGCGATTTCCTCGCTTTTTCGGGTCATAAGTTATATGGTCCGACGGGTATAGGAGTGCTATATGGAAAAGAAAAACTGCTTGACAAGTTACCGCCGTACCAAGGAGGTGGCGAGATGATACAGCATGTTAGTTTTCAAGGTACTACTTTCAACAGTCTGCCTTATAAGTTCGAGGCGGGGACGCCCGATTTCATAGGCAGCTACGGTCTTGAAAAAGCATTAGAGTATGTAAAGGGAATAGGTATCGATAAAATAGCACAACACGAGTCGGAGCTTACTGCAAGGGTAGAACAGCTGTTATCAGAAGACATTGCGGGTATCAAAATATACGCTGCCGGTCAGCCGAAGCGAGGAGCAGTGTCGGTGAATGTATTCAAAGGCGATGGCAGTCTAATTCACCCGTTCGACATAGGAGTGCTGCTCGACCATCAAGGAGTAGAGGTGCGAACAGGTCACCACTGCGCTCAGCCTATGATGGAAATCATGGGTGTGCCGGGGACGATTAGAATATCAGTGGGACTATACAACGACGAAACAGACATCGACGTGCTTGTCGAAGCAATGAAAAAATCAGTAGCTATGCTTGTCTAATTACCCAAATATGGGTCATTGCAAGTTAAACCCCTTATGACTTAAAGGTATAATATTTCTGAGCTAAGAAAGAGAGTAGGATAGTTATCAGTGTAACTATTATTTTGGCGAGAGGCGCGTATACACTCAGTATCTCTACCAGCACTTTTATGCCGAAGTAGTTGATAGCAAGATTGATAGCTACTACAGAAATATATCGAAAAAACTGCTTTCCGGTGTTTAGTGTAGACTGAGTAAAGGTCACGTGCTTGTTAAGCCAAAAACCGGTAAAGGTAGTGATTGGGAAGACTATACATAAAGTAAAGATGTGCGGTGATATAACTACAAAACCTAAGTCGATAAATCTTCCGGC
>CAMHKW010000091.1 GCA_946185835.1 uncultured Bacteroidales bacterium
ATTCGAACGAATATTCTTTTTATTAAAGGAAAACTGATTGTTCATCCGAGTAATCATCCTTCGTAGAGACGAGGCTTCGACTCGTCTCCTAACTGCTATGTGTTTCTCCTAACTGCTATGTTATGGTGGTCGTGGCTTACCGAGCGACAACCGAGCCTTTGTTCGTTACCTACTATAGAACGAATTATCTTGTTGTCTACGGATTGAACGATTTTCTTTTTTTGTTCACAACTTAAACAAATTCGAACGAATATTCTTTTTATTAAAGGAAAACTGATTGTTCATCCGAGTAATCTGTGTAATCTGAACAATCTGCGTCATCTGTGTCGTCTGTGTGAGATTCCCTTCTGTCATCAGGCATAGAGAGAAAATCTGTTTTTAATCTGCCCAATCTGTAAAATCTGCGGTTAAAAATAAATCTGCGGTAAAAAGCAAGTATGCGTGGGATTCCATTGCAGACATGAGACGAGTCAGAGCCTCGTCTCTACGTGGCAGGCGTGTAAAAACAAAAAAGACGTGGCAGGCGTGTAAAACAAAAAAGACCGCTGAAAATCAGCGGTCGTTTGTTGTTGGGTGGTGATCCATGCAGGATTCAAACCTGCAACCTTCTGATCCGTAGTCAGATACTCTATTCAGTTGAGCTAATGGACCATTCCTGCAGTCGAGATAAAGATGTTCTTTTCTCAAAAGCGCTGCAAAGGTACTGCTTTTTGTTGAAACACGCAAATATTTTTGAAAAAAAATGATTATTTTTCGAAAATAGGTATCTTGCATGTGGGCAGTCCCAGTGTAGAGAGGCGTTATATCTCTTCTGTTTCGTTGTTGTCTTTCACTCGGTTATGTGGGCAGTCTCGGTGTAGAGAGGCGTTATATCTCTTCTGTTTCGTTGTTGTCTTTCACTCGGTTATCCACGGTATTGCGGTAGATGACAAAGCGTTGGTATGGGAATTCGGTGGTGAGGTTGAGTATCATCATCGCTGCCGTGACGATATACTCGTTTACCCCGACCGTCTCGGCAAGCCAGTCGCCAAGCCATGTGGTGGTAGGCGTGAAGATGAGGTAGTATATCGCAACAAGAAGTATGCCCAAGGGCACGTTTGAGTTCGAGTGGAAAGTATATTTGCGGTTGATAGTGTAGTTCCACAGCACGCTCAGCACTAATGCCGTGAGGTAGCATGGCCAGTATCTCAATGATGTCGACTCGTTGAGAGCGGTGAAAGTGACTATTTCTATTAAGCCGGCGCTTGCCGAGATGAAAGTGAACTTCAGAAAACGGACTATCTCTTTAGTGTTCATAGTGCAAATAAATGTTTATAAGTGAATGTTTATAATGTTTGTCAGTTTAGTCGGTGCCATTTGAGGCTGAGGTATATGGTTCTGGCAGCCAGATGTGCGAAGTAGGCGACATACAGAGCCTGTGTGCCTATGTATTGGTAGCAGGCGAAGTAGCTCACCACAAAAGCTATGGCAGCCCATACCATACACTGTCGGACGTAGAAGTCGGCAGTAGCGCCGATATACACGCCGTCCCACAGGAAGGCGAGTGCCGAAATCAGCGGCATCAGTGCCAGCCATATATAATAGCGTGTAGCAGCCTCTTGCAGTTCGGCGTTGTTGGTCATCAGTGCTATCAGTTGGTCGCTGCCGAAGGCATAGGCAGCCGCGAAGAGCACCCCGACGCCCAGTGCCCAGAAGAACAGTATGCGCACCACCTGTCTGACGCCGTCGGTCTTGTGCCACCCGCCGTCGTCGGTAGCTCCGAGTCTGCCGCACAGCGCTTCCGCCGCGTAGGCAAAGCCGTCGACGAAGAACGAGAAGAACATGAAGATCTTCATCATGATAGTGCTCAGCGCCAGCTCGGTGTCGTCGTATGTAGAGGCGATGATGGTATAACCCACATACACCACCATGAAGCATAGCGAACGGATGAACAGGTTGACGTTGATAGTCACTAATCGGCGTATCTGCGACCAGCGCATACTCTCGCGCACGAAGTCGGGTCGGAGAAAAGAAGTGAGAGTGCTGCGGTATCTGACGGCAAGTAAGACGATGGCGGTCAGCAAGCCGGTATACTGTGCTATCAGTGTCCCCCATGCCACGCCGACGGCGCCGACAGGGCTCTCGACGGCAAGCAGGTAGCTGGCTAACATATTAACCACGTTGACTACGATGTCGGTCACCATAGGTGAGATGGTGTCTTGCATGCCTATAAACCAGCCTTTCAGCGACATCAGCGTCAGCGTCGCCGGTGCTGCCCATACACGGATGAAGAAATAGCGGCGTGCGAACGCCGACACCTCTGCCGAACATGGCATCAGCGCCAATACCGCGGAGACGAAGAACCACTGCAGCAGTAAGATAAGGGCAGCCGACAGTAGCGAAGTGGTGACGGCTTGGGTCAGCAGACGTGTGGCGCCTTCGCTGTCGTGTCTGCCCACTGCCTGTGCCGTCAGGCCCGAGGTGCTTATCCTCAGGAAGCCGAAGTTCCAATACAGCAGGTCGAACAGCATCGTGCCTACCGCGATGCCCCCCACCGCCGAGATGTCGCCTATATGACCTACGATGGCGGTGTCGACGATGCCCACCAGCGGTATGGTGATGTTGGCAAGGATACTGGGCAACGCCAACCGCCATATCTCGCGGTTGGGCGACGACAGGGTGTTATGGACAGCGCTATCGGTCATATAGCTCGTCGACGCTGTAGTTGAGGAAGTCGTTCAGCGGTTTGGCTGCTGCCGAGATGTCGAGCAGCTTGTCTAAGAAGTCAGGAGTGCATACCTCAGTGTCGCTCAGCGGGCAGGTCACGGTGAAGGCGCGCAGACGAAGCCACTCATCGTGTACGAAGTCGCGAGGGAAGCCCAACGGCGTGCGCGACAGCTGATAGTAGGTGTCGAAGTCGCGGAAGTAACGACGGAAATGCTCATCGCCCATGATGGCTTCTAACTCGTCGTAGTTGTCGAGAACGGACATGCGCAGGCTGTGCAGCAAGTCTTTCTCAGGTCCCCAGATGCCGGCGGCGAACATACACCCGCCGGGGGTGAGATGTACGTAGTAGCCGCCATACGGACTCTTCTTACCGCCATGCGGCGCAAGGAATGCCCCGAAATGGTCTTTGTAGGGCGTCTTGTCTGCCGAGAAACGGGTGTCGCGGTAGATGCGCCATTCGCAGTCTTTGGCAGTCAGACCCTGCAAACTCGGGTCAAGAACCGACATGCGCGTGATATATTGGTCGACAAACAGTTCGAAGTCTGCCTTACATTCGAGGTATAACTCTTTGTTGGCATTGAACCACTCGCGGTTGTTGTTATCAATCAGCAAGCTAAGGAAGTTGAGTATCTTTTTGGTGTTCATCTTGATGTTTTTTGTTTTCTTTTTTTTGGGGGCGGTATTTCGAAATCCCGACATCTCGACATCTCGACATCTCGACTCCCCGACATCTCGACATCCCGACATCTCGTTATCTCGACATCTTGACATCTCGACATCTCGAAATCCCGACTTCCCGAAACCTCGTTATGTCAGTGCTGCGATGAAGTAGTAGGTCATCATGCCGCAGCAGATGAGTTTGAGTACGGTGCCGGTGAGTATGCCCACAAACGAGCCGAGTCCGGCTTTCAGTGCCGTGCCTGTCTTCTTGCCGGCGATGAGTTCGGCTATCACTGCTCCCACGAACGGTCCGAGTATCACGCCCCAGATGCCCAGAAACAGTCCGACTACCAGTCCGATGGTGGCTCCCCATGTGCCGGCTTTGCTGCCCCCCATACGTTTAGTGCCCCAGATGGGGATGAAGGTGTCAAGAAGCTGCACGGCTATCGTCACAGCCAGCCAGATGAGCATAAACTGCCAAGTAAACTGCACACGGTCGGTCAGCTGCAGACATAGCAAGCCTACATACGAGAGGGGCACTCCGGGCAGAGCCGGAACGATGCACCCAACGATGCCGACAATAAGGCATATAGCCCCAACGATGATGAGAAAAATGTCCATATTGTTTTGTTTTTTTTTCGTGATTTTGGTATTCCGACATTCCGTTATCTCGTTATCTCGACATCTCGACATCTCGACATCTCGAAATCTCGAAATCCCGACTTCTCGACATCTCGACATCTCGACATCTCGACATCCCGACTTCCCGAAATTCCGGTATTCCGGTGTTCCGGCATTATTTTCTTCCGAAGTCGGCGGGTATCTCGCCCCAGCGGTCGGTGTCCCACTTGTAGACGGGGTTGAGGTAGGTGTTGGTTTGTAGCCAGTGTTCTGCGCGGCGTACGAGGTCGAACAGACCTTGGTTCTGCTCGTTCTCCGTGAGTTTGCTCTTGCATGTGCGTTGTCTGAGCCAGCTCTGCGCCGTGCGGCTGTCGGAGTATACGGGTAGGGTGGTGAGTCCTTGTCGTTGCAGCATGGCGATGCCGTGTACTAAGGCGAGGAACTCGCCTATGTTGTTTGTTCCGCACTCGAACGGTCCCTGGTGAAACAACTCTCTGCCGGTGGCGGTGTCCACGCCACGGTATTCCATGCGCCCGGGGTTACCCGAGCAGGCAGCGTCGACAGAGATAGAAGGGGTCAGCGGACGCTCGCTCGCCGGCATGCTGTGCCAGTCGAGACGTTGCTGCTCTCTTTTGGCACGCGGAGAAAAATATTCGGTAGCACCGGCAGCGTATGCCGCCAGAGCTTCTGCGCGCGTGGGAAAACTCTTATACTGAGCACCTTCGAAGCCCTTGACCTGACGCTCACAGTCACGCCATGAGTCGTAAACACCGGGTTCTACACCCTTCCATACTACGTAATATTTTTGTTTCGGTTTTGCCATGTAAGATAAAATGTGTAATTTTGCAACGCTTTTGCCGGTGACGGCATCAGCTTCAAACAAGTGCAGCCTTTGCTCACTGTGGCCCTGTAGTTGCCTGGCGACTACCGACCTCGATGGCAAAGTCTTCAAACAAGTGCAGTCTTTGCGCACTCTCGGCCCTGTAGTTGCTTCGCGACTACCGACCTCGATGGCAAA
>CAMHKW010000092.1 GCA_946185835.1 uncultured Bacteroidales bacterium
ATATTGCGGCAATGGCATTGCCGCCATCAAGACAATGTTTTTATGTACATTGTAGTGTGTGTTCTCTATATTGTGTGTGTTCTCTATATAATGATGCCGCTAATGTTGCGAGTATGGATATTTTTTTGTACTTTTGCGAGTTGAAGTGTAATATATGCAGCGTCATTGCTGTAATAACAACGAAAAAAAAACGATATATCGATGAAAAAATCATTTTTACTGTTTGCATTGGCGTTAGTGCTGATGCCTTCGTGCCAAAAACAGGAAACTCTTCTCCCGGAGGAAGATAGTAGTACGTTTGTCAATATCACGGATGTGGTGCCTGACGTCATTTTAGAGATTCGTTATTATGGCACCTATAATTTCGTGGGTGCCCGTATCGACGGTTATATGCAGCCTGTTGCCTTGTTAACCGGCGAGGCTGCCGATTCGCTCAAAGCAGTCAGCGATGATGTTATGGCTCAGGGTTTTCGTCTGAAGATATATGATGCCTATCGTCCGCAGATGGGTGTTGACCATTTCGTGCGCTGGTCGCAGTCGGCTGCCGACACATGTATGAAGCGCTATTTCTATCCGATGCTCGACAAACCCGTACTCTTTGAGCAGGATTATATCATGGCGAAGTCGGGTCATACACGCGGTTCGACAGTCGATCTGACACTTTTCGATATGAATACGGAAAAAGAACTCGACATGGGAGGCACGTTCGACTGGTTCGGTGAGGAGAGTCACCCTGACTTCTGCGGCAATCCTGAGACAGGCGAGTACCTCGGACTGACAGCGGAACAGACAGCTAAGGGTCTACGCCCGATTACAGAGCAGCAGTTCCGCAACCGTCTGATTCTGCGTGAGGCGATGTTGCGTCACGGCTTCAAGGCATTGGACAGCGAGTGGTGGCATTTCACGCTCCGCAACGAGCCCTTCCCGGAAACGTATTTCGTATTCCCAGTAGAGCAGCTGTAAAGAACTGAGAGTAGAGAGTTGCTTATGAGACAGACTACTATTCGGAATATTACCAAAGTTGATGAGGAGGCAAAGCAGATACTTGATATCTCTGCAGTGGCGTTCTTTTCTGCGCTCATGATATGGCTTGTGTGGGTAATAATAGATAATCACTTCGAGATACCTGCTTCGGTTGACGTGGCAGTAACAACGGTTTTTAAAGTGGCTGTAGGAGTCGCGTTGTGTGTGTTTATTGTATCGGTAGTAGTGAAGATGATACTTTCGCTTTTTGTTAAGAGCGATGAGGAAAGCGAATATAAGGCTAAGGTGGACTATGTGCTGCAACAACAGAAGTCAGCCACAACGCAACCATGTTACGCTGACGCTGACACCTGTGCTAATTCATCTGCCGACGGTGACAACGGCGCACACGCTAAGAAAAGGGTGGGGCAGGAGGCTGAAGTCGTATCGGTGTTGGTGGGACTGAGTGCAGAGCAGGAAGATGTTATATGCAGGTTGTTGAGTGAGTTGCCTGCGCATATCAATAACCCTAAGAAAATAAACATGGCAGAGATGAGTCATTATCTGACTGCGCTTCGAGATTTAGGATACTTAAACGATAACAACATGTATAATCTTTATGCCTGGGTTGAAAAGATAACAGGTAGAGAGTTGCCGCAGTACAACCATTTCAACGAAGCTTATCCGAGTACGACCATCAAAAAAGTGAATCGTGCTAAAGAAAAGATAACGTCGGAGTTGCAAAAACTTCGATAAGTTCGACAATCGAAATCGAACTTTTCATACAACGCGAAAATACCTATACCTTTGCTCCGTGAATCAATTCACGGAGTTTTTTTGTGTTACCTTAAAACATATAAGTATGGGTCTTTTAGATGATTATACATACGGCGTTGGTAGTCCTCGCCCAAGAAAGCAGCACCAGAGAGTGATGGCTAAGATGTTCATCCAATCGTTTTATGAATTAAGTGATCAAGGCTTAGAGATCCTCACCGAGCAGACTGTTACTGACGACTGTAACGACCTCGCACCTGACTTGGTCGTTTTCGACAGAGAGGGCTATCCTCTGACTATCGTTGAAATAACTACTCACAAAGAGTTGCGTAGTATCATTCGCAAGTGCTACGAGTTAATATCCCTCTTTCCCAACTCAGAGTATTTCGTGTATGACTACGAAGAGAAGGTGCTGTTTATGTACGATGCAGAAAGCGACCACTGGCTGTCGTCGGAGGAATATGAGCTGTACTCACAATATCTTAGCAAACCGATTATGGACTATATAAATCAATAAAACTATGGGTCTTTTGGATAATTATACGGGTGTGGGCATGTCGCCTCGCCCGAAGTGGCAACATCAAATAGTAATGAGAGATATCCTTCTCAATGCCGACAAGGAACTTCGTCGACAAGGACTGCTTATGCTGTCGGAAGCCACCGTGACCAACGATTGGAACGATAAGGCACCGGATTTGGTTATCTTCGATGATGCTTTTCATCCTTTGTCGATAATAGAAATAACGCGTGCAGAGCAGTTAGACGCCATAATAGATAAGTGCGAGGAGCTGATGGAGCGCTTCCCGGATGCAGAGTATTTCGTGTATGACTACGAAGAGAAGGTGCTGTTTATGTATGATGCCGAAAGTGACCGCTGGCTCTCGTCGGAGGAATATGAGCTGTACTCACAATATCTTAGCAAACCGATTGTGGACTATATAAATCAATAAAACTATGGGTCTTTTGGATAATTATACGGGTGTGGGCATGTCGCCTCGCCCGAAGTGGCAACATCAGAATCTCATATCTCAACTAATAGGCAAGTCGTATGAAGAAATGAAGCGTCAGCACTTGCTTATGCTGCCGGAAGCCACCATGACCAACGATTGGAACGATAAGGCACCGGATTTGGTTATCTTCGATGATACTTTTCACCCTTTGTCGATAATAGAAATAACGCGTGCAGAGCAGTTAGATGCTATAATAGATAAGTGCGAGGAGCTGATGGAGCGCTTCCTAGATACAGAGTATTTCGTGTATGACTACGAAGAGAAGGTGCTGTTTATGTATGATGCCGAAAGCGACCACTGGCTCTCGTCGGAGGAATATGAACTGTACTCGAAGTACTTGTCTGAACCATTGGAAGAATATTTCATTAACCAATAATAACCAGCAGTAATCATCATGAAAACAAAACAGTTATTCTTACTATTTATCCCTATTATGTTTGCGAGTTGCGATCCGAATGTGCCTCAAGTGGAGCCTCAAGGGTTGCGGCCGACAGCTCTCTTCTCTTTTACGCAAAAAGAGCTGACGGTAAACTTTACCAACTCCTCTTTGAATGCCACATCGTATAGTTGGGATTTTGGCGATGGCAAGACCTCGACGTCTAAAAATCCGACTCATACCTATTCTTCGTATGGTACATTTAAAGTGACTCTTACGGCGAAGTCAGGTACGTTGGCGAACTCTATTTCACATAATGTCATTTTGACCGAACAGGCACTTTCTGCAAGTTTTACCTATAAGGTAGCTCATCCGCTGAAGGTTATCTTGACCAACACCTCAACCAACGCCACCTCATACGAATGGGACTTCGGCGATGGGACAACCTCAACTGAGAAAAATCCTACTCATAAATATAGCACAATAGGTGTCTATAGGGTAAAGCTGACGGCGAAGAATGGTAGTAAATCGAGTGTGAATCAGACAAACGTAGAAATAAAAGCACCTTCGACATGTATGATTACCGGATTCTCTGTATTGAAAGTGCCAACCAACAATAAGTATTATCAGGTTCAGTTGACCGACGATTATTTTATTGACAAGACTACCTATTTTTGGACTAAATGGTTTTTGTTGTCGTCAGCCAACCTTCCATACAATTATAATCTCGGCACGGCACAGACATTAAACATTAACTACAAGTATGTTATTCGGTTATATAAGTACTCGTCAAGCGGCAATCCGAGTAATAGTCAAGCGTCAGGTAAAGGCGATTGGTCAGCCACTATATCGTCGTCAACCCTAAAAACGTATCCTGAGACAATTACATATTCCGATAGCTCGGCTTCCATAAAGCTGATATTTCAATGGAAATAGCCGACTGTCAACGAGCATAGCTCAGGGATGCGTTGATAGCACCGCCGGTTAATAACCGGCGAAAATTGACGTTGCCCTTCTTGCCGCCGGTTATAAACCGGTGTACCCGGCATTGACGTTCATTGCCGCCGGTTACAAACCGGCGTACCCGTAGAGAAGCTGTGTTGATAGCACCGCCGGTTAATAACCGGCGAAAATTGACGTTGCCCTTCTT
>CAMHKW010000093.1 GCA_946185835.1 uncultured Bacteroidales bacterium
CCAACAAAAAATATCGCCCTCTCCCCCACCCCAAAATTGCCGATTATTAAGATTGCGCTCCGCCGACCCTTTCCCGACACTTCGCCGAGCGACCATTGGGACACCACCGAGACAAAAAAGACCGAAAAAAAACTCTTTTCTCGGTCTAAAAGTTTACTATTTTTAAGATTTCTCGAATCAACCCACTCCACAAACCAAAGCCTCTTTCACCACAAACCGAAGCCCCACACCGATAGAAGCCCCAACTCCTCTTTGTTGATATTGTTCCCGAACAGGTCCTCAAGATATCTAAAGTATTTCCC
Organism: uncultured Bacteroidales bacterium; assembly: GCA_946185835.1. Taxonomy (GTDB): domain Bacteria; phylum Bacteroidota; class Bacteroidia; order Bacteroidales; family Paludibacteraceae; genus Colicola. The sequence continues at coordinate 303 of CAMHKW010000093.1, forward strand.
TTGCTATCCACGCACAGGCTTCAGCATCAGCCAGTGCATTATGATGATTTTGCAACTCATAGCCACATGCAGCAGAGACGGTCTGCAGTTGGTTGTTTGCTAACGACCTGCCAAAACGGCGACGCGACGCAACCAACGTATCGCAGAACTCATAACTCGGATATGCCATCTCGTATGCCGCAAACACAGCCCTCAGACAGCCCTCATCGAAGCGGGCATTATGTGCCACAAAAGGCACCTCGCCGTCCTCTATATATGGGAAATACTCATGTATCTTGGCTTGCAACGCCGACCACACATCCGGAAACAACTCTGCTTCGGCCGTATCTGAATAACCCAAGCCATGCACCGCCTGACAATACATAGAATAGTAATTAGGCATCGGTCTGATTAGCGAATAATACGAGTCCACTATCTCACCGCCTTGCACTATCACCACACCCACCGAACAAACGCTGCTACGCTTGCCATTGGCTGTCTCGAAATCTATTGCAACGAAGTCTGTCATCTCATCCTAAGTATTTAAGTATCAACCATGCAAAAGTCGCACTGCTTACAACTTGCAAAGATACTCATTTATTTTTGCAAATGCAAGGCTGCGGTAAAAGTATTCTCAAAATCTTTCCTAAGAATTTGCACGTTCGAAGAAAATACCATACCTTTGCGAGAAGAAAATACCATACCTTTGCGTTATGAATGACATATACACCACAGAGCTTACCATCGGCAAGTTCACTTCCGCTTTCGTCGACTTGCCCGTCGACACCATCTTCTATGTCGACTCGTCAGCCACCGGAAATCAGCGCACCACCCGCTGCATAGGTAGCAAGTCGGCTGCCACCGCCGATGCCCTCATGGGGCTCTACCGGCATCGTCAGCAGACCTTCAGCTCCGCTGATTGGCTGTTCCCTTTCCGATTAGAGTGTCTGCATAGCGCTACCCTTTCGCCTGATCTGCGTTCGCTCTTCCCCGACGTCACGGCTACGTCCCAACTCGGCGATAGTCACTCTGACTCGTCAGCACTCGATAACCTCAGAGGACAGCTGTTCGTACGACTGCTGCCCAACAGCCACTCCGCCAACGAGACCTGTGCCTATCTCGCCGTCAGAATCGACGACCTTCCTGACCACCTGTTAGCCGACATCATTGAACAATTCCTCACCCTCGTCGATGGCATCAACCGCAGCGTATTGCAAGGCCACATCGGCTACTCAGACGATTTTCAATACACCTGGTATCATGACTTCGTCATCAGCCACCCCTTGCGCTTTAGCAGCAAACTTCGCAACCTATTCCGCTTTCTCTTCGGCAGACGGAAGCACAAGTCACGCCACATCGGTGGCAACACCTCATACCGCCTCGATGACGCGCCCCTACTCATGACCTCTTTTGGCAGCGCAGCAACAGCCATGCCTTCGTTCGAAGAAGAAGACACCGCCGCTGCATCGGAAGAAGAAGACACCGCCGCACCAGCATTCAAAGAGTACACACCACAACATGACTCGCTCTACGATACCGAACCTCTTCTCTACAAAAGCACCGCACCCAAATCTGCCGCCAAATCAGCACCAGAATCAGCACCAGAATCAGCCGCAGAATCAGCCACAGCAGGAACCCTACCCGATACCGAGCCCTACACCGACCGAGAGCTTCGAGAACTTGCTAACCGAATACGAAACGACATCAACGAGCTACAACGACGCAACGGCATCAACATTCTAATAGAGCTACTCAACGGCGAGCAGCTCAGCAAACTACAACGACAGTTGCGCACCGAACCCAGCCGACTCGTTGTCGACGATAAGTTCAGAATACTGCTACCCGAATACGACATCGAAGTCAAGATGCCCACGCTCAGCAAGGTGATATACCTACTCTTCCTACGACACGAAGAAGGCATCCGACTCAAAGAGTTATCCGACTATAAAGACGAACTCCGACAGATATATCTCACTATCTCGCAACGCACTAACCTCGCTTCGCTCAACAGCAGCATCGACGACCTGACAGATGTAGAGTCGGGGTCGGCTAACCAAAAGATATCACGTATCGGTGCTGCTCTCAGAGAAAACCTCGCAACCGAACTGGCTAAACCATATATGATAACAGGCGAAAAAGGAGAACGACGACACATCACCCTCAACCGCAAATATGTGTCGCTACCCACAGAGTTAACATTTTGAATGGTGTTTAGAGGGTTGTTTTGCAACGTTGCAGAAACCCAAGCTGTATGGTAAAACTTACTACCTTTGCATCGGATTTCAGAAAGGAAGTCCGATGTTTTTAGTATCAACTCTTTAAATACTCACAGCTATGACATTCTATCATCTTATTGTTTTAGACGCCAGTGGCAGCATGGACTGCATCCGTCGTACCGCCCTCTCTGGTTGCAACGAGACTATTCAAAGCATCCGTTCGCTCCAACGCAAAAGCGAACAAGAGCATCACCTTTCGCTTATGTGGTTCAACTCCAATGAAAAAAGCCATTACGTTTACGACAACACACCTATCGACGCGGTCGAAGAACTCAGCCTCAACGACTACACCCCCGATGCCTGCACACCGCTCTACGACGCCGTGGGGATGAGCATCTGTCACTTGCAAGACCAACTGCCTAAAGGCGAGAAAACAAACGTACTGGTAACTATCATCACCGATGGATTAGAAAACGCATCGACGCTATTCACCACACAGAAAATAAAATCGTTGATAGAAGAACTCAAGCACATGGGATGGACCTTTGCCTTTATCGGTGCCAACCAAAACGAAGTGCTCGAAGCACAGAAGATGGGCATCAACAACAGCATGGCGTTCGACACCACACCCTCCGGCACACGTTCGATGTTCGAGCGTAGCAACCGCGCAAGAGAGGCATTCTGCATGTGCGCCGACACCATGAGCGAAGAAGAGCGCGACTGCTGCTTCTTCGATGGGATATAAACAACGCACAAGCCGAACTCTGCTATGCCTTGTACTGATTACCCTTGATAGTTATGTTATCTGCTAAACTTTTGCGATAGCCCACCGGCGACTCACCGGTAGTACGCTTATAGAAACGGCAGAACGCCGACTGAGAGTTAAAGCCAAGTTGCATCGCCACTTGCTGCACCGTAAGGTCGCGACGAGAAGAGAGCATGCGCTTGGCTTTCACTATCAGGAAATCTTCGATCCACTCTCCTGCCGTTACGCCTACCAATGACTTAATCACTTTCGAAAAGTGCTTCGAGGTCAAACCAAGTTTCGAGGCATAGTACAACACCTCGTGCGACTCAACATAATGCTCGGCAAGCAACTTGCAAAAGTCGTTAAACAGCTTCGCATTCCTACTACGACCATAGTCGAGCTCATCCTGTGCTTGACGCGAAGAGTGTATCAACTCGAATGCTAAATCTACAATATATAACAATAAGTCATGACGATGAGGTAAATCCTGCTCCGACGATCTGCTCACGTAGTCGATGATATCGACCACCTTAAGCAACATGGACGTATGTTCTTCGGTAAGCTCTGAGAAAGGAGCTTGGTGAAACTTAGCGTAAGAATACGTCAGAGCACGTGTCTGCATCTCTGCCACAAAATCCGCCGACAACACCACTATCGTCACTTTATGATCAGCACTGTTCTCCAAAACCTGAACCTTATGGTTTGGCATCAACACTGCCACCTCGTTCTTGTGTAACGACACTTCCTGCGAGTCGTACAACAAGCGAGCTATGCCATCGGAATAAATACACAAAGATAAGTTCGGAGAAATCAATTCTTCCTCGAATACCGGAAGCTTATTCAAGTCGCGAAGAACAATAACCTCCGACTTGTCGATATCATACCAACGCCATTCCCTACTCTTCCTCCGTACCATAACTTTACCCTCCTTAAATATACGTAAAACCCATTCTTATTTTACATGGGCAAAGTTAGAAAAAGATTCAGACAGAACAAAACGAAAC
>CAMHKW010000094.1 GCA_946185835.1 uncultured Bacteroidales bacterium
ACTAGTAATCATTGATAAGTAACTGAAAGATAGACGTTTCTAAATGCTTGAAAAACGATGAAAACACAAACCCCTAATCGCATGAATTTCAACATCACTACACCGAAATTATAACAATACCTTAATTAAAACAAAAAATGGTTTTACTTCGCTATTGTGCAATCAGATATTTTTTTGTACCTTTGCAGCGTCCTTAAAGCGACCTTTTGTTTGCATCGCTATTATTGGTCAACAGAAGCCTTACTAATACGCCCACTCAGTCGTTGAGGTACCATCTAAAGGCTTGTGAACTAACGAAAACTAAATAATATCAAACTTAATATCAATCAAACTTATGTGGTTAACTGATTCCTCTATCGGACGTAAACTCGTAATGAGTATTACGGGCACCTGCTTGGTGCTGTTCCTTCTCTTCCATGCATCGATGAACCTCACACTCATCTTCTCGGAAGACGCTTACAACTGGATTTGCCAAATGCTTGGCGCTAACTGGTACGCTCTTATCGGCACCGGCGTCCTCGCACTCGGTGTGCTACTGCACATGATCTTCGCTGTTATCCTTACCATCCAAAACCGACGGGCACGCGGTAACGACCGATACGAGGTTACTGCTCGTCAAGAAGGTGTCGACTGGGAGTCGCAGAACATGCTCGCTCTCGGTATCGTCATCATCGGATTCCTCTGTCTGCACCTGTTCAACTTCTGGTTCAAAATGCAGTTCCAAGAAGTCACCGGACTAAAAACAGGAGCTTTCGACCCACAGAACGGCGCTGCCTACGTCAAGTACCTCTTCACCGGCATCTGCAACCCCGCTCAAGTCGTCAATCCCGAACTCCTGACCATGCCACAGTGGGCACACCCCGTCTATTGCTGCCTATACCTCGTATGGATCGCCGCTATCTGGTTCCACCTCACACACGGCGTATGGTCCGCCCTGCACACCATGGGACTCTCATCCAACATCTGGCTGCCGCGTATCAAAGTCATCGGTAATGTGGTTGCTACTCTCATCTGCCTCATGTTCGCAAGCGTTATCGTTTACTACCTCGGCATGTATATCGGTGCCGCATGCGCCGCCTAATTGTTTAATCTTACTAACACTCCAATAATTATGGCTAAGAAAGAAGATATAATAGATGCTGCAAAGAAAGCAGCTGAGAAAGTGCAAGAGATGGCTCAAGACGCTATCGAAACAGCACAGGCTAAAGCAGCTGAAATAGCTGCTGACCCTACCGTACAATCTGCCGTTGCAGCAGCTAAAGAAGTGGCTGACGAAATAAAAGCCCGTGCTGAGAAAGCTGCCGAGCGTGCCGAAGTGAAAGAGGCTGTGGCTGCCGCAGCTGAAGCCGCAAAAGCAGCAAGCAAAGCCGCACAGGCTGCCGCACAGGCTATGGCAACACCTTCGGAGAAGAACGCCAAGGTCATCACTCCGAAGATGGCTAAGATACCCGAAGGACCACTCGAGAAGAAGTGGACCAACTATAAAGACCATCAGAAGCTTGTCAACCCCGCCAACAAACGCAAACTCGACATCATAGTCGTAGGTACCGGTCTCGCAGGAGCTTCGGCTGCCGCTTCGCTTGCCGAGATGGGCTTCAACGTGCTTAACTTCTGCATTCAAGACTCACCCCGTCGTGCTCACTCTATCGCTGCACAGGGTGGTATCAATGCAGCCAAGAACTACCAGAACGACGGCGACTCTGTCTATCGTCTCTACTACGATACCATCAAGGGTGGCGACTATCGTGCTCGTGAGGCTAACGTATATCGTCTGGCAGAAGTCTCTAACAACATCATCGACCAGTGCGTAGCACAAGGCGTTCCTTTCGCTCGCGAATATGGCGGACTGCTTGACAACCGCTCTTTTGGTGGCGCACAGGTAAGCCGTACCTTCTATGCCAAGGGTCAGACAGGTCAGCAGCTGCTGCTGGGTGCCTATAGCGCACTCAGCCGTCAGATTGGTAAAGGCAAGGTGAAGATGTACACACGCCACGAGATGCTCGACATCGTCATGATAAAAGACGAGAACGGCGAACCCCGTGCACGCGGTATCATAGCCCGCAACCTCGTAACAGGTGAAATAGAGCGCTTCTTCGCTCACGCTGTCGTTATCGGCTCGGGTGGCTATGGTAACACCTTCTTCCTCTCAACCAACGCTATGGCTTCCAACGGTTCTGCTGCTATGCAGATGTACCGCCACGGCGCATATTTTGCTAACCCCTGCTACGCACAGATTCACCCGACCTGTATCCCCAAGCACGGCGACTTCCAGTCGAAACTGACACTGATGTCAGAGTCGCTGCGTAACGACGGCCGTATCTGGGTACCTAAGAAACTGGAGGATGCTAAACGCTTGCAGCGCGGCGAAATCAAAGGTCGTGATATTCCCGAAGAAGACCGCGACTACTACCTCGAGCGTCGTTATCCCGCTTTCGGTAACCTCGTGCCGCGTGACGTGGCTTCACGTGCCGCCAAAGAGCGTTGCGATGCAGGTTATGGCGTCAACAACACCGGACTCGCTGTCTTCCTCGACTTTAGTGATGCTATCCAGCGTCTCGGTAAGGATGTCGTGGCACAAAAATACGGCAACCTCTTCCAGATGTATGAGAAGATAGTTGACGAGGACCCCTACGAGAACCCGATGATGATCTTCCCCGCTATCCACTACACCATGGGTGGTATATGGGTTGACTACGAGTTGCAGACCTCAGTGAAGGGCTTGTTCTGTATCGGTGAGGCAAACTTCTCAGACCACGGTGCTAACCGTCTTGGCGCTTCAGCGCTGATGCAAGGTTTGGCTGACGGTTATTTCGTACTGCCTTACACCATTCAGAACTACCTCGCTGACCAGATAGGTGTTCCGCGTATGTCCACCGACCGTCCTGAGTTTGCTGAGGCTGAGAAGGCTGTCAACGACAAAATAAAGAAACTCATGTCGATACAAGGTAAGGAGTCGGTTGATACCATTCACAAGCGCCTTGGTCTTGTCATGTGGGACTTTGTAGGTATGGGTCGTACGGCAGAGAGCCTGAAAGAGGCTATCCGCAAGATTGACGAGATCAAGAAAGACTTCTGGACCAACGTCTATATCCCGGGTACAGCCGACAGCCTGAACAACGAACTTGAGAAGGCACTGCGTCTGGCTGACTTCATCGAGATAGGCCGTCTGATGGCAGTGGATGCCCTGAACCGTGAGGAGTCGTGCGGCGGTCACTTCCGCGAAGAGTATCAGACTGAGGAAGGCGAGGCATTGCGTCAGGACGATAAGTTCTCGTATGTGGCTTGCTGGAAATACATGGGCGAGGACAAAGAGCCCGAACTCATCAAGGAACCTCTCGACTACGAGTTCACCGAACGCAAAACACGTAACTATAAGTCATAAAGATACTTATGAATTACGGGGACACAATCAGTTGTGTCCCCGTAATTTTTTTATAGACATTGATGTTGCTGAATAGTACTTCTATCTTGCCATCTCCCTTAGAGAGTGTGTTTACGTTTATAATTTTGTTGCTTAGGGTATTGTTAGTTACTATTTGCTGCTTTTCCGCCGATTGCAATCGCGGCAAAGCATTTGGCAGTTGTCAGGCGTAGTATGACCGCCTTCAGACCATGGAGTTATATGGTCAGCTTCCATCTGCTCTAACTCAAAATGCTTGCCGCAAAGAGGACATATACCCTGCTGCTTTTCATACTGGCGACGCTTCATAGTGTCAAACACAATCATATACAACCGATATCTGCGTTAAAAGTGGTGTTTTGAGACTTTTGTATATTGTTGATATACAGAGTGCCACTGATTGGCGATTCATTATTTACTCGTTCTTCACTCGATCTTCACTCGAAGGTGACAGGAACGAAGCGGCTGTTACAGGCTGTGAATGTGGCAGTTAGGTTGAATTTGAAAAACGCGAAAGCGGAGTGCGTTTTTTAAAGATAAGCAGCTGAAGATGCGGCGGTTATGCCTTTGAGTTGGGAGATGTTTGGTAGCGAGCCAACTTTATGCAAGTGGTAATGATGCCGCTAATAATATTGCGGCAATGGCATTGCCGCCATCAAGACAATGTTTTATGTACATTGTAGCGTGTGTGTTCTCTATATAATGATGTTGCTAATAATATTGCGGCAATGGCATTGCCGCCATCAAGACAATGTTTTTATGTACATTGTAGCGTGTGTGTTCTATATATAATGATGTTGCTAATAATATTGCGGCAATGGCATTGCCGCCATCAAGACA
>CAMHKW010000095.1 GCA_946185835.1 uncultured Bacteroidales bacterium
CTTTGCGCACTCTCGGCCCTGTAGTTGCTTCGCGACTACCGACCTCGATGGCAAAGTCTTCAAACAAGTTTGAACCTTTGCTCACTCTCGGCCCTGTAGTTCAATGGATAGAATACGGGTTTCCTAAACCTTAGATCCGGGTTCGATTCCCGGCGGGGCTACCGACAAAACGCACGGATATACATCCGGCGTTTTGTTTTTCTATCCACTGCTTTCAATACCGAGTGCAAAGGTAATACTAATTCCCCGTTTGCGCAAATTTCATTTCATCCTTCGTAGAGACGAGGCTTCGACTCGTCTCATGTCAGCATGCTATAAATACCGATGAGACGATATTGAAAAATTAATCATATTTTAATATTTGCAGCAATTTTAATAAACCTATCTAATCCCCTCTTTTTCAATACTTCAACCGTGACTTGCTCCTGTCATGTTCCTGCCTGTTTCCTGTCATCTACCTGTCATACGCCGGTCGCGAATAAATAATACACTGATTTTATGCATCTTGCCAAAACACCACGAATGTTATAATAATATTAAAAACTAAAACCTTTAACTCCTGCATATATTTCCTGCATATATTAAAGCATTATGTCTCGCACACATTAATTCTCGTTTTATAATCGCACACCTCAATTCTCGTTTTTATAAACACGGCAATTGTATTGCCGTCTCACGCCTCACTTTACCACATCGGCAGTGTTTGTTTTTACGTACGCAAGATATTGATAGTCACGCATGGCTGTTTTGATAACATCATGAAAAATGCACTATATTTTGAAGTGTGAAAAAAAAGTCTTAACTTTGCCGTCTGTGAACGTATTGTCTCGTCCCCCCTCCCAAAAAAAGCGTAAGACGGGTCCGCTCACATAAGGCATAGCCAAAATAACCTTAAATAACAATATTATGAGTAACAAAAGCTATTTTAAGTGGCAAGGGCAACGTATGTCGTTGTTGTTGCTATTTTCGTTTATCAGTCTGTTAGCCTTCTCGCAAACAGTGGTCACCGGTATGGTGACAGACTCTCAGGGAGAGGCAGTCATTGGAGCTAACGTGCTTGAGAAAGGAACTCTGAACGGAACGATTACCGACATCGATGGTAACTTCTCGCTTCAGGTGTCATCAACTCAAGCCGTTCTTGTCTTTAGCTATGTGGGTATGCAGCAGCAAGAGGTTGCACTCGCCGGCAAGACGTCAGTTCGAGTCGTGTTGCGTGACGACAACGAGGTGCTCGACGAAGTGGTAGTCATCGGTTATGGTACACAGAAACGTAAAGACGTGACGACTAGTATCTCGACCGTCTCTGTCGACGACCTGGAGAAGCATCCTATCACCTCGGCAGCGCAAGCCATACAAGGTAAGGCAGCCGGTGTCACTGTGGTGAAACCTAATGGTCAGCCCGGTGCCGACATGGTGATACGTGTGCGCGGTACTACCTCTATGAACGCCTCTAACGACCCTCTCTATGTCGTCGACGGTGTGCCTATGACCGACATCAGTTTCCTTGCACCTAACGACATCGAGTCGATGCAGATCCTCAAAGATGCCTCGTCGGCTGCTATCTATGGTTCGCGTGCCGCCAACGGCGTGGTGATGATAACCACCAAAGCCGGCTCGGCTTCGCGCGAGCACCAGAAGATAAGCTTCTCAATGTACGGCGGCTGGACGCAGGTGGCAAAGAAGATGGAGGTGCTTAACTTCGAACAGTACAAAGAGTACCTCGCCGACCTCGGTAGTACCGTGGTGCTGCCAGACGGACTCAAAGACCGCACCGACTGGTTCGACGAGACCTACAAGACCGGCTCGACGCAGAACTACCAGCTCTCGGTGAGCGGCGGTACACAGAAGCTGACTTACTTCCTCTCCGGAGGTTATTCTAACGAGACAGGTATCATCGGCTATTGGGATAAGTCGCAAGACAAAGACGGCAACGAGGTTCTCGCTTACAAAGACCCTATGAAGTTCCAGCGTTATAACTTCCGTGCCAGCATCGATGCCGAGGTCACCAAGTGGTTCTCGATAGGTGCCAACATAGCATATAGCTACAACACCAACCGCGGAGCTATCAGCTCGGGTACGGGTGCCAACCGTGGCGGTATGGTGCTGTCGGTAGTCAACACCCCCACCTACGCTCCGATATGGGATACTACCAACCCTTATTACTACTACACTAACTTCTACGGCGTGTCGAACATCACCTCGCCGCAGGAGAACGTAGCACGATATGCCAATCAGAACACCAAGACCCATCGTCTGTTGGCTACTGCCAAAGGTGTGATAACGTTTATGCCGGAGCTCAAGCTGACCAGCACCATCACCGAAGACTACCGTCATATCCACTACCACCGTTTCCTCGACCCGCAGAAGACGTCGTGGGGACGCAACCAGTATGGCGAGGCTGACGACACCAACTCCACCGACATGGTGCTGGTATGGGATAACGTGCTCAGCTACGACAAGCAGATAGGCAAAAACCAAGTCAACGCCATGATAGGCTCGTCGTGGACCAAGTCGCGCTACGACTGGGCAGGTATCTACGGCAACCACTTCGCCGACGGTACCATTCAGACCCTTAATGCAGCCAACAAGATAGACCCGGGGTCGACGAGCACCTCTGCCTCCGAGTGGGCTATCATGTCGGCTTTCGCGCGTGTGAGCTACAACTACGACAGCCGTTATCTGATATCAGCAAACTTCCGTGCCGACGGCTCGTCGAAGCTGGCTCCCGGACACCGTTGGGGTTTCTTCCCTTCGGTAAGTGCCGCATGGCGTGTGTCGGGCGAGCAGTTTATGCAAGACGTCACATGGATCGACGACCTTAAGATACGAGGCGGCTGGGGACAGACAGGTAACCAAGCCGGACTGGGCGACTACGCCTATCTCGAGCGTTATAGCATCAACCGACAAAACTGGTGGGAGACAGGCAAAGAAAACGCAGTGCCGACCTACAGCCAGTCGTCGCTCCGCTCGACCGACCTGACATGGGAGACCACCTCGCAAGGTAACGTGGGCTTCGACTGGACGATGTTCAAAAGCCGACTGACCATTAACTTCGACTGGTATCATAAGAAGACTACCAACATGCTCATGTGGGTGTCGCTGCCAGCAGGCTCGGCTGCCGTCAACAGCATACAACGCAACGAGGGCTCGATGCTCAACACAGGTGTGGAACTCACCATCTCGTCGCATAACTTCGTGCGTAAGAACTTCAAATGGGATACCGACTTCAACATCTCGCACAACAAGAACCGTCTGCTCTCGCTCGCCACTTCGCAGGTTTACTACGATGCTAAGGTCACCGACGTGCTCGCCGACTACTGCGTGCGCAACACACCGGGCATGCCGCTTGGTAGCTTCTACGGCTACAAGACCGGCGGCGTCGACCCCGAGACAGGCGAACTCATCTATCTCGACACCAACGGCGACGGCGAGGTGACGGCATCCGACCGTACATACATCGGCGACCCGAACCCCATCATCACCTTCGGTATGACTAACACGTTCCGCTTCTACGGAGTAAGCATCTCGTTTATGCTGCAAGGCTCCTATGGCAACGACATCTTCAACGCCTCACGTATCGAGACCGAAGGTATGTACGACGCTAAGAACCAGTCGGCAGTGGTGCTCGACCGCTGGCGCCGACCCGGCATGGAGACCTCTATACCTAAGGCTGGCTGGGACATGAGAGTGTGCGACTACTTCATCGAAGACGGTTCGTATCTCAGACTCAAAGACATCACACTCGCCTACGAGTTCAAAGGCGAATGGATGAAGAAGATAGGGCTTACAAAGCTGCAACCGTATTTCACAGCACAGAACCTGCTGACGCTCACACGCTATTCGGGTATGGACCCCGAAGTCAACCAATACGGCAACTCAGGTACGGTGCAAGGACTCGACTACGGCACTTACCCACAGACTCGAAGCTACGTCCTCGGAGTGAACATCGAATTCTAAAGGACTTGAATAATTTACAACCATTCACACTATAAAACATGAATGTAATATATGCAAAGTCTTTGGTCGTATAATACCTTAACATAAATTATAATTAATTATCCGAAAATTATTCATTAATTATTCCTTATAAACATGAATGTAATATATGCAAAGTCTTTGGTCGTATAATACCTTAACATAAATTATAATTAATTATCCGAAAATTATTCATTAATTATTCCTTATAAACATGAATGTAATATATGCAAAGTCTTTGGTCGTATAATACCTTAACATAAAT
>CAMHKW010000096.1 GCA_946185835.1 uncultured Bacteroidales bacterium
GGCACCGGTAATGCCGTTTATGCCATCCATAAAATTGTATGCATTGATGATGCCTACGCATAATATCAAACCTAAAATAATAATCCACCATAGAGAAGGTTTCAGTATTCCCAACTCTGCAAACATAAGCAGAGTAGCTGCCGTTTGAGCTATCAGTCGTACAGAGTCCGGAAGTGAATGTATGTCGTCCCAGTAACTTACAGTTGCAACTATCAGCAAGCCTGCCAAAAAATACCAATAATGTGTGTTATAGAACAAGTGGTATAGTACAATTGATAATGCAAATATTACACCTCCACCGCGAACTATGACATCGTGGTGTGAACTGCGCTGATTGGGGATGTCGGCTATATGCAGACGTCGTGCAATGCGGAAGTATGCAACCTCTACCACAAGCAATATAACTGCTATAGCGACATAAATATATAAATTATCCATTATTCTATGGTGTGTTGTAATGAGTATTATCTTTGTTGATCAAGGTGTCTTCTTATCAGTTTGGCAACATAGCGAGGGGTAAACCTAAATGCAAAGACTAACCACGCTTTCAAGGGAGAGAATCCTAATTCGTTTTCATAAACATTGATGACTGCTTCTACCATGCGGCGTTTGTTTCGAGTGACAGATTGTGTGTTGAGTCTGTATTTGAAGAGAATTTTTGGACACACATGCAAGTAATCAGTCTTTTGTAGTATTCGAAGCCACAGTCCCCAATCTTGTCCTCGGCGGAAGTTGGGCATATATACCTTACCGAGATTTTGTGCGTTGTATATAACCCCGGGTGTGCCAACGTCGTTACCCGACACCATATATCGAAAATCTTGCTTGTCGTGAGGACGATATATGTAATATGGTTTCAGCGACGAGTCGGCATACTCGTACCAAGAACATGCAAAATCACACTGACGTTGTGTCATAAATTGAAGCATTGTTTCAAGTTTCAGAGGATACCACCAATCATCGCTATCGAGAAATGCAATATATTGTCCTTGTGCTTTTTCTATTCCTATGTTGCGAGCGACGCCCGAACCGCTATTCTGAGCGGTGCGTAAAAGCTTAATACGCTCGTCTTTAGCAGCCCACTGCTCTAATAGCTGCCATGTGTTATCGGTCGAGCAATCATCCACGATGAGCAATTCCCAGTCGGTGTACGTCTGATTCAGAACGCTGCTAATAGAGTCGTTGAGGTATAGCTCATTATTGAAACATGGCATTATGATGCTAACTGTCGGCATAACTGTGATTGATTGTATATTTACGGTGTTAGAAATCCTTAATAATAAACCCTAATGCCTCTCTATGACATTTACATATCATCTTGCTTGGTAGAGTGGACGTGCTAACATGGTCCAAATCTCTGATTCTGAGTTTCGGAGCAAAGAGTGTCTTCATTCCGGCTTTTTTGAGCTGTTCTGCTAAATATATCTCTTCTCCATATAGAAATGGCTCGAAGTTCATTACTACCCGGCGGAGCCATATATCATTGGTGAATATCATAAACGAACCGTGGGGCGCATAGATATAGCAATCTGCCGATGGTGTTTTTTTAGGTTGACGCTTTCGATATACCAAATTCTTATAAAGATGAAATACAAGGGGATGAATATACAGTAGCCTTGCTATACGCAGGCGGCTCTTTTGTGGGCGCACGGCATATTCAGGGTTTCGCTCTTGCTGCTCTGACTCTGAATATATCGATGGTGCGATGCAGCCGATTTCGTCATTGAGTTTAAGTTCAAGCAGGTGCTCGAAAAAATCCTCTTGCATCAATAAATCCACATTGCTGATGATAACGTAGTCCGACTCTTCATAACCGGTACGTATCAGCTCTTTTATTCCGCCAAAGTAACCTCTGTTGTCATTATCGTTGACAGCAACGCGTATGTCAACCACAGCTCTGCCGCTGACCTTTTCAGCTGCACGGCGAATACTGTCGGTGTATTTGCGGCAGCAGTCGTCAGAGTGGTAAGTGACACATAATATGGTTATTCGAGGAATCATCTTTGTAGGTATGTCTTAACAAAATAAACTATAATCCACCATATCGAAACGGGCATAAGCAGTATGGCACCAACGAAAGTGGCAATCGAATGTAAATTGCCAAATAAGGCAGTAATGGTTTGGGCGGTAGCTATGCTTCGGTATTTGAACATGCGCAGGAGCCAGATCCATAGTTCTTCAGATATTCGTAGCGTCCAGAGTAGTTTCTTGCTAAAGCCAAGCTCTTTAGACATATATGCCATGAAGGCGAAATTGCCTTTTTGCATCTTCTGATATGAGCTTGTCTTACTCTCGTTGCCGTGATAATACATGGCTCCGCAATAATCGGGCATTGGCATTATTTGAGGTCTAGCACTGAAACACATAATGTGAAAACGCCAATCTTCACGATACCGGCAGTTGCTCTTAAAGGTTATGCCATTGGATAATAAGAAATCCCGGTTGTACATGAAACTGTTTATCGGGGTAGAGTAGCCTACACCCCACGATACTATTATTCGATACAAGCTTAGTCTGAGGGCTCTTATCGGTCCGGGCTCTCTGTCGGCATAGATATTACGAAAAGCTGTATATGATATGTCCGAGTTGTGTTCTTGCATCAGTTTGGTCTGACGTTCCAACTTATCGGGTGCGATGTCGTCGTCAGCGTCTAAAAACTGAATATATTTGCCTTTGGCATGCTCAAGTCCCATGTCACGCGCACTGGCACTGCCTCCGTTCTCTTTTTGAAGAAGTTTGATTCGCTTGTCGGTGGCAGCTGCTGCAAGCACTACAGCGGAGGTGTTATCTGATGACCCGTCATCAATCACAATACATTCCCAATCATCAAGTGTCTGATGCTGTACGGACTGTAGCGCCTTAGGCAAAACATGAGCCTGATTGTAACACGGAATAATTATCGATATTAAGACTTGAGTTTTCATTACGTGTTTTCTGTATTATTAGCAAATTCTGAGCTATAATATGTAAGACATAGTATGAAGAATATCAAAGACATGCTATATGCTTCCATAATCATCATAAAAAAGAAAGTGCAGACACCAAATAGCGAATATGAAGTGAGGTCCGTTTTATGCTTTAGAGCTCTTCGTATGCAAGCAAATATTACTATTAAAAACATGATAAACAATAAATATCCCCCATAAAGTAATATCTGATAAACGATATTATGAGCAGACTTCACCATCAGTTGTTGCTCAAACCACTCGCTGTCTTGCATTCCATAGCCGGTTATTGGAGACTGTCTGATTAGTCGGTAAGAGTCAGTCCAGACGAAAGTCCGATTGGTAAAGCTTAAGTCTTTTTGCATCACTTCCTCTACAAAGAAAGTAGCCATTCTGTTTACTGATAAGTCATTCTGAAAAAAGACAAGGAATGCTTGGAATGTAAGATAGAAGGCAAACAGTGTGATCAAAACAACCTTTCTAATCTTTTCGAAAGGAATAAAGAAGAATAATACCATTAGTACACATCCAACGGTGCTTGTCATAGATCCGATGATGATAGTTGTGATTATCGAGATGGCTCCTAAGATAATAAAGGTAAGTTTGTTTCTTAACCCTGATTTGTATGCGTAATAATGTACAACCATTCCGCATATAAGAACCGGACCTGGGCTATTGCGATTAATGCCGAGTAAATAAAATTCTTCTCCAATACCATCGGGGTATATTAGCGTAAAGATAAAGTTTGCGCATATAAAAATGTCTAATATAAAAGCCAACGTGCCAATGGTGTATTTGGGTGAGCGCAACATTGATAAGTATATTAAGAGTACGAGTCCGAGTGAATTGACAGCATTGGCAGCCCATGCGTGCAGAGAACCTTCGTGAGCAATAGTGAGCAACCCGGCAATAAAATAAAATATGCCAACCAGAACAGTATAATTGCCAAATCTCATTTGGGGTAGAGCAACAAAAAAAGCATACGCTACAGCTAACGCCCGCAAACCTGAAACAGTGGCTTGCAATATGGGAATAAAGCCTAAGTATAGATTAGCATTGCTAAGAATAAAGAAGATGGCAATACTATTCAATATATCGTATGTCGTTGTTTTCTCGTGCATCTAAACTGAACTATTGAT
>CAMHKW010000097.1 GCA_946185835.1 uncultured Bacteroidales bacterium
GGTGGTGGGGGTTGCATGAGAAAGAGTTGTAATTATCAAAGCAGAAAAAATTTGTAGTATTCGTCTCATAAGGCTATAATAAATATTTTCGGGTTAAACCATCGCGGTGTCTGCTTGTGCTTGAGTAAATAATGAAGTAGAAATAATAAGTTAAGGTGATAAATGACTTTTTCAGAAACCTTGAACTTTGGAGTTAATATTTTTTTTTTGCAAAAGTAGTAAATTTTTTCAAATATCCAAAACGAATGCAAATAATATCAAGAAAAAGTTAATGTGACATTATATTACTGCTGCGTCTGATTTATTTCTGTTTTGTCTTTAGGCGTATGAGTTCGTTTGCTTGTCGGTTCATGAGTTCGAGTTTTTGGATATCCTGCATGCGGACATAGAGTTCAAGGGTCTGCTCGAGAGCTTGTTTCTCGCTGTCTTGCAGGTAGTATTTGTATTTGGTGTCGGAGCCGGCTTGCAGGTCTACCCTGATGCGTTGTTGGCGATTGGCGCTGACAAACTGCAAGAGCATAACGCCGTTGTCGGTGTCGAGCGAGGTTATCTCGTGGTGTTGCTCGGCATCGAAGCTGTGGTTATGTCCTTGGGCTTGAACGGTGTTGTCGCCCGCATGCAGGCTGATGCCGGTGTGGTTGATGCGTCTGCCGGTATAGTAGCTGCTAACGAGTAGCGACCGGTCTTCTGATACCTGTGCCTTCAGAAAACAGCGGTCGGTATTCCTCAGTGTTGTGAGTGCCGGGTGCACGAACTTTCCGCAACTCTCGTATACGGTGGCAGGCTCGTATCTGAAGAGTTTGAGTAGTGAGTCGGTCTGCGGATGCAGTATCTGCAGCATCGAGTCGACGAAGACCTGCGTCCGCTCGGCTTCAAGCAGTGTGATAGTATCTTGCAGCCGCTGTGCCTCTTTGCGTTGCTCGATGAGCTTGGGGTAGAGGCGGTGTAGCGAGTCGATTTCTATCTTGGCAAGGTTGAGCCGGCGTTGGTCGATGAGAGTGCGGATGTCGCTTAGCATGTTGTCGGCTTGCTGTCGGGACGCGTCTTTGCCGCATTGGCAGCTTAATGCCACTATGGTGGCAACGATTAGGCAGTTGAGGATTTTTCTCATGGTGGTGATGGCTGTTTAGATGATTGACTTAATATGTGTCTTCGACTTTATATGAGTGATTGAATGACAGCGAGCAGCTGTTGGGCGTTGTCGACCATGTAGTCGGGCGTTTGCCGGAGCAGGTTTTGTTTAGTTTCGAAGCCCCATGTGCAGGCGGCAAACGGCAGTCGGGCGTTGCGGGCTGTCCAGGCATCGACGGCTGAGTCGCCGACATATAGTATGGTGGTACTCGGAGCGGTGAGGCGTTGTATGTCGGCTATTATCTGTGGCTCGGGTTTGCGTGGAACGCCCTCCCGCTCGCCTAAGATACAGTCGAACAGCGCAGGAAAGTAGTGTTCTACAAGATGCTGTGTGGCAGCCTGGTATTTGTTCGACGCCACTGCTGTCTTCACACCTTGTTGCTTGAGTGTGCTGAGCAGCCGGCTGATGCCGTCGTAAGGAACGGTATTAACGGTGTTGTGGTGGTTGTAGTACTCAATGAAATGCGGTCTTAGGCGCTGTATGTTGTCCGCTGTCTGCTCGTCTGCCGGCAATGCTCTCTCAAGCAGTTTGTTGACGCCGTTGCCTACCATGTGAGGAAATTCTGATGGTTGGTGCGTGGGAAAACAGCAAGCCGAGAGGGCGTAGTTGCAGGCGCAGCCAAGGTCGGCAATGGTGTTTAGCAACGTCCCGTCGAGGTCGAAGATGACAAGTGGAGGAGTAGAATGGGTCATAAGTGATAGTGGTATTGGTGTTGTGGGAAAGCTTTGGGGTGGTGTAAAGCCGTATTTACCCGCTACAAAGGTACTATTTTTTGTAGAAAAGGAAGAAAATTTCGAAAAAAAAATAATAACTCTTTGCTAAGTTGACATATTTTTGTAACTTTGCACGCAATATGAAAAGGAATCATATTAACTAAATCAAATTAAAATAATAATTATGAAGAAATCAATCCTCTTTTTGTCAGCAGTAGCTTTGCTGTTGGCATCGTGCGGCAAGCCGACTCCCACGCCGCAAGACCTTACGGTTAATCCGTCGCCTCTGAAGGTGGTAGGTAATACTGTCAGCTGCAAGATTACCGGTACTTTCCCTCAGAAAGAATTCGAGAAGAAAGCTATGCTTAAGGTTACTCCCGTTTTGAAATTCGGAGACCAGGAAGTATTAGGCGAGACCGTAGTTTATGTAGGTGAGAAAGTGAAAGAGAATGGTAAGACCGTCAACTACAAGAACGGTGGTACTTATTCGCAGTCGTTCTCGTGCGATTTCCGTCCGGAGATGGCTCGCTCGGAGTTGTATCTTCGTTTCGAGGCTACCAAGGGTAAGAAAGTGTACGACGTACCTGACCTGAAGGTGGCAGATGGCGTCATCACCACTCAGAAGCTTGCTGATGCAGCCGACAACAAGTCGGTGGTTGCTACCGACAAGTTCCAGCGTGTGATTCAAGAGATGCAAGAGGCTGACATTATGTTCCTCATCCAGCAGGCTAATCTTCGCAACTCGGAGACAGGCTCAGAGGCAGTGAAGGCTCTGACAGCAGCTATCAAAGACGCTTACGAAGCAGAGAACAAGCAAATCAACAAGCTCGAAGTCAGCGGTTACGCCTCGCCCGATGGCAAGCAAGACCTCAACGAGAAACTCGCAGGTCAGCGTCAGAAAGCTTCGGCAGACTTCCTCAAGAAAAACCTCAAGAAGAACAAGGTAAAAGCCGATATCGACTCGCAGATTACCGCTGAGGACTGGGAAGGCTTCAAGAAACTGATGGAGAACTCGAATATCCAAGACAAAGACCTCGTTCTCCGTGTTCTTTCGATGTATACCGACCCTGAAGAACGTGAAGCACAAATCAAGAACCTCTCGGCAGTATTCAAAAACATTGCTGACGACATCCTGCCTCAGCTTCGTCGCAGCCGTCTGCGTCTGACCACCGACATCATCGGAAAGTCGGACGAGGAAATCTCGAAGCTTGCTAAGGAAGATCCTGCACAGCTGTCGATAGAAGAAATATTGTATGCTGCTTCTTTGGAGAGTGACATCAACGAGCAGGCTAAGATCTACAAGAAAGCTATAGCTCAGTATCCTGACGACTCACGTGCTTACAACAACCTCGGTATGATTTATTTCAAACAAGGTAATGTGGCAGAGGCACGTCGTTGCTACACCAAGGCTCTGCAGATTCAGCCTCAGAACCCCGACTACAACTACAACGCCGGTGTTGCTGCTTTGGCTGACAACGACTTGGACAAGGCTGCTACCTATCTTGGCAAGGCTGCCGGTACGTCAGGTGACCTGAATGCCGCTATGGGTACTTACTACACCATGAAGGGTGACTATGCTGCTGCTAAGAAGTCGTATGGCGCCGCTGCTACCAACAACGCAGCTCTGCAGCAGATCCTCGACGAAGACTATGCTTCGGCTCGCAAGACCCTTGCTGCTGTGAAAGAGCCTAATGCTACCACTGCTTATCTGCAGGCTATCGTAGGCGCTCGCACCAACGACCGTGACGCCGTTTATGCAGGTCTGCGCAACGCTATCGCTAAAGACGCTTCGCTGAAAGCTAAAGCACAAAGCGATATCGAGTTTGCTAAGTATCAAGAAGACGAGACTTTCTTGTCGATTGTTAAATAACACATCAACCTAATGCATGAATAGAGGGGAAGTGGCACGCGCCTCTTTCCCTCTGTTTCACTCTAAAATGGGTACGCCGGTTTGCAACCGGCGGACAGACACGAGGCCTAACCTCTAACATCGCAGCGGTCTAACTTCTAACATCGCAGCGGTCTAACCTCTAACATTGCAGCGGTCTAACTTCTAACATCACAGCGGTCTAACCTCTGACAACGCAGCGGTCTAACTTCTAACAGCGCAGCGGTCTAACCTCTAACATCACAGCGGTCT
>CAMHKW010000098.1 GCA_946185835.1 uncultured Bacteroidales bacterium
AAATATTCCATTCCTATATCTACAATACCATACGAAGTAGATATCAATAATCACCAAGGACCACAAAAACCTGCTACAATCATAAGTCCGTTTATTGCATTACCTGCATTTAACCCATTCAGGAGCAATTCCTGATTTACAAAAGGACCGGTTCCTTCGCTGTTTTCTATTCTTTCCCAAGAATTAATCGAAAAATACACATCTATGTAAGTTAATCGCCTATGTACATCCTCTGTTATGTCGATCCAGCCGTCTTCCTCATTAAAGTCGTAATCATTTAGCGATCCTCCATTTGATAGATGTCCGAGCAGAGATGCAATAGCATCCTGATTATTTGTTGTATATACATCTCCCAACCCCATCCAGTCGATTCCGGCGATAAAGTTATTGGATGCATAGCTGTAGGGTGATTGCCACGGGGTGTATTCTGCAAGCGGGTCAATACTCGTAAAGCGTGCTATCGTGGCATAATAGCCTCTTGCACCAAAGTCATATACATTATAGCCATGAACCTGCTCGTATTCCTTACCGTTATAGAGGTTCGGCTGCTTGCTGCGTCCGAGGCTCCCTGATATCGGCAAGTCTGTAGCATAATAGAAAGTGCGCTGAACGGTTGTATAATAAAACGACATTAGATGATGATAAAAACAGCATTTCAAAAAAGTATTATTCTCCAGAATGAACGATAAAGCCGCATAAAAAACAAACTTGCACAAAAGACCAACGGCTATTGCAATATATAAAGAATATTTTGATAATTACAATGCGGACACTTACTATTTAAAGTATTTCTATAAATAGGTATCAGGGCTTTACAATTACCACATTTGCATTTCATTTCTTTTTTGTTATTTACTCCTATAATGCAATAAGTCTTATTGGTATTAGCGAATGCTACATGAGTTAATCGCCCCAACATAAATCCAAATATAAAATTTAGTATATGTATTATCCAATAAGAGTCTTTAATAAATAAAACTCTTTTATAGTGAATAGTTACACCTTCTTCAATATCATCGAATGCCCATTCAAGTTCATGTTCTTTATATTCCATGATGTTCACTACAACTAAATGAATAAAAATGACTATCAAGGTAACAGAGATATAAATATATGTAAAAAACATATCTGAAAAGTTAAAAAACAAATGCAAAAAACTAACCACAAGAAAATATAACAAACATAATCCTGCTGCATCTAAAATGATACAGAAAAAGCTAATTTTTATATGATTCCATATAATCCATCTTTTTCTTTCATTTTCATTAAGAATGCGGAAATCCTCTACACCCTCTGGCGTGACTAATTTGAATATTTCATTCATAAAAATCCAATATCAAAACAAGTGATTGATAACCAATAATTTCTTCAAAGATAATTTATTCTTCAAGAATAACATGAACATACATTATTGGGTAGAATATAGCAAATAAAATCCAGAATGTAGAATCAGATAGTGTATCAGCTATTGGTGCCGGCGGCATCCCATGAGCCGGATAATAAGAATGTATAATAGCACAGCAAAAAAAACATACGATATTCCATAATAATGCTTTAAGCATTCTAATTATTGTTTGCTTTATTTTTTTCATTTTTTGTAGTATTAGTCACTGAATAAAGTGCTAATAATTTTTCAGCATACGAAAATATACGTTCACAAATATGACTGTTTATAATAGGTTTAGCTATATATTATTTACACCAAATAAAATAAAGCTCGTAACTGCCAAAATCTTTTCGACGTTCGTTGATTCTGAGTCATAGATATCAGAACCTGTTGTAATGATCTTCAAATTATTTGCAAAATCGGTTGCCTTAGGGAAACTCAGACACACAGCGTAATCCTCGCCTTGACTCAGGCTTTTGAAGTCCCACGTCAAATCTCTGCCTGCCGCCCCCGCGTCATGAAAGGGGAGCATGGTTTTCACCAAAGTGTCAGGTTGAGAAATAAACGGGACTTCAAAAGTCTGTGCAGCGAAATGCAGACTATACAAAAGGAACAATATCAAAATCAGAGATTTGTTCATTTACGATAGCTGTTGTAAATCTTGCGTAGAGGAACTTAAACATGCCCGATTCGGCACAACCGCGGTTTAATATCCTTCGTTCTGTACGAGGTTAGGGTTCTGGTCGAGTGCCGTTTGAGGGATAGGCATCAGTCGGTGAGCTTCCACGAAAGGACGTGCCTGCGGCAGGCGGCCTTCGTCACGTTGGTTGACGGTGTTCATCACCTCAAGCAGTTTGCCGAAACGTACGAGGTCGAAGAGGCGTTGTCCTTCGAGTGCGAGTTCCAACCGACGTTCGCCAAGTATAGCATCGAGCACTGCCTCCTCTGTGGCGGTCTTGGCGGCACTCAGGTCCGCGAGTTTGGCACGCTGACGTATTTGGTTGACCAGGGCGACAGCCTCAGCGAGCTGTCCTTTATGAGCGAGAGCCTCTGCCTTAAGCAGTATGAGGTCGGCGCCGCGGTACTTGATGATGCTGTTGTATGCCGAACGGCATTTGAACATAAACGGGTAGTTCTCGGCGGGGTAGTAGTTCGACCACGAGCAGTCGCGCCAGACGATAGTCTGGTTCATACGTACCACATCTTTCTCTTTCTCGAAGGCGGCGATGAGGTCACGCGACGGGGTGATCCATTTAGCCCATGTGAAGCTCTCTTCCCAGTTTGCCATGTCACGACCGAACATCCATGTCACCCAGCTACCTGAGCCGGTGAAATACTGCATCTCGAGTATCGTCTCGCGCGAGTTACGCAGCTTGGCATCGCCAAGGTCCTCGTCGTAGCCGAACAGATCTTCGAAGTTAGGCTCGAGGGTGATACCTTCTGCAAACACGTCGTCGCAATAGCGGATGACCTCGTCCCACTCGCCTTTCTCGGCATACACCTTGGCAAGCAGGGTGTTGGCGAGGGCTGTCGACAGACGTGTCTTATCGGCAGGATTGAGTTTGGGTGCATACGGCAGGGCGCTCTTGAGGTCGGCAATCACTTGGTCGTAGACCTCTGCTTGAGTTGTCGTCTCGGGGAAATAGAGGTCGTAGACCTGCTCTACGTTGTCGGCGGTGATGTCGGGTGCCTCTTGCAGGTTGAGAGGTATGTTGCCAAACCAGTGGGCAAGGTCGAAAATCATCATCGAACGGAAGATGAGGGCTTCGGCTTTCCACTGCCGGCGCTCCGACTCGGCAAAAGTAGGATCGGGGACAGAGTCGATATTGGTTATCACCACATTAGCCTTGGCTATATCTTCCAGATAGCGGTTCCAGTCGCGGGCTATGTCGGGGTTGGAGGCGTCGAGAGCGTTGGTCTCGACAGGTACCACCTCGGCACCTGTAGTGCCGGCGTAGGCATTGTCGGTGCGAGCCTCGCCGAAGAGCAGATAGTCGAGATACCAGTGCTCCTGACGGTCGCGCATCACCTGATAGAGGTTCTCGTATACAGCCTGGATGGCAGCACGGTCTTTGTACTTGATACGGGTGTCGGTGGTGTCGGACGAGCTGGTCGACAGATTCAGCTCCGACTGGTCAGACACCGGCGCTATGTTAAGGTCACACGACGCTAACAGCATAGCTACAACGAGCAGTATAAAACTATAATTTTTCATAACTTGTTGATTTATTTTACGAGAATAAATATTTAGCATTGACTTTTACGAAAATTATAATGAATTAATCATGAATTATTCATAAATTGCTTCTACTATTTCAATAATCATCTTGATTATAAAGAATATCCATATTTTTGTCTAACATAACACATTCGTTGGTTTCTTCAAAATATGCATATCTCTCACCATGTAGGCTCCTTTCTCCGAAATTCAAAAGTATGGCGATTGGTTTTCTTGTAAGACGCATATAATTAAACAACTGAGCACGGTGAGCAGGAATGATTTCGTCCACT
>CAMHKW010000099.1 GCA_946185835.1 uncultured Bacteroidales bacterium
CTCTCAACTCTGAGACGAGTCGAAGCCTCGTCTCTACAAACTAAACTACTTCTTTCAACTTTCAACTCTCCGTTTTCTTTCAACTCTCAACTATTCGTTTTCTTTCAACTTTCAACTCTGAGACGAGTCGAAGCCTCGTCTCTACAAACTTCTTTCAACTCTGTCTTTCTCATTGGATGCGTGCGCCTTGGGCGTTGTAGAGTTGGTCACCGTGTTGGATATACATTACTCCGTCTTTTATGAATTTGACGGTTTGTGCTTGTTGCTCGACGTTGTTGGTAGTAGTGGGTAGTTGGTATTCCCAGTCTTCGCCGGTGTACCATACACCGGTGTGCTCGTTTGCCCATGCCAGTTTCCATGTGTTACCGTCGGGAGAGGCTGTCATAGGAGTGTCGGTGGGTTTCGAGTCGGATCCGAGTTTGAGGAACAGGTATCCTTTTGTTCCTTTTATTAGTGCGGTGTAGTAGTTGTTGCCCATCGAGCCGTCGCCAGCCCAGTCGTTTTCGACCTCCGACTCGCTATGTACTCCTGCCGAGCGGCGAGCCTTGATGAACGCCTTGCACTCTGCCGGATAGTTGTTCCAATACGGGAAAGCCACGCACGGCACGCCCGGCATCGAAAGCAGGTATGCCAATGCCATCTGTGCCTGCCGGTCGTCCATGGTGTTGGCGGTGCCGTAGAGGCTGCTTCCCTCGTGGAAAGAGTCGTGGTTGTCGATGAAGGAGACGGCGTATTTCTTGTTGTTGCCGAAGATAAGGGTATATTGGTTGTTTTTGAGGTTCTGTAGTTTATACTCGCGGATGGCGGAGTTGTAGATGGTGAACTTACCGGGGAAGTCGAACATATAAGTCTGGTAGTTGGCATCTTTGAGGTATCCGAGTTGTTTGTCGATGTTGCCATCGAACACCTCAGCCACGCTGAAATACGGTGCGGCGGTGCGGTTGTAGTCGAGCAGGTACTTGCCTGCTATACCTTTCATGAAGTCGAATCGGAAGCCGTCGTATCCGATGATGTCGCGCATCCAAGTGAGGTAGGCGCGGCTCATCTCTCTGACCTCTTTCTTGCCGTGTGCAAGGTCGCGTGAGTAGATGGAGTTATACTCGGAGTAGGCCCAATTAGAGGTTCCGCTGTCATTTGCATTTGACACACTCTTGTCGTCGGGTGTGAGGGTGGCAGTGCTATGGTTGCCGCAGTCGCCGGTCTGAGTGCGGTTGATACGGCCTTCCATATAGTCGTCGGCGAACATCTCGTCTTCGGCTGTTATCCACGAGTAGTCGGGTGTGAAAGTGCCATAGTCGCCGAAGTCGTTGGTGGTCCAGGTGCACCAGTTTTTGTCGGAGCCGGTATATTCGTCGACATGTCCGGCGCAGGTGTGGTTGAGTACGATGTCGGCTATCACTTTAGCACCGCCTTGGTGCAGGTTGTCGATGAGTCGGTGGAGGTCGGCAGTGGTGCCCCAAGGCGAGTGTCCGTGGTGTCCGCTCTCATCGAGATAGCGACCTTGGTTGCTGTAGTTCATAGGCAGATAGCCGGTGTAGTCGGCTGTCTCTTGTGAGGGTGCGAGCCATACCATGTCGAAGTACTTGGAGAGGTCGGCAGCCTCGTCGGCGAGAGAGCTCCAGTTGACGTCGCCGTAGGCGGTGTAAGGTGTGGCGGTGTTGCCCTCGTGTGCCCAGTAGAAGGCTTGGAGCATGACGTCGGGGTTGTTGCTGCGCACGGGCGACTCATACAGCCGTGCTTGGTTGGGATTGGTGGGGTAGGTGACGGTGAGCGTGTTAGCCGAGGTGTTGTAGGCGAACTCGTAGTCGCCTTGGATGGTGGTGACGAGTTTGCAGTTGGTGCTGATGCTTGTTGAGAACGCCCATGCCTCACGGTGCAGTTGTGTCATGGTGCCGTCGTTGCTATACCATGAGGTGCCGTTGTTGATTTTGAACTCAAGCTCTTTGCCGGCGGGCAGCGTTACCGTAGCGTATACGGTGTTCTCGTCGCCGCCCTGACGGCTCTTGAAGTTGTCGCCAGCCCAGTCGTTGTAGCTACCTTTTAGCCACCAGTCGGTGTCTGTCTCTGTGATGGTGCTTGTGGGGTAGGTTACGCTGAGGGTCATGGTGGTGGTGTTGAGGGCGAACTCGTAGTCGCCTGCTGCCGAGGTGGTGATGGTGCAGTTGCCCGCAGTTGAGCTGAACGTCCATCCGGTATGGTTGTCGGCTTCCATAGTGCCGTTGTTGCCATACCATTCGCCGTTGTTATATAGCTTGAACTGATAAGAGGTGTTAGCTGGTAGTGAGTTGACGGTGGTATAGAGCACACCCTCGTCGCCTCCTTCTTTGGTTGTGAAGGCGTTGGTTTCGTTCCAGTCGTTGAAGTCGCCTTTGAGAAGCCATTGTGGTTGCTCGGTGTAGGCTTTCACGAGTCGTACTCCGAGAGCGTTGTCGCGCGTCATGTCGCGCTGCGGGTTGAGAGTGTAAGAGGCGAAGTTAAGTGCGAAAGCCTGTTCGGCACTGCCGTTTGTTGCCGTCCAGTAGTTGCCTTGTCTGCCGATGTTGCCCATGCAGGTGAGTAGTCGGAAACCGTTAGCGGGAAGGAAGACGGCGCCTTGCTGTTCCATGGTGCTCCACTGCTCGGTGGTGTAGGTGTTGAGCGCGTAGAGGTCTTCTCCTCCGAAGTATAGTCCGTTCCATGTCAGACCGTTGCCGGTACTTGCCGTGAAGCTCACACCATCGGGTGTAGTCCAGCTGTCGGGAAGCAGAATGAGACCCTTTACTGTGTTGACGGTACCTAAGGCGAACAGCTGAGTTGCGTTGTTGCGGCTGCGAAGCAGGTAGTGCCATTCGTCGCGAGTAAGAGTGCGCCACAGGTCGGCCGTGTTGCCGCCGTTGCTGATGGCGTTGGCACCCCAGTCGGCGAAGGTGGTGTAGTCGGTGTAGCTGTTGGTGGCTAATACGGGGTTGCTGCCCGTGCCCCATCCGAAGAGGTCGATCCAGCCGTCGTAGTCGGCAGACACGTTTTCGTTAGAAGCGCCTATGGTGGTGTACTGCCCGGCAGCAAACTGCCAAGTGTGTGTGCTTGCCCGATATTGCAAGTTGCCTTGTGAGAACACTACTTGGTCGCCGGAGGCATTGATGGTGAAGCGACCTTCGAGAGCGCCGTCGGTAGTAGCGGCTACGGCGAGCTCAGGTGATGTGACGATGCAGCATATTAGTGCAACTGCTGCGAGAGTAAAGAGTTTTTTCATGTATATGTAATTTTGAGCCAAAATCTAAAATACCTCGTCTGACCGATGCAGAGCCGTTAATTTTGTCCAAAGGGGTAAGAATTAAAGATAAATAATGTCACAAAATTACTATTGTTTCTTGAAATACGCAAATTTTTTTTGAGAAGCATATTAAACCCAAATCGGTCATTAGACCGCAATAGAGTTCTTATATAATTTTAATTTTACTAACCCGTTGGCGGAATTAAACCAGCGCATATTTGATTCTTCCAATCGGTTTGTT
>CAMHKW010000100.1 GCA_946185835.1 uncultured Bacteroidales bacterium
GCTACCTTGATATAGTTCCAACTTCTGTCGCGAAGATGCGATATAATATCGTTATATTCCGGGGGTATTATATCAGCTACCGAAGCACAAATAGTCCATGTTGCTTTTGCACGCTCTACCCTATTAACGGTATGAGAAACAGAAGTAGGATTGACGCGATAGGCTGTAGTCACCTCGTCAAGGTAATAGAAATCGCCAAACAGATGCAAGATTATCCACAATGTCCAATCACCAAGGAATGGATTTTTTGTGTGCTCATACATTGCTTCTTTCTCTTCCCTGTGTATATTTCTATACAACACACTCGCAGTCGGATATACGGGTGTGTACTTAAAAAAGTCTCTGAGCGTATATCTGGCTGATGGATTAGCGTCGTAAGAACTCTGTTCCCTTATGATTTTTCCTTTAGCATCTACCGTGCAACAGTTTGTAAACACGGCAATTAGTGATTCGTCTGCCTCGAGGATGTCGACTTGCTTTTGTAGTTTAAGCGGGTCGAGCCAATAGTCGTCGCCTTCACAAAGTGCGATATACTTGCATCCTGTCGATTGTATTGCTGTATTGATATCTTGTTCCACCAACCCTTTGGAATACATATTCTCCGAATGATATATCGGCTTAATGATGTCCGGATATTTTTCGGCATATTCTCTGAGTATGGCAGCCGATTCGTCTGTTGACGCATCGTCTTGCACTACAGCTATAAACGGGAATGTAGTCTGTTGACTTACAAAACCATCTAAACAATCACGAAGATATGGTTCATGATTATATACCAAGCAATGAATGGCAACTAATGGCTTTTGAGTTTTCATATTCTATATCCTATCGGGTGACAGAGAAGGGCATCACCATTTTTTATTCTTAACAACTTGTTTATCACGTATCTGTTTATTCTTCCGCAAGCTACGGTGGCAAGACCTGCTGCAGCGCAGTATAAATAGATATTCTGACTAACGTAACCTACATCCATGTTAGAATAGCGTATTCTTTTCATCCGATTATGCCTGTGCATCTTCAAGTAATCGGCTGTCAAGCAAATTATTACCGGAGCAGCAAGAACGAAATCCTGCTCGCATAAAAATTCACGAACGTCGCCTTCAAACATTTTACTTAACGAATGGGTGGTAGGCAGATAACGATAGCATCCTCTTTCGTCGAAAACATAAATATCAATTTCCTGATGATTGCTTGCAGTAGGAGCAGTGCGAAGTATGGGGAAATAACCTCGTTCGGTATTTATTCCGTCAGCACACCATAAGACATTTGATATATCCTGAGCCGATAGTTTATTTGTCGAATAGCAACGTTCCGACCTCCTATGCCAAAATGCCTTTGCGATTGACACTTGCGGCAATTGAGGTTTTTCAAGCGTTGTAATCTCAACGTCTTCCTCTTCGATATATGTTATCAATCGGCGAATTTTCTGCCATTCTTTATGCGCGTAAAACCTGTCAAACATACCTTGTTATTACTATTTTTGATTGAGAATTTCATTTCGGCAATATGGGTGGCTATATCGATATTTGTAATTCTGAGACGGAGAATATATCTCTCGTCAACAAACATCGGACGGATAAAATCAAAAGCACGATGAATATTCACCGTCCCTTGCCCGGGAAATTCCATCCCTATCACTTTTCCGATTATTGAGGCTACTAACATTCCGTGAACTATTGGCGCTTGGTAGCCTTCTGCTCGAGCAGCATCGGCATTCAGGTGTATCGGATTAACGTCACCCGTCAAATCCATAAATTGTTGCTCTTGCAAACGAGTAATAATAAAGGTCGTTTCATATATATCACCTACTCGTAGCATTGTTGTTCAGTCTTTGATAAAATCATTTATACCGTTGATTATTCCTTCTGTGAATATCTCATCTGTTTCAATTATTGGGTAAATATCTGCACAGCTGACATGAAAGGAGCTTACTCCCCAACTCAATCCCACTCCGAATCCGGAAGCGAGGATATAGATATCATTCATAGCGTTGCTCATCCCATATCTATCGCATATAGCCATCGGTATCGACGGGGCAGACGTATTGCCATATCTGTCTAAACATATCGGGAATTTCACCCAATCCGCGTTTAGTTTTTTTGCAATCATCTGTAGAATAAACTTGTTGGCTTGATGCAATGCAATACAGTCGTAGTCATTTATGCCTTGGTTTGTTTTAGATAAAAAATCCTTAATTGTTCTGGGCACCTCTGAAATAGAGAAGGCAAAAACATTAGCTCCCTGCATGTGACTATTATAGAGATTTCGTACTATACCATCTTCGTCAGTATATTCTTTCGCCGAAGGGCATGTGTTTCTCATGCCGCCAGCCGGAGCAATAATTGCCTGATAACCTGTTCCGTCGGTTTTCAAGCAAGAATAGATTGGTAAAGTCGTGTTGTCTTTCTCGAGTAGAATGGCTGCACCTCCATCTCCAAAAAGCATTGCCATAGAGCTATCTTGAGGATTAGCAAATTTAGATACTGTTTCACCGACAAGAAGCAACGCTTTGTTTATATTTGAAGTCTGCATAAGCGAACAAACAGAGGTGATGCCATACACAAATGCAGAGCAACCTAAACTAATATCGAACGCAGCACAATCTTTCGACAACCCCAATCTTTTATGCAACACGCATGCAGTCGTTGGTCGACGATAGTCAGGTGATAGCGAACCAAATATCAAAGCTCCAATCTCTTGTTTGCTTACGTCTTTATTAGCCAATAGATTAACAGCTGCAGCGTAAGCCAAATCAGAAGCGGTCTGATGTTCTACCGTTTTACGGAGCGAATAAATACCTGTGCTGTTTTGGAATTTCTGCACCTTCTCATTCCCAAATAGATTAGAAAAAGAATCTATGTCTACTTTGTTACGTGGAACAGCAGCCGACATAGCTGAGATTTTGATATTTTCAAACTTAAAGAAAGGCATAGCCAAAATATTGGATTGTTATTGTTTCTTAAATACGATTTAGCACTCCACCATCAATAATCAAACTCGTTCCGGTAACCCACGAGGCGGCATCAGAAAGCAAGTATATAATAGAATATGCAATATCTTGCGGGGTACCATATCTCTTCATTGGATATCTGAGCATATCTTTTTGGAGTTCTTCTTGAGTAAATGTGAGATTTTCGACTAATTCTGTTTGTACCATACCTGGGTGTACAGCATTAAAACGTATTTGTTTAGTCGGCGTTACCTCTTTGTTGCAATAGTGCATAAAACTTGCAAGGGCAGACTTTGCTGATCCATAGACAGAAT
>CAMHKW010000101.1 GCA_946185835.1 uncultured Bacteroidales bacterium
TGTAAGAATTCCGACTTTATTAGTGGATGTCAAAGTGGAATGTATAAATATGCCATTTTTTAACGGCAGGTTATAGTAATCTGATTCTTCAACAGGTTCTGACAAATTGTCAATAGTGATAATTACATATAAACAATTTATTTGTTATAGTATCAAATACAACGGCGGTTTTTTCATAATAAGAGTCATTTATTTCAGTAGAATCCTTTGTTAAAAGGCTGTAGTATCCGGTATTATTATTACAACATGTTTTATATTCTGATACCACCACATTTTCAGTGGCAAAATTTACACTTTCTAATAATATGTCGTAATTAGGTGAATCTGTCGAAAGAGGTTGCCAGTCAATCCAATAGTAATTTTCTAATGCAGGATGTTTTACCATGCCGTCGTATGGTGAGAACTTCATTGTTTGTTTTAATTTTTGTGCGGTGCTTGGGGATAAAAAATAACTTTCTATAATGTACCATTCTCCAATTCCTTGTACTTCGTATCTTTTTGATGACCATACGGTAGCGTCACTGACACACAATATTTTAGGTATGTCTTTCTCGAAGATGTTAGTGCATGACATAAAGCACATAATGCAAAAAAATATAGTCAAATGTAATTTACTTGATGTACCCGTTTCCATAATAATAAATTTTAAAAGGAGTTCCTTTCCCTGCAACTATTGCACCAATGAGTGTCGCTATATTTCTAAAACTTCGTCCTTCTTGCAAATAAGTTATGCCGAAAGAGTAATCTTTCGGCATAACGAAGTGGGTTAGGCTGCGCCTAATTATTTCTTATGGCGGTTGCCATAGCGAGACATGAACTTATCAACGCGACCTGCTGTGTCGACAAGCTTCGACTTGCCGGTGTAGAAGGGGTGCGAGGTGTTCGAAATCTCGAGTTTGATGAGGGGATATGTCTCGCCATCAATTTCGATAGTGTCTTTGGTAGCAGCTGTCGAGCGGCTGAAGAACTGTGTGCCGTCGGACATGTCTTTGAACACTACTACTCGATAGTTATCAGGATGAATACCTTTTTTCATAATTTCTGTTTTTTATTGAATGTCCGCTGTGTGGCGAACGTTCGAGTGGTGTTATTCTTCTTCTTTAGCTTCTACGACGGTGAAGGCAATTTCAGCTTTCACTTCGCGATGCAGTTTGGCAATAGCTTTGCCTTCGCCCAGCTCTTTGACGGGCTCGACGGCGATGAGCTTGCGCTCGATGTTGATGCCGATAGCTTCCAGAGCTTCTGCGATCTGCTGGTTCGTTACCGAGCCGAAGATCTTGCCATTCTCGCTTGCCTTCATCGGGATGGTGAGGCGTACTGCCTGCAGCTGAGTGGCAAGAGCCTGAGCGTCGTCGCGCAGCTTGGCCAGCTTGTGAGCTTGCTGCTTGAGGTTCTCGGCGAGCTGTTTCTTTGCGCCTTCGCTTGCTATCACTGCGAGCTTCTGAGGAATAAGGTAGTTGCGACCGTAGCCGTCTTTTACCTTAACGATGTCGTTCTTATAGCCGAGGTTGGCTACGTCTTGAATAAGTATTACTTGCATAGTCAGTCCTCCGTATTATTTCATCATGTCGGTTACGTATGGGAGCAATGCCAGGTGGCGTGCTCTTTTCACTGCTTGGGCTACCTTGCGCTGGAACTTCAGAGAGGTACCGGTGATACGACGAGGCAGTATCTTGCCTTGCTCGTTGAGGAACTTCTTGAGGAACTCAGGATCTTTGTAGTCGATGTATTTGATACCGCTCTTTTTGAAACGGCAATACTTCTTTTTCTTCTGATCGGTCTGTTGCGGGGTCAGATAGCGAATTTCTTGTTCTGCTGCCATAATTAAGCCTCCTCTTGTTTTTTAAGGTTAACATTGCGGCGTTTCTCTGCATACTCAAAGGCGTACTTGTCGAGGCGGAACGAAAGGAAACGCAGTACTTTTTCGTCGCGACGGAAAGCTGTTTCGAGGGTTGCGATAACGGCCGGTTCTACATCAAATTGCAGTAAGGCATAGAATCCCGTTGTCTTGCCTTGGATAGGGTAAGCTAATTTCTTCAAACCCCACTCCTCACGATTCAGAATGGTGGCACCATTCTCCTTGAGAAGATTCTCGAATTTGTCAACCGCTTCCTTCATCTGCTGTTCAGACAAAACGGGAGTTAAGATGAAAGCGGCTTCGTAATGATTTAACATCTGTTAATTGAATTGATTGAGTTAATATTAGTGCTTGGCATAATGCTGCCAAACCCGATTATGCCTCTCGCAAGAGTACTACAAATCGTACTTCCCGCAAAAAAGCGTGCAAAGGTAATACTTTTTTTTTGAACACACAAATAATTGTGTAAAAATGATTTTAATCTTAGTAGAAGAAGGCTAATGAAAGAGTCCGCGAAATTATCTCGGCAAGAAGCAAAATGTGTTGGGAATTGTGCTTCTTTTTAAAAAAAAGTCACTGATTTGCGTATGTCGGATATATTTGTTAATTTTGCAGACTGAAATTAGTAAAACGTGATTTTATGAAAAGGTTTAAGTTGATATTATTAGTGTCGTTTGCTATTGCGGAGTCGCTGTTCGCGGCTTACGATTTTAGAGATAACGGAATAGGTTATACTATAATTGACTCCGATAAGAAAGAGGTGAAAGTGACCTATTATGATTCTGTTCGTATCGCTGTACCGGCGAATGTGCAGTTTGGTGGCAACTCTTATACAGTAGTAGATGCCATTTACTATGATTCAACAACATGTTCGCTCAAGCACTACGACAAAGTAGACTTCTCTAAAGCAACCAATATAGCCTTGCTACACGACCAGACGACAGAACTTATTGATATCGACACTTTGGTCCTCCCACCTAACATTCATTATTTCCCTTCGGTGAGAAATATTACAAATCGCCAAGATAATTTACTTCCGGCAGAATCTTTATTTGGGCTAATTAAGTTTCAAGATACTCTTGAAATAGGCATACATCATGTCTTTTCTTCCGGAACAACCGAAATAGATGATGATGGTCTTACAACACATAATCCTAAGATATTTCAGTCCTTAAAATACAAGCCGAAATATTACGAAGGAG
>CAMHKW010000102.1 GCA_946185835.1 uncultured Bacteroidales bacterium
AATACTGATATTTGAAGAAGATTTCATGTGGTGTACTGTTTTGGACAAAAAATAAACCATCTATGTAGATATCTTTATCGTAATACGTCTCATAGAAATCACACTGCGCTTCTGAATACTGCCGCAAATAGTCTGCAACCTCATGTTTCAATATCACCGTGCAAATAAGATAATATATCAGAAGATTCATCATACCTACAATAACCTAATTATGATACATTGATCTTACAGCACAAATATCCCCTTGTGACAATTTGGAGCGCGAGCACCCTTGCTCGCGACCGATTGATCTTACAGCGCAAATATCCCCTGATGACAATTTGGAGCGCGAGCACCCTTGCTCGCGACCGATTGATCTTACAGCACAAATATCCCCTGGTGACAATGCCTCAGCTTCAAACATCAAATCTTCACCGGTAATATTAAACATATACTCATTATATGTCAACTGCGATGTAGTATACATCATTATTGATTCATAATTTTAATTCTACTTTTATATTCGCGACATTTTCACATACCCTTCTAATATCCTCTTTTTCAACATATCAACTGCAACTCTCTCCTGTCATGTTCCTGTGTAGATCCTGTGTAGCTCCTGTCACAAACCTGTCTCAAACAAACAACATGCTGACTTTGTGCATATTAACAAAATGCCCCGAATATTAGACAAATATTAAAATAAAATTAAAAACGAAACTCTGTAAATACCGCAAGTAATAAAGTATTTTGTCACAGTGCGCAACGATTATCGTTTATATAAATACTGCAATTCATTATAGTTAGTTTGATAGTTCGACATTACCATGTCAGTATCCGGCTTAGATATTCCAATTGCCGTTGCCGACGGACGAGCAGGTAATAGAGGTGTGTTGTCCAACGCAGTGAGTCGAATGGTTGCTGCGTGTAGAGTTCGTCACCCTGTATGTTGGTGATTCTAACGGCTGACAAGATGCTATCGGGTGTTGTCAATGCTCGACGTTTTTCGTATACTATCAGGCAAGTATCAGGTGCTATGACAACAGGCTCGCTCCACCCTGTACCGCCGAATGGCTGCACCTCAGCCAAGATAGTGTCGGCCGAGGTGTTATAAACAAAAAACTCATGACAGACAGTAGGTTGCTCGTGGCAAGATGCCACAAGCAACACTACTGCGAGTATGAGAATATGATATTTGTTCATGTCCTTTGGTAAGACAAATCACACTATTCAGCCTTATCTTATCTTCTCGTAAGTTGTAGTTTTCTTGTTCACATCGAGCGTGATACGGTATACACCGTCGATGGGGTCGGTGGTAGCTATCCAGTTGCCCTTTTCGGCATCGGTAGTACCATCTTTCTTGGTGATACCGGGTGAGCCGTAGATACCAAGTCCTATCTGCTCGTAGTTATTACCTGCTTCTTCGCCACCCCAGCCGTGCTGATGGAAGAACTTGAAGTTGAGTGAGCCATAGTCGTCGTAGTCGGCATTCTCGCCGTTCTTCATGTAGAGTGTAAACTGATAAACCTGCGGTGCTATGGTACGTCCCACGAAGTTCTGGTCGGGCGAGTCGAAGCCCCAGCCCGAGGTAGCCTCAGCAGTCTTGCAAGGATGCCCTAAGCCCACTCCGCACACATACATCACCTCCGGAGCTGTGAGTTCGTATAGCGGCTCTACTACGAAGTAGTCGGACTCGACACGATACGAGAGGTAGTACATGCCCGTCTCGCCAAGGAACTTAACGGTGTTGCCTGACACATATTCCATATAGTCGAGGTTATAGGCATCTGCCACACTGACGGCGCCTTCTATCTCGACTTCCGAGTCTTTGGCGAAGAAGACCTTGGCTCCACGATATTTCTTAGCCACCGACGACGAAGAGATGTACTTCGGAGCTTCCTCAAGGTCGGTGTTGACATCTATTTTCGAGACAGGCATTGCCACCTTGCCGCCATAGGTAAGCTCGAAGGTGACGGGGTTGAAGATGACGGTGTCAATCGACTCTTTCTCGTCGTCTTCGATGGTGATGGCTGTTGCCAGACCTTGTGTAAACATATCCTCGGTTATCAGACTTATCTCACCGTCGACAAGTCCGAACACGGGTTGCGTCCAGTCGATACGTCCGAACTTAGTACCCACAGTCGCGAGCAGGAACTCGAAATGCTTAGGGAAGGCAAGGTCGTATGCCACAAACAGTTCACCTTCTTTGGTCATCTGCTTGCCTTTGCCAATGACTTTGTAGTCGATGGTCGGCGGCATGATATACAGCGTCGGGATGGCAGGGCTATGTCCGGTGCAGCCCGAGAGGACGGTCTGAGCCTTGCAGCCCTCAACGTTCTCGGCGGTCAGATACACGCGGATGGGGGCGCCATCTGTCATACCTGACAAGAAAGGCACCGCGAAACGGAAGCTCCCGTCGTAGGCATAGCCTTTGGTACGTACCACCGACTCCGAGATTTTCTTGGTCTTCTCTTGCTCCCCGCAGGTAAGCATGATGGTGAGAGTCGAGAGCGGAGTCTTGACAGCTTTGACGCTGACCGTCACATCAAGCGAGTCGGTACCATAGAGCACCTCGCTCTGGGTTATTGAACCTGTGAGTTCCGGAGTCTCCTCAGGATATACCGTACGGAACTCCTTCTGCTGGCATGCTGCCAACACAACAGCTGCAACGAGCAGCACTGATAAAAATTTGAATTTCATAATATTATAATTAAGTTTAATTTAATTTTCACACGACAGATAATAAACGTATTATACTATAGTTATCCACACACATTAACGTAAATGATAATGGATGACTAATTTATGGCTAATTTATTTCAAATGAGGCTTAATGTACGGCTCAGTAAGAGCTTGTATCTGATTCTGTGTATAACAATGTGGACACAATGTGTATAATGTATTATTAGTAATAGAAAAGATTTCTCCACAAGCTCCACATTTACATTTCATTTCATTATTTTCATTTATTCCAATGGTATAGGCGTACTCCTTGAACCTTCCCCAAGGTGGATTACATATATAAGATATAAAGTTAGAAAAGGACGACTCGTATGGAAGAAA
>CAMHKW010000103.1 GCA_946185835.1 uncultured Bacteroidales bacterium
AACAACCCCCTCGTCACCCACGACACGTAGAGACGAGGCTGCGACTCGTCTCATGACAACCCCCTCGCCATCCCGCCATCCCGCAACCCCGACATCAGGGTACGCCGGACATTGTAGCAAATGAGACATTGTCTTGATTGCGGCAATGGTATTGCCGCCTTTGCATCATCCCGCTATCCCGAAAACGCCCCCCTCGCAATCCCGCAATCCCGAAATCTAAAAATCCCTGCCATTTTGGCAGAAAAACATGACACATCACAGATTGGCACAAGGTTTGACTATCACACAGCGAGCGACATGCTCAACAACACAAATCAGTAATATTAACTAAAAAAACGATACAACTATGAGTAAGATTATTGGAATCGACCTTGGAACCACCAATTCATGCGTGGCAGTAATGGAAGGTAATGAACCTCAAGTGATAGCCAACTCAGAAGGCAAACGCACCACTCCGTCGGTCGTCGGCTTCATCGACGGCGGCGAACGTAAGGTAGGCGACCCCGCCAAACGTCAGGCCATCACCAACCCTACGAAGACTGTATACTCTATCAAACGACTGATGGGCGAGACCTACGACCGGCTGCAATCAGAGATAGCACGTCTGCCTTATAAGGTAGTGCGCGGCGACAACAACACCGCACGTGTCGACATCGACGGACGTCTCTACACCCCACAAGAGATCTCGGCTATCATCCTGCAGAAGATGAAGAAGACCGCCGAAGACTACCTCGGACAAGAAGTCACCGACGCCGTCATCACCGTTCCTGCATACTTCAACGACTCACAACGGCAAGCAACTAAAGAGGCAGGCGAGATAGCTGGACTTAACGTTCGACGTATCGTCAACGAGCCTACAGCTGCAGCCCTCGCCTACGGACTCGACAAAGCCGGCAAAGACATGAAGATAGTAGTGTTCGACTGCGGTGGCGGTACACACGATGTCTCGGTCCTCGAACTCGGCGACGGCGTCTTCGAAGTGAAGGCTACCGACGGCGATACTCACCTCGGAGGTGACGACTTCGACCACCGTATCATCGAATGGCTCGTTCAGGAGTTCAAAAACGACAACGGAGGTGCCGACCTCTCGAAAGACCCGATGGCAATGCAACGACTCAAAGAGGCTGCCGAGAAAGCTAAGATAGAGCTGTCGAACACCACCTCTACGGAGATCAACCTGCCTTATATCATGCCCGTCAACGGAGTACCTGCTCACCTTGTTAAGACGCTCACACGTGCTAAGTTCGAGCAACTCATCGACGACCTGATACAACGCACCATAGCTCCTTGCCGCACAGCCCTGAAGAACGCCGGACTCTCAACCTCCGACATCGACGAGGTCATACTCGTGGGAGGCTCGACACGTATCCCTGCCATCCAACAGGCTGTCGAGAAGTTCTTCGGCAAGACACCGTCCAAGGGCGTCAACCCCGACGAGGTAGTAGCAGTGGGTGCAGCCATACAAGGCGGCGTGCTCACAGGCGAAGTGAAAGACGTGCTGCTGCTTGATGTCACACCGCTCTCACTCGGCATCGAGACCATGGGAGGAGTGATGACCAAGATGATAGAGGCTAACACCACC
Organism: uncultured Bacteroidales bacterium; assembly: GCA_946185835.1. Classification (GTDB taxonomy): domain Bacteria; phylum Bacteroidota; class Bacteroidia; order Bacteroidales; family Paludibacteraceae; genus Colicola. The sequence goes on from CAMHKW010000103.1 coordinate 1,583, forward strand.
ATACCTACCAAGAAGACCGAGACCTTCACCACCGCTGTCGACAACCAGCCGTCGGTAGAGATCAAAGTGCTGCAAGGCGAACGACCCATGGCAGCTCAAAACAAACAAATCGGTATCTTCCATCTCGATGGCATCATGCCGGCACGACGCGGCGAACCGCAGATCGAAGTCACCTTCGACATCGACGCCAACGGCATCCTCAACGTCACCGCTAAAGACAAAGCTACGGGCAAAGAGCAGAAGATACGTATCGAGGCATCCAGCGGACTGAGCGAAGCCGAGATCAAACGTATGAAAGCCGAAGCCGAAGCCAACGCCGAAGCCGACCGCAGAGAGAAAGAGCGCGTCGACAAACTCAACAAAGCTGACTCGATGATCTTCCAAACCGAGAAACAGCTGCAAGAGATTGGCGACAAGATACCCGCCGACAAGAAAGCTCCTATCGAGGCAGCTCTCAAAAACCTCAAAGAGGCATACGAAAAGAAAGACGCAGACAGCTGCGAACGCTATGTCAACGAACTGACAGCCGCCTTCCAAGCAGCATCAGCCGAGATGTACAACGCCGCAGGTGCACAGAACGCAGGCAACCCGCAAGACTTCACCGGAGCACAAGGCAACAACACCGGCAACGGCAACGGCTCCAAAGGCGACGACGTCACCGACGTCGACTTCGAAGAAGTCAAATAAAAAAGGCTAAAGGCTGTCAGACAAAGAAGGCTAACACGCCATATATGGAAGTGAAAAAGGCTAAATATATGGAAGTGAAATAACCTCTGGCAGCAATGTCAAACCAAAGAGACGGCAACCCGCTTGCCGCCTCTTTTTTTCGTCATCTCGACATCTCGACATCTCGTCATCTCGGAATCCCGAAAAAAAACAACCCTCGAAATCCCGACTTCCCGACATCAGGGTACGCCGGACATTGTAGCAAATGAAACATTGTCTTGATTGCGGCAATGGTATTGCCGCCTTTGCATCACCCCGACATCACGTCATCTCGTCATCTCGAAGAACAACCCCATCATCATCTCGACATCTCGTCATCTCGAAGAACCACCCCCTCGTCATCTCGACATCTCGTCATCTCGTCATCTCGAAGAACAACCCCCTCGTCATCTCGACATCTCGTCATCTCGACATCTCGGAAACACCCCCCCCTCGTCATCCCGTCATCTCGACATCTCGTCATCTCGAAGAACAACCCCCTCGTCACCCACGACACGTAGAGACGAGGCTGCGACTCGTCTCATGTCAACCCCCTCGTCATCTCGTCATCTCGACATCTCGTCATCTCGAAGAACACCCCCCTCGTCATCTCGGAATCCCGACATCTCGTCATCTCGAAGAACACCCCCCTCGTCATCTCGACATCTCGACCTCAGGGTACGCCGGACATTGTAGCAAATGAAACATTGTCTTGATTGCGGCAATGG
>CAMHKW010000104.1 GCA_946185835.1 uncultured Bacteroidales bacterium
GAGGGGGTTGTTCTTCGAGATGACGAGATGACGAGATGTCGAGATGACGAGGGGGGTGTTCTTCGAGATGTCGAGATGACGAGATGTCGAGATGGCGAGGGGGTTGTTCTTCGAGATGACGAGATGACGTGATGTCGAGATGTCGAGGGGGTTGTTGGTGGCAGCAGGTGATGAGTATCTCTTTGAGTTCGCCTTTGACGGCGACGAGGTCGACTTCGCGAGCGTGGGGCAGATGTCGGAGTGCGTCGGTGAGGTCGAGCATAGGTGAGAGCTTGAGCATCAGGATGTCCGCCTTGGCGATGAGGGTGGGGTAGAGTGTGGTGATGTCGGGTTCGGCATCTTGCAGTCGGAACACCTTATGTCCGCTGCTGTTGCGTCGTGCGGGGTCGAGGTAGAGGCAGTTGACATGTGTGAGTGTGCCGAGGTAGTCGGTGGCGTCGCCACATACCACGTCGATGTCGCAGCCCGCTATGGGGAAGTTATGCCGTGCGAGTCGGCACAGCTCTTCGTCGCGTTCGACGTAGGTGGTGTGCCGTGCGAGTCGGCTCAGTGCCATGGTGTCGATGCCCATGCCACCGTTGAGGTCGACGAGGGTGTCGATGCCCATGCCTTCGGTGGTGTCGACGCTCATGCCTCCGGTGGTGTCGACGCTGTCGGTGCCGAAGAGTCGGCGTGCTACGGCGGCAAGGCGCCGGGTTTTGTAGTCGGCGGTGGCATCGGACGAACACTGTTCGAGTGAGAGATGTCGCGGGTAGTGCCAGTCCTCGAGGGCTGCTATATGAGGCAGCTTGCGTCGTGCCGTTTGGTAGCCCTCTATCTGTCGCAAAGCAAAAGCAATATCCACGTCGGGATACTGCTTCTGCTGTAGTGCGAGGCGCATGACGTCGTCGTCGCGGTGCTCACGTATGAAGAGCATGGTGTCGTCCATCGAGCGGAGGCGGTTACCAGAGTAATACTACACGGAAGTGCATGTCGGTGGGCATATACGAGTTGTTGAGCTCGTATTCGAAGTCGCTGACGGTGTAGTAGATGTTAAGCAGTCCGTACCCGTAGTCGCAGTCGACGGTCTCGGTGTAGAACGTCCATATCTGGTTGCCGTTCTCGTCGTCGCCCAGATACTCTTCGTTATGATGAACGTAAGGCAGCAGGATCTGTGTGGCGTTGTTGGTGCCGGTGTCGTACTCGCGGTAGACCTGCACGATGCCGTTGTTGTAGACGTCGGAGTTGATGTCGTCTATTTTGAACTGAGCCACGAAGTAGTTGTTGTTTTCTTGGCTCGAATAGCGCCACTCGTTGCTTAGTACGTCCAAGTCGATGACTTTGCGGTGCGTGTACTGCATGGCAAAAGGCTCGTTCTTAGGGTTATAGCAAGAGAAGAGCGTGAGAGCTAACAGTGAGAGAAGAAAGACTTTTTTCATGATGTTATAGATGCTTTAGAGTTGATAGATGCGTTAGATGCTTTAGAGTTTTTAGAAAACGAATTTCTTGCCGTCTTGGATGTAGATATGCCCTTTGAGCAGTTGCTGTTTGCTGACGGGCAGTCCGAGCAGGTTGTAGATGGTAGAGTTGCCGGATGGGGTGTTGCCGAGTTGTTCGATGTCGGTGCCGCTACCGGGTGCGATACGGTATATCATCTCCCATCGGTAGCCCGAGAAGTTGTCGTAGTCGTCAGAGGGTTTGAAGTGTCCGATATAGAACCATCCGTCGAAATTTCCGCTCCATCCCCAGTTGATGTGGTAGAGTACGTCTTTCTCGACTACGTCGTCGTAGTAGGTGTCGTCGCTGATGCCGGGAACGGATGTCTTGTAGCCGTCGACGACGAAGGCGTGTCCGTCGGTAGAGGGAGCACCTGCGAACATGACGGGTCGGCGGTTGTTATGTTCGCTTACGATGGTGCGCATCCAGTCGTCGAATGGTCGTATGTCGCCGGTGGCTCTGAGGTAGCGTGCATTGGTGTAGTTGAAGTTGTTGCTCAGAGCCTGGCAAGCCTTGTCGTAGTTGCCTGAGGTGCCGTCGAAGTTGTAGGTGACGCCTGCGGCAGCTCCTGCTGCTAACATCAGCTCAGCCACGGCATTGCCTTCTTCGTCGGTATAGGTCGTGTAGTCGTCTTTGATGAGGTCCCATCGGAAGGGCAGCTTCTGCAGGTCGACGGTCATCTGAGTGCCGGTGGCGGCGGGTGTGAAGGTGAACGAGCCGGTGCCGACGCGTGGGTATTCGTAGTATTTCATCACCTGTGCCATGGCGGTGGCGACGCATCCGGTGAGGCAGCGGCTGTTGCCATTGCCGGGGCAGCGGCGGTTGAAAGGTGCCCCTTGGTCGAAGTGTATGTTGCCGAGCAGCGGACCTACCGAGTCGACGGTGGCAGCTACGGCGCTCATCGGGAAGCGGTCGGCAGCATCGTCGGTATCGCTGAGCATCAGCTCGTAGGAATGCTGATAGCTCGACAAGAACCAGCGCACATGTTCGGGCATGTCGGCATCGAAAGCAGAGGTGGTGGAATAGCCGAGGATAAGCGGCATGCGGTCGTCGGTCGACACGATGACAAACCCTTTTCCTGATGCCGGGGTGACGACATAATAGGCATCGGTCGACATGGCGACCCCATTGGCGGACGACAGCTGCGACGAAGGCATGCAACGGCGGGAGGTGGTAGTGGAAGGTAATACGGCAGACGCCGCACGCAATATCTCACTCATCTGACGAGGTGCAGCCGACAGCAATGATGCAACAGCTATCGCTAACAATAACAAAGATGGACGTTTCATAATTCTGTTCGATTGATGTTGTTTATCAATATCGGGCTATAGCTTTACAAAATCCCAATTTGGCGCAAAGGTACGGTATTTTTTTTAATTGAGCAAACATATTGGCAAAATATCGGGGATGACGGGATTGCGAGGTTTTTTTTCGGGATGACGGGATTGCGGGGATTGGGGGGGGGGGGGGG
>CAMHKW010000105.1 GCA_946185835.1 uncultured Bacteroidales bacterium
TCTGCCGCAAAGGTATGCATAATTGAGTATATCCGCAAATAACAAAGTACTAAAGGTCTTAATTCCCATTAAGGTAACTTCTTATTATATACATTTTTGCAACTGCGCTTTTAAAAATTTATACTAAAGGGACGAATGAAAATAATAAAAGAGTATTCACAAGACCGTTTTGCCACAAAATCTGTGTCACCGGCGTGAGATTCCATTGTCAGAACAGTCAGTATAAAGCTCTGCCCTACACTCCCTATTTACGAAAAGAGACAAGTCAGTGACTCGTCTCTATATCAACATAAGCATGTCTTTTAGAATAAGGTCGGGTCAGTGACTTGCGACCATGGGATTTTGCCAAGGTGTTTGTAAGCAAGCTCTGTCACCTCACGACCGCGAGGAGTGCGCTTGATGAAGCCTTCTTTAATCAGATATGGCTCATATACCTCTTCTATCGTTCCCGGATCCTCGCTCATTGCTGCCGCTATGGTGTTCAGCCCCACAGGTCCACCGCGGAACTTGTCGATGATGAGGTTGAGCAGTTTGTTGTCGATCTCGTCGAGTCCGTAGGTGTCGATGTTGAGCGCCTCAAGTGCATAGCGTGTTATCTCGAGGTCGATTTTGCCGTTGCCTTTCACCTGCGCGAAGTCACGCACACGTCTGAGCAGTCGGTTTGCGATACGCGGCGTACCACGTGAACGACGCGCTATCTCCTGTGCCGAATGTGCATCGAGCGTGACTCCGAGCAGACGAGCCGAACGCTCCACTATCAGAGTCAGCGTCCGGGCATCGTAGTACTCGAGGTGGCACTGTATGCCGAAGCGCGCAAGCAACGGAGCCGTCAGCAGACCGCTACGAGTGGTGGCACCCACCAACGTGAAACGATTGAGGTCAATCTGAATGGTTCGTGCCGAAGGACCTTTGTCAATCATAATGTCGATACGATAGTCCTCCATCGCTGAATACAGATACTCCTCCACGATAGGCGACAAACGGTGTATCTCGTCGATAAAGAGCACATCGTTCTCCTCAAGCGAAGTAAGCAACCCCGCAAGGTCACCGGGCTTGTCGAGCACAGGACCACTCGTCACCTTGAAACCTACGCCAAGCTCGTTGGCAATGATATTACTGAGTGTCGTCTTACCTAAGCCCGGAGGACCAAACAGCAGAGTGTGGTCCAGACTCTCATGACGCATCTTAGCTGCCTCAACGAAGATCTTAAGGTTATCTACTATCTTCGTCTGACCGGCAAAGTCGGCAAAGGTAAATGGACGCAGAGCATTATCCTGCTCCTTTTCTGTCATCTGCTTACGTATGTCGAATTCTGATTCCATAATTGTTAAGGGCACTTCTAAAAATTGCTTTATTTTGATTTCTAATTTTATCTTGAGCAGATTGATGACTTGAAGGAAGGAGCAATGCGGGCATTGTGACTGAATGAAAGTCAGCAAGATGCCAAGATAAAATAGAAAGCAGAATAAAAGTGTCCATGTTAAATTATTATTCGGGACAACTAAAACGTGGAATTTTTAGATGTGCCCTTAAGTTTAGAAAGCTGCCTGTGAGATGTTAGATAGTATGGTGTTTCTCCCACGGATGACACGAATTGAAACGGATAGCACAGATGAGACGTGGGAATTTATGAATAATTTTTGGGATAATTAATTATAATTTTTGTTCAAAAGAACGCCGTGCTGTTAGACGTTCGTCTGCGTCACTCGGCGGAAGGTGTTTTCAAGGTCACTCAGGTCGCTACTATCGTGCCGCAGTTCGCCATCGGCGATGATGACAGCCCTCGAGCACATCGCCTCTACCTCTTGCAAGATATGTGTCGACAAGATGACGGTGCGACTCTCACCGAGCCTGCGGATGAGCTGCCGTATCTCGTCAAGCTGGTTTGGGTCCAACCCGGTCGTCGGCTCGTCAAGCACGAGCAGCTGCGGGTCACCTACAAGGGCGGCAGCCAAACCTACACGCTGACGATAACCCTTCGAGAGCTCACGGATATGCTTGCGGGCTTCACGCTCTAAACCCACCATCGTTATCAGTTCGTCTGCCCGATGTCGCCGAGCTGAGCCGGACACGCCATTCAGTCGCAGAAGGAAAGACAAGTACTCAGCCACATACATATCCTCGTACAGAGGGTTGTTTTCGGGCAAATACCCCACCATGCTTTTCACACGCTCCCTGTCTGTCAGCATATTCACCCCACATACCTCAAGCTCACCGCTGTCGGCTTGCCATAGCCCGACGATAAGCTTCATCAGCGTCGACTTACCCGCCCCATTAGGTCCCAGCAAACCGACCACCTCGCCCTGACCCACAGACAAGCTCAAGTCGCATAGCACATGCTGACGACCTATATACTTGTTTATATTTTCTGCACGAAGAACCATCGGAGAGAGAGGTTAGAGGTTAGACCGCTGCGCTGCGAGAGGTTAGATAGTATAGTGTTTCCCACAAATAACACGGATTGAAACAGATAACACAGATGAGAAGTGGGAATTTATGAATGATTTTTGGATAATTAATTATAATTTTTGTTTAAAAGACCGTAGCGCTGTGAGAGGTTAGACCGCTGCGCTGCGAGAGGTTAGATAGTATAGTGTTTCCCACAAATAACACGGATTGAAACAGATAACACAGATGAGAAGTGGGAATTTATGAATGA